>PMIJ01000076.1 GCA_003157015.1 Bacteroidales bacterium
TAATTTTTAGTGGACACTAATGATTTAATTAGTTTAATTGTCAGACGATAAATCTTTTTAGAAATTAATATCAAGCTGTGTTGTAAAAGTATTGGCATTCTGGTTATTGGTATTATAATAAGCATTTTTGTTATTATAAATATCATAGGCAACAATAACAGATACATTTTTAGAGAAGGCCCATGATGCGCCTAGATTTAACGCTCCAAGATAATTTTTCCCTCCCTGGTAATCAACTGAAAACCAGAGCTTATCAGATATTTCTGTCATTGTTCTGTCCCAGGACAATAAAATTCCACTGTTTGCTTTCTTCATGTTTTCATCGACAAGAATCTTTTCGTTGCCATTGTAATAGCCAACAGTAAGTCTGCCTATTAATGGAAGTGTTTTTGCAATTTCCCCATATAGAATATTATAATTTGTAAGATTATTTTTTAGTCCAAAGTTAAATGCCCCTACAGCAATTGCCGGAGAGCCTTTGAACAATGTGCTTTCGGGAAAACCAAATTTTGCGTTGAAATAAATTGGATGGTTATCGTAATTACTGTCCCCCATGTACAGATAGTCAACGCCAATCTCTCCCTGGAACTTTTTGAAAGGCAGCAGTCCGGTTGTAAAACCTGCATCGTAAATGGCTGCGCCCCGTACTCCGTTTATATTTGACATTCTGATATAGTTATCAATTCCCAGGTGCATTGTTTTCCAGGCCTGAAAATCAGTTGACGGAATCCATAATTGTGTTGAAGGAGTTGATAGTAATATTTCAACCTTTAGAACAGACAATACTACACAAATTACTAAGAGTTTTTTCATGATAAAATGATTTAGAGTAAATAATTCAACAGTTTTTACGGATTGAAAGATGACAGCCGGGGAGCGGATTATAGCGGGAAAAGAAATGACGCTCCCGACTGCCAGCCAACAAATATTATCTTGATAATGGAGTTTCTGAGTTTTTATCCATCTTAATGCCTACGTAAGCCTCAGTTCCCATTTCAGGAACATCAAGTCCTTCCAATTCTGTATTAACAGAAACTCTGTTACCGACACCCATACCGATAAGCTTAAATATTACATAACTTATTAATCCAATGGTAATAAAGTTTGTCAGAACCCCTATAAATTCCGCTGCGAACTGTGAAGCATCACCATAGAATAATCCTCTGACAGTACCTGAAACACCATTCCATCCATCTCCATAGGTGCCATCTGCAAAAAGACCCAATGCTAAACATCCCCAGGCACCATTAATACCATGAACTGCAATTGCTCCAACGGGGTCATCGACTCTTAGTTTCCTTTCTACAAAGAAAGCTCCCTCAACAGCTAATAGTCCTGCAATGACACCAATGAGACCTGCACATTGAACATTTACGAATGCGCACGGTGCAGTAATTGCAACCAGTCCGGCCAGTAAACCGTTAATCATCATTGTCGGATCAGGCTTTTTGGTACGAACAATCCACATCCAAAGTGTAGATGCAATAGCGCCGGTAATAGAGGCTATCAGGGTATTGACCGCAACAACAGAAATTCTTAAATCGCCGCCAGCCAGTGTAGAACCCGGATTAAATCCAAACCATCCGAATGCAAGAATGATAGCACCGATGACAGCCATAGGTATATTGTGACCTGGGATTGCATTTGGTGATTTATCTTTGTTATACTTACCCATTCGTGGACCTAATATCCACGCTCCTACGAGAGCAATAACACCACCTGTCATGTGAACAACTGATGAGCCTGCAAAATCTACATGCCCATGTCCAAGGTGGAAGTTGGCGCCTAATTGTGATAACCAGCCTCCTCCCCATACCCAGTTTCCGAAAAGAGGATATATCAGCGCCCCCACTAAGACACCATAGATTGTGAAAGAAACAAATTTCCATCTTTCAGACATAGCTCCGGTTGGAATTGTAGCAGCAGTATCCATAAATACTACCTGAAAAAGGAATAGAGTAAAGACACCCACATCATAGACGCCTGACAGGAAAAATCCCTTAGTCCCAATGAGGCCAAATGCATGCCTGAAAAGTTTAATTGTAAATTCCTGGTTCAAACCATCAAAGCCACCTAATGTGCCTAAGCTGCCAACACCACCAAACATTAAAGCAAATCCACATGCCCAGAATCCAAAAACGCCGAGCCCGTATACAAATAGGTTCATGGCCATAGTATGGGCGGCATTCTTAGCTCTTGTTAACCCTGTCTCTACCATAGCAAAACCTGCCTGCATAAAGAAAACCAGAAATCCGGTAATTAAAGTCCAGATGATATTTATAGCAACTTTGTTATGCCCGATCTGGTTAGCTAATTCCATTATAGTCGGTTCGCTGGGTTTTGCAGATGGAACATCACTTGCATTTCCGGTGCTTATTCCACTCGGATCAGGTTTTCTGGGGGCATTTGTCTGTGCGTAACACTCAATTCCTAAGGTCAGCATAAATACTGATATGATTAACAAAAGTTTTTTAGCCATTATTCTAAGATTTAAATGATTATTACTTAATTAATTTTTCATCTCCCGGGCCCGCAGTTGAAGCTTCACCCCGTGCTCCGTTACTGATCCTGACTGATTCTTCAATGTTATAACAGAAGATCATCCCATCTCCGATTTCTCCTGTGAAAGCGGCTTTCTCAATGCAGTCGATGGTTTTCTGAACATTGATGTCACGAAGCACGAGTGAGAGAAAAATCCTTGGTATATATTGGGTGTCATAAACAGTGCCGCGGTAACTGTGATGTCCGCGCTGATGCTCATTTCCAACTCCTGATGCATCCCAATAGGAAAAGAAATCGATTCCAATTTCTTTCAGCTGGGCTTTGACATCTTCAAATTTTGATGTCCTGATAATTGCTTCAATTTTCTTCATACGATTCAATTGTTAGTTATTAATGATTCAGTTTAAATATTCGTTAGGGCAAAAAGATACAATGCTGTATACTTTTGTATCCGGCAGACTATAAGGCCAAATGCATGCCATTCTTAGAAATAAAACAATGGGATTATTTACAACAGGTCTGTAAACCACTAAAAAACAGGCCGTTTGAGAGCAGTAAAAAAAATTCAGGCTTAAGTCACAGGTAAAAAAAAACTACTAAGCGGTAGGAATCAACAAAAAATCCTACATAATTGTAGGATTTTCTCTGCTCATGGCAAGGCTATATGGAAATGATTGATTTACAGGATATTAAAACTAACGATTTCAAGCCATTTTAAACTTCTTGAATATTGCGGGATCAATCTGGTACTTCTTGATTCTCAGACCCATCATTCGTTCTGTAAGTTTAAGTTGTTCTGCAGCTTTAGACATATTCCCTTTGGACATATTCAGGGCATCGATCAGCATCTGTTTTTCAACATTCTCCAGAATAGCTTCCAGACTTCCGTCCACACGGGAATGTGTTGATGCGGCACTCTGCAAGGTAGGTGGAAGGTTATGTGATCTGATCACCCTGTCGGTACTGAGAATTGCTGCCCGCTCAATACAATTTTCAAGCTCCCTGATATTGCCGGGCCAGTGATATGTCATCAGAAGATCGATAGCAGTTGAACTGATACGTTTAATCTCAAGACCATGTATCTTATTGTACTTTTCAATAAAATGATTTACAAGAAGCGGAATATCGCCCCGTCGTTCCCTTAGAGGAGGAATAAATAATGGAAATACATTTAACCTGTAATAGAGATCCTCGCGGAACTCATTCTTAATAATCATCTGCTCGAGGTTACGATTGGTCGCAGCAATAATCCTTACATCGGCCCTGATTGTTTCATTTCCGCCCAGGCGTTGAAATTCCTTTTCCTGTAAAACTCTCAGCAGTTTAACCTGCAGGTTCGGCGACAGGTCGCCTATCTCATCAAGAAAAATTGTGCTTTTTTCGGCTAATTCAAAACGGCCTTTATGCAATTTGTCTGCTCCTGTAAAAGCTCCTTTTTCATAACCAAACAATTCGCTTTCTATAAGCATTTCGGGAATAGCAGCACAGTTAATTTTGACCATCTTTTGCTTAGAGCGCGGGCTCTGATCGTGTATAGCAGTAGCAACCAGCTCTTTGCCGACTCCGCTCTCTCCCCGTACGAGGATTGTTGCGTTTGTCATAGCCACCTTTGATATCATATCATATACTTCCTGCATTGTTCCTGATTCACCTACTAGCGAAGTGATCCGGTCATTATAGCTGTAAAGCCCCTGCTCCCTTAGTTTCCGGTAATGAAGTTTCTCAAGCTCCTCAATCTTGTCCTGTCTCGACCTTACCAGCCGTGCGAACATTGAAGCCATAATGGTCAAAAACTGCAAATCATTCTGAAATGACCGGTCAGAATTATATTTAAGTTTTACGCCGAGGGTACCTATTATTGCATTTTTTGCCTTAATAGGAACGCAGATAAATGAATCCTCATCATCTAATTTAGTGGTGGATTTTGTTTTATTCAGATAACGCGGTTCATCTGAAATATGCGGAATAACCACTGGTTCCCCCGTTTTAACCACTTCCCCTATAATGCCTTCCCCTATTTTATATTCACCTCTCTTCTGTTGTTCCCTCGTCAAACCATAACCTACCTCAATATATATTTTGGAAGAATTGCGGTTGAGAACAGTCAGGAAGGCCTGGATAATACCAAACTTATCAGCCATTTCCTCCATTACCTGGAGGAGAGCTTCCCCGAGATCAGAACTTTTTACAACCACCTCGCTTACCTGAGAAAGAAGAGATAAATTATCAGAGTGATCAGCCATTTATTAAAAATTTGAATATAATGTTCAAATCAGATGAATTAAGTTTAAAATATTACGCTTTTTATGCCAATTTATAACAAATATTAAATTAAACCATAATAAATCCAACGAAAACATACAATTGCAGCTAAAATCTATAAAATCATAAAAACAGGACATTCCAAAGTTATTAATAAATCCCGATACATGGAGTTAATGCATTTTTGACTTTATGCAATTTTTTTCATTACTTTCGAAACCTCAAAACAGCTGAAATGAAGAAATGGATAATTTTCTCTCTCTTATTAATACTGATTAACTGTAAAGGGAAAAAAAATGAATCATACTTTACAACAGAAAAAGCATCCGTATATTTCAAAGAAATTGAGCAAATATGCAACCGCGACAGCGGAAAGCTTTGGGGGAAAAACCTTTACGGGCCAATAATGTTCGTTGAAAGAGTAACTCGCAGGATTACATCTAACCTACCTGATAATGAGGGCCTTCTGAAATACAAAGACGGTGTGTATACCGGTCTGTATCCGAAAGAACTGATACTAAGCAACGCTCCCGTAAAATTCGGAGGAACACAGTTTGCCATGACTCCGCTTCCTGAGGAAGAAGAAATGTACAGGATAAAGACCAGGGCAATTCACAGTCTTTTCCATCGGTTTCAGGAAAATGAAGGAGTTGCTTCTTCTCCCTTTAATGAAAATAATATGGATGAAAAAGAGGCCAGGCTCTGGATCAAACTGGAATGGAAAGCATTACGGAAAGCAATAAATACCCACGGAGATGAACGGCAGCTCGCAATACGCGATGCTCTCATCTTCAGAGGAGCCAATAGGGAACTTTATCATAAATATGCCGATGATGAAAATAAATTTGAAACTTATGAGGGATTGGCAACATTTACATATACCACGTTATGCACAAATTCACCGGAAGAATATAAGGTCAGATTATTCGAAAACCTCGACCGTATCTATTCAATGCAATCATACGCAAGGTCGTATGGAATAATTCATGGAGCATTATATGCAACACTTCTTTATGATAAGGGATATGATATCAAAAAAATAAACACAGAAAGTTTTGATCTTGGAAATGCGGTCAGGGAGTTATACAATATTGAATTACCAGCTATATGCAGGGACGTGGCTGGAAGTCTTGCTGTGAATTATGATATTGATGCTATAAATAAAGAGGAAGAAAAAAGGGATGCCGATATCAAAGAAAGCATCCATAGCCAGATCAGCATCTTTACTGAGAAACCTGTGGTATTTCTGGAACTTGAAAGCCCGTATTTTGATTTTGAACCCGAAGATATTCACTCGCTCGACACACTTGGGACATTATACAATTCGATCAGAGTCTCTGATAACTGGGGAAAACTCACAGTTGACAAAGCTGGTTGTCTGGTCTCAAATAATCTGAAGTTTATCCGCATTACAGCAAAGTCATTCAAAGCAGATAAAGACCATATTTCAGGTGATGGATGGCATCTTATTCTCAATAACGATTGGGAACTGGTACCGGTTGAAGAAAACTATTATGTAAGGAAGCTGGTACCCTGAACTACGTCTCTTCCCCAAATATTTTACCCCCATCCCCCAAGGGGGGCTAAAATGCAATTACGGCTTTAAAAGTCCCCCTTGGGTTCATCGCTTTCCCCAATTTTTTACCCCCCATCCCCCCCAAAGGGGGGCTAAAATGCATTGAAGGATTTTTAAGTCCCCCTCGAGGGATTTAGGGGTGAAAAACTGAAATGGAGTGATTATTTTTTCAGCGACTTCAGTGATTCCTGCAACGACTTTATCTTCGATTCAGCATCGCTCTTTTTCTTTCTTTCCAACTCTAATACATCTGCCGGAGCATTTTTAACAAAGCGCTCATTGTCAAGCTTTTTCATAACACTGACAAGGAAACCCCTGTTGTAGTTGAGATCCTCCTGAATCTTTGCAATCTCACTTTCTATGTCAAGCTTTCCTGCCAGAGGTATAAAATACTCAGTAGTCCCTATCATAAATGAAGCTGTGCCTTCCTGTTTTTCTGAAACAAACAGTATCTCTGACAGATTACAGAGTTTAGACAGAACGGGAAGAAAATAAGTATCAAAGCTATTTTTATTACTTAAGATGAGAAGCTTAATCTTGTCCCTGGTTGGAATTTCCTTGTTTTTCCTAACAGTTCTGATAGCACTGATTGTTTCCTTAGCGGATTCAAAACCTGCAATTATCTCTTTATTGAATCTTTTGGCCTCGGGCATCATGGCAACCATAATGCTCTCACCCTCTTTTCTTTCAATCAGAAACTGCCAGATCTCCTCTGTTATGAACGGGATAAACGGATGCATCACCTTTGTAAGTCTCTCAAAGAATTCCACTGTATAGTCATAGGTCTGCCTGTCAACAGACTTTTGATATTCGGGTTTGATAATTTCGAGATACCAGCCTGAGAATTCATCCCAGAATAACTTATAGGTGATCATTAAAGCTTCCGAGATCCGGAATTTTCTAAAATTCACATCTATTTCGCTTATCGATTTCCTGAGGATCTCCTCCATCCATTTCACCGCAATTTTCGATGAATCAGGCTGATCTATTGTTTCGTCAATATTCCAGCTTTTTACAAGTCTGAAGGCATTCCATATTTTATTTGCAAAATTACGTCCCTGTTCGGGCAATGTTTCTTCAAATAGCAGATCATTTCCGGCCGGTGAACATAAAAGCATCCCTACCCGGACTCCGTCGGCGCCATATTTTTCAATAAGCTCAATCGGATCAGGAGAATTGCCAAGCGATTTCGACATTTTTCTTCTCTGTTTATCCCTTACAAGCCCTGTGAGATAAACATCATCAAATGGCTTTTTCCCACGGTATTCAAATCCGGCAATGATCATTCGTGCAACCCAGAAAAACAGTATCTCAGGCGCAGTAATAAGTACATTTGTAGGATAATAATATTTTATGTCATCGTTATCCGGATTATTTATTCCATCAAAGGAGGTTATTGGCCACAGCCATGATGAGAACCATGTATCTAGAACATCACCTTCTTCGCGAAGATCTTCTTTGCTCAGTTTCGGATTGCTGCTTTTTCCCCGGGCAAGTTCGAGTGCAGCATCGATATTTTCAGCTACCACAAATTCCTCATTTTCATAGTACCAGGCTGGTATCCGATGGCCCCAGTATAATTGCCGGCTTATGCACCAGTCCTGAACATTCTCCATCCAGTGCCGGTAAAGATTTTTAAACTTTGCCGGATGAATCCGAACATCTCCATTCATTACTGCATTCAATGCCGGTTGTGAGAGTTCTTTCATCTTAAGGAACCACTGAATGGAGAGTTTTGGTTCAATAACAGCATTTGTCCTTTCTGAACGGCCTATTTTGTTGTCGTAATTCTCAACTTTAACAAGATTTCCTGTTCTCCGGAGTTCTGTTTCAGCAAGCTCTTTAGCCTTAAACCTGTCAACACCGACAAATAATCCTGCTCTTTCACTCATTGTCCCGTCGTCATTGAAAACGTCAATTGACGGCAGCTTATGTCTCAGTCCTATCTCATAGTCATTAATATCGTGAGCAGGCGTAATCTTAAGACATCCTGTTCCGAATTCCGGATCAACATAGCTGTCAAAAATAAACGGGACTTCCCTGTTAGCCATCGGAACAATGACTTTCTTACCTTTCAGATGCTGGTATCTTTCATCATTCGGATTTGCACAGACAGCTGTATCTCCAAGTATTGTCTCAGGTCGGGTAGTTGCAACCATAACATATCCTTCCTCTCCGACAATCTTATATCTGACGTAATATAGTTTTGATTTTTCATCAGTATAATTAACTTCTTCATCAGATACTGCTGTCATTGCCTGGGGATCCCAGTTTACCATTCTTATACCTCTGTATATAAGACCTTTATTATACAGATCGACAAAGACTTTTATTACAGAGTCATACCTTTTCTCATCCATTGTGAAGAGTGTCCGGTCCCAGTCGCATGAAGCGCCAAGCCGTTTCAGCTGTTCAAGGATTATTCCACCATGCTTGTGTGTCCACTCCCAGGCATGCTCCAGAAACTCTTCGCGTGAAAGGTCTCGTTTTTCAATTCCTTCCTCCTTAAGTTTTGCAACAACTTTTGCTTCAGTGGCTATCGAAGCATGATCGGTACCGGGTACCCAGCACGCATTTTTCCCCAGCATCCTTGCCCTGCGTATAAGGACATCCTGGATAGTATTATTGAGCATATGGCCCATATGCAGCACACCAGTAACATTTGGAGGAGGAATAACAATTGTATACGGCTCTCTTTCATCGGGAGTGCTTTTGAAAAATCCACTTTCCATCCAGTATTTATACCATTTGTTCTCAGCTTTTCCCGGCTCGTATTTTGAAGGAATTTCCATTTGTTTCAGTTCGTATTAATTTTGTAATATAGAATTGCAAAAATATTAAAATTAGCAATACTATTAAAGGTTAAAAAGTTGAAGAGTTGAAAGGTTGAATCTAAGCTTTTCAACTATTGAATCCACTTCAAAAAATTGAGAATATGAATGTGCCACCAAGACACGAAGACACTAAGGTTCACAAAGAGCTTATATTTAATTACTTATTCTTGGCGCAACTTCGTGCCTTTGTGCCTTTGTGGCAATAAAAATAAATCTATTGATAGTCCAGGCAATTAAACAAAATACTATTAATAAATAAATCATAAATTGAGTATTCTATTTACTTTTGTCTTTCTATTGTTTTCGGAGTTTAAAATTAGAACATTATGCCATCAATATCGGAAAAGGGCAAACTTATGCCTGCCTCACCAATAAGAAAACTTGTTCCCTTTGCTGAAGAAGCGAAGCGGAAAGGAAGAAAAGTGTACCATCTTAACATCGGACAACCCGATATTCCAACTCCGGAAGTAGCTCTGAATGCACTACGGAATATTAATCTGAAGGTTATTGAGTACAGCCATTCGGCAGGCAATGAAACATATAGAAGGAAGCTTGCTGAATATTACAGGAAGATCGGTATAGATATCAATTATAACGAGATCCTTATAACTACAGGGGGATCTGAGGCCATTCTTTTTGCACTTATGTCAAGCGTTAATCCGGGAGAGGAAGTTATTACACCGGAACCATTCTACGCAAATTATAACGGATTCGCGACCACTGCCGGGATTAAAATTGTTCCGGTAACGTCGCATATAAAAGACGATTTTGCTCTTCCTCCAATTCGTGATATTGAAAAAAAAATAACCTCCAGAACAAAAGGTATTATCATTTGTAATCCCAATAATCCCACTGGATACCTGTATTCGAAAGAAGAACTTCTTCATTTAAAAGAGATGATACAGAAACATGATCTGTTTCTCTATTCCGATGAGGCTTATCGTGAATTTTGCTACGACGGTGCCGTGCATTTTTCTGCTATGAATCTCGATGGAGTTGAGAATAATGTCATTATGCTTGATTCTGTATCAAAACGATATAGTGAATGTGGTGTCAGGATTGGAGCATTGATAACCAAAAATAAAGATATCATATCAACTGCGCTGAAATTTGCACAGGCTCGCCTCTCTCCTCCCGGCCTCGGCCAGATAGTTGGTGAAGCCTCAATTGATACTCCTGATGAGTATTTCAAAGAGGTTAATGATGAATACACAGCTCGCAGAAACTACATGGTTGAAGCTCTAAATAAAATTCCCGGAGTCTATTGTCCTAAACCAAAAGGTGCCTTTTATACCGTAGTAAAACTTCCGGTTGACGATTCCGATAAGTTTGCGCAATGGCTGCTTGAAGTGTTTGAATATAATAATCAAACTGTTATGGTTGCACCTGCATCAGGTTTCTATTCAACTCCCGGATCAGGTAAAAATGAGGTTCGTATTGCTTATGTTCTGAAAATTGATGATCTGAAAAATGCAATGA
Organism: Bacteroidales bacterium; assembly: GCA_003157015.1. Taxonomy (GTDB): domain Bacteria; phylum Bacteroidota; class Bacteroidia; order Bacteroidales; family VadinHA17; genus LD21. The sequence continues at coordinate 10,654 of PMIJ01000076.1, forward strand.
CGATCCTGGCAGAAGCTCTTAAGGTTTATCCGGGTAGGGTATAGCACGTTAGTTTAATTCAGGATGGGATTTAAAGATTGCTTCGGCGCTTCGCTTCTCGCTATGACCGTGATATTTATTTAATTTGGTCAAGATCCCATCTACAAATGAACTTACGTGCAGTGTCATTGCGAGGAGTCCCGCTTCGCGGGCGACGAAGCAATCTCATGGGGCTACCAGACAATAAATTAAATAAATACCATTTCGAGAAAATGAATACGAACGAAGCTTAAACTGGTTATTTGTACAACAAGTACTTCTCTCTTATTTTTGCAAATTTCGCAAGTCCGTCTTTCCAGGTTGCCCTGATTTGTTCTGAAGTCATCCCCTTCTGAATTTGTTTCCTCAGAACCGGTCCGCCGGCAAGCACATCAAAATAAGAATTAAAAAACTTGTCTTTATCCGGAAAATCTTTGTATGCACTGATAAGCCATTCCAGATTAAGTTCAGGCTTCGGTACAAGATTCTGCTTCATAGCATCCCTCAGATCGGTTCCAAAACATTTTACACCGAGGAGAAGCGGATTTTTTGCCCCCGGAAGACTTTCGGGTATAAAACTGAATCCCTTGTCGGGCAGCTTCGGACTTCCGAAAACCTGAAACGGGAATGAAGTTCCCCTTCCCAGGGAAACCGTAGTACCTTCAAAAAAACATATAGATGGGTAGAGATAAACCGAAGTCTGGTTTGGAAGGTTAGGCGATGGCCTGACAGGAAGTTCATAAAGTGTTTTATGGGTATAATTCTTGCAGTTAATAACAACCAGATCGCATTTTACACCTTTTTTCAGCCAACCTTCTCCATTTAACATATTTGAATACTCTCCTACGGTCATGCCGTGTACAACAGGAATGGGATCCATGCCTACAAATGACTTATATGTAGTGTCAAGAATATTCCCGTCAAAATAAAATCCGTTCGGATTGGGTCTGTCAAGAACAAGACATTCAACGTGGTTCTCAGCACACGATTCCAGAATGTAATGGAGAGTTGAAATATAAGTATAGAACCGAGTGCCCACATCCTGAATATCAAAAATCACAACGTCAATCCCTTTCAAATCCAGAGGGGTGGGCTTAAGATGTGATCCATAAAGGCTGATTATGGGAACGCCTGTTTCAGTGTCTTTACTATTTTCAATACTCTCACCTGCATCAGCCAGGTCTCTGAATCCATGTTCGGGTGCAAATATTACTTTTATGTTTATCCCGATTGAAAAAAGGGTATCAACCAGATGAGTTGACCCGATCTTTGATGTCTGGTTAGCTACGACAGCAACGGATTTTCCTTCAATAATGGAATTATATAATTCGATCTGATTTGCACCAGGGATGGGAACTTTCTGAGCTTCAATATAGTCAGGAGATACGATAATCAGTGTTGTGAAAATCAGGGCAAAAAGAATTCTTATCATCGACTAATGTTTTGATGACGTAAAACTAGGCATTTTTTTTTGACTCTGTGGTTCTCGTGTTTCTTAGTGTCTCTCTGTGTAACAAAAAGAACTAACACAGAGTTGCACAGAGTATTCACAGAGTTACACAGAGAAGTTAAGCTTAAATTTCTTAAATTTGGGAACTTTTCAGAATTATGAATCTACCATATTTCATAGCGCACAGGCTCATAAAGGGAAGACGTGAAGGCACATCATTTTCACGTCCGATCAATGTTATCGCAATAGTCGGTATTGCTATGGGTCTTGCAGTTATGATTCTTGCAGTAGCTATACTTACAGGCTTTAAAAAACAAATAAGGGAAAAAGTTGTCGGTTTTGGATCGCATATTCAGATTATAAACTTCGATTCAAATTTATCATTCGAGACCACTCCAATAAGCGACACACAGAAATGTATTCAGAAAATCAGGCAAATACCAGGGGTTGAGCATATGCAGGTATTTGCTACCAAAGCCGGTATAATAAGGACTGATGAGGATATCCAGGGTGTTGTGCTCAAAGGAATCGGAAGTGATTTTGACTGGAGTTACTTTAAAAGTAATATGGTTGATGGTTCTGTATTTACGGTTACAGATACGGGACGAACGGATAAAGTGATCATATCAAAAAAGATTTCCGACATGCTGAGGCTGAAAACAGGCGATTCGTTCGCCATGCTTTTCATTCAGGATCCTCCGAGAATGAGAAAATTTACCATAAGCGGGATTTATGAAACTAGCCTTGAGGAATTTGATAAAATGTATGTCTATTGCGACATCGGACATATAAAGCGTCTTAACGGATGGAGAGATGATCAGGTTAGTGGATTTGAAGTGTTCATCAGGGATTTCGACAAGCTCGATGAAATGACGGCAGAAGTCAGAGATGCAATTGGTTATAAAATAACCGAAGAAGACACAAAGTTTAGAGTAACCAATATCAGGATAAAATATCCGCAAATCTTTGACTGGCTGAATTTCCAGGATATCAATGTTATAATTATAATTCTGCTAATGCTTATTGTGGCAGGATTTAATATGATATCCGGACTTCTAATCCTTATTCTTGAAAAAACTAATATGATTGGCGTTCTTAAATCTCTCGGTGCTGAAGATATTACGTTGCGCAGGGTATTTCTTTACCAGGCTGCTTATCTTATAGGGAAAGGACTGCTATGGGGTAATTTTATCGGCATTGGGCTTGCTTATCTTCAGCTTAAAACCGGGGTGATTAAACTCGATCCATCTTCATATTATATTAAAACAGTTCCTGTTAATCTTGAACTGACCCAAATCCTGTTGCTGAATGCAGGGACAATGGCTGCAATTATAATTATGCTGCTTGTGCCCTCACAGTTAATAAGCAGGATCACTCCGGTAAAAGCCATTAGGTTCGATTAGAAACTCAGGCAGAATGCAGTCTCTTTATAAGGCACAGATCTTACTTTCAGGTTTCCGCCGTGGGCTCTCATGATTTGTCTTGATATGCTCAGCCCGATTCCAGAACCATTTTGCCTGGTGGTAAAAAACGGGACGAATATCTCATCAAGGTTTTCTTCTGAAATGCCCGGACCGTTGTCGATTACACAAATTTCTGAATGGTTGCCGGAATTTTCTGAGGAAACGATAGTTATCTTGCCGTCAAAATTATTTTCATTGGCTTCCAGAGCATTTTTCAGGAGGTTTATTAAAACCTGAGAAATAAGATTTTGATCTGCAAATATTTCCAGATCAGACTTTTTCAATGAAATGATCAGATTAGTTTTATTAATGTTATCAAGAGAGTTATATAATATCTGCACCCGGCTCATCAGATCAGCCACTTTGAATAGTTTCTTTTCCGGTTCAGGTACCCTGGTAAGTTTTCGGTATGATTCAACAAACGACATCAACCCTTTTCCCTGTTCCTTAATAACATTCAGGCCCTGTAATGTTGTGGCAATGGTTTTAACATTTACCTGTTCGGGCAAGACAGGTATTCCGCCAGTACTGTAAATGTTTGATAGACTCTCCGACAGGGAAGTTATAGGGGTTATTGAGTTCATTATTTCATGCATTAACACTCTTATCAGTTTCATCCATGATTCGATCTCTTTTTCATCAAGTTCATTTTTTATATCCTGGATTGAAAGGATCACAAGTTCATTTTCATTAGTCTTAAAAGATGTCGCTTTAAGTGACAGCTGAATTTCACCCCCGTCCGCAGAAATACCTATGAGTTTTCTTTCAAACGGTTTAATGCTATTTATAGTTTCGAAAAGCTTCTGGTCCTTCCTTTCAATTTGCTTCAAATGGGTAAGGACATCAATTGCAAGAAGTTTCCTGGCTGATGAATTTGCATGAAGTATGAATCCTTTGTCATTATATGTTATTATACCTGCAGCCAGATGCTCAAGTAATGTCCGGAAATATTGTTCCTGCTGTCTGTTCTCTATTTTTAGCTGCTGGATCTGATGGTTTACCTTGTTCATGCTTTTATACAGGTCATTTAAAGCATCATTCCTGGTCTCAGCAGGAAAAGAGAGGTTCGAATCATCATTTCGTACTGAATCGAAGAAAAACCTGATCTTTTTATTTGTACTATTCAGATATGAAATGAGATTGACAGTCAGAAAAACCAGAGTCAGGATACAGATAATTGAAAAACGAAGGGAGTGGTCAATAATGGCAAAATATCCCAGGACGGCAGAAAACAGCACTATTAATAACACCCTCATTACTATGTTGATATATAGGCTTTTACTGAACATCATTTTGCTTTTTAAATCTGTTATATAGAGTCTGCCTTGTTATACCAAGCTGCTCCGCAGCAGCAGTTAAGTTACCATTATTTTTTTCAAGAGCCTGCTGAATCATAACCTTTTCCATCTCTTCTAACTTTGTATATGAGCTGTTGCTGCTAACCTGTCCTGCATGGCGTAAATATAAATCATCGGGTTTTATAACTGCTGATTCACTTAAAATTACTGCCTTTTCGATGGTATGCTGAAGTTCACGGATATTGCCCGGCCATGAATATTTCAGAAGTTTTTCGTGTGCCTGATGGTTAATCTTCAGGTTAGGTTTATTGTATTTATAGGTATATTTATTCAGAAAAAATTCTGCCAGAATGAAAATATCATTACCCCTGTCCCTCAGCGGAGGCAACTCAATCTGGATTGTGTTTATCCTGTAAAGAAGATCTTCTCTGAACAGTCCCTCTTTAACCATGTTTTCAAGATTCCTGTTTGTTGCACAAATCAGTCGTATGTCGGTAGGTATAAGCTGATTTGATCCGATACGCGAAAACTGACGATTCTCAATAACTGCGAGAAGTTTGGCCTGAAGATGAAATGACAGGTTCCCGATTTCATCGAGAAACAAAGTTCCCTTATCTGCAATTTCAAATTTACCCTGGTGGTTTTCGCGGGCATCAGTAAATGATCCTTTCATATGTCCGAAGAGTTCGCTTTCAAAGAGGGTCTCACTAAGCGCACCCATATCAACGCTTACAAGAACTTCTTTAGCCCGGTTTGACAGACGGTGTATTTCCTGGGCAATTAATTCTTTCCCGGTACCATTTTCACCCGTTATCAGCACGTTTGCATCTGTCCTTGCAACTTTTTTTACCATGTTCATAACATTCATAAGCTGAGGCGATGAGCCGATAATGAACCTCTGGTCGCGGTTGATCTCTTTTTTGAGTTCAGTTTCTCTCTCTTTTAGATGGCTTACCTCCTGCTTTGACATATTTAACTGTATAGCCAGTTTAAGAGTTGCCAGCATTTTCTCATTATCCCATGGTTTCAGAATGAAGTCCGATGCACCGGACTTGAGAGCTCTGACAGCAGTATTAATATCTCCGTAAGCCGTTATCATAACAACGGATATTTCAGGTTTGGCTTCTTTGATCCTTTCGAGCCAGTAAATACCTTCGTTCCCGGTATTGATCCCGGCTTTAAAATTCATATCGAGAATTACCAGGTTGTAATCCTTTTTTGACAATTCAGATAGTATCTGATTAGGATTCGACAGAAGTGTTAATTCATGAAATTCAGGCGTGAGTAATATCTCGAGTGCGCTGAGGATGCTTTTGTTGTCATCAATAACGAGAATGTTTCCTTTTGCGTTTTGCATATGGCTTGATATCAAACTTTTTTCTCTTTTGTTTTATGCCCCCTTCTCCCTGGATGATTTACCTCTCCCTAAATCCCTCCCCCAAGAGGGAGGGACTTTTAACTTCTGACAAAATTGAAGCCCCCCTTGGGGGGTTTGGGGGTTAATAATACATACAAAGGTATTTCATTCCAGTACCAAAGTCAATAAACTGTAAAATAATTTTACACTAAACAGTAAAATATATTTACGATATTTAATCCATCACTTATTTACACCATTGTATATCAGGCGTATACATTTATGGCATCATTATGGTAATAAATATTTAATAACAAAAAGAGGTCAGGGAATTAATTTAGGTGTGTGTAGCTTTATAGATGACAAGGAATAAATAATAAATAATAAATAATAAATAATAAATAATTAATAATACGTAACATAAGTAAGTCAATAAATGATCCCTACATACTTTAAATTGGCATACCGGAGTTTGATCAACAAAAAGCACAATTCAATTATTTCAGTTCTGGGACTTGGAATCGGGTTAGCCACGGCAATGTTAGTTGGAGCTTATATAGTGAATGAGATTAGCTTCGACAAATTCCAGCAAAACTACAACAGCATATACAGGATAGTTAACAAAACTGGCAATTCAGCCAAACTTGACAAGGAATATATCAACTCATTGCAAAATGCATTGCCTGGTATCGATAAAGTTTGCCGGATGAATATTTTCTTTGCAATGGTTGGAAATGAAGCTAATCCCGTGAACATAGACAAGCTGGTTATTGCAGATTCTGCTTTTTTCCAGGTTTTCAGTTTCCCATTGCTTTCCGGTTCCCCAAATGATGTCCTGAATGGACCAAATAAAATAGTATTGTCACAGTCACTTGCCGCAAAATTGTTTCCCAAGGCATCGGGACTAGGTAAATTGGTTCGTATGGATATGAAAGAATACTGTACAGTTACCGGAATAATGAAGGATAGTCCGGTGAATTCAAGTATACAACCTGATGCAGTTGTGTCACTTTATACCAGGAATTTGCCTTACACCGGCGGAGATTATTGGACCAATGATGGAAATTTTCATATAGAAATGGCCCAGTTTTACATTTTATTACGAAATGAGAGAGACACAGTTCAAACACTTAAATTCCTTCGGAATACTTATAGAGAGAAATGGACAAAAGAGAATCCGAATCTTTCTTTGCAGCCTTTCTCTGATATCTATTCTACGACTGGAATAGAAGAATCAAGCAATATGATGCATAGTAATAAAAAGCTACTCTTCTTATTGCTATCTATAGGCATTGTAGTACTGATGCTTGCAATTATCAATACCTTCAATATATTGCTTTCGGAAAGCTTCGGAGAGACCAGGCGGGCCAGCATTCTTAAAAGTACAGGCGCCGAAAAGCACCATATTGTTTGGCAGGGATTGGCCACTCTTTCACTGACACTGTTTTCAGCTTTAATAGTTGCAATTGCAATCATAGATTCAGCACTTCCCTGGTTCAGTATGGAAGTTGAACGTCAGATTAATATAAATACCTTTATAAGTCTGCCTTATATAATATTTGTAACAGTTACTTTCCTTGTATTAATCATTGCCATTGGTTTTTACCCATCATTGCATTTTGCAAAATCTATTCCTATGGATCTTTTAAGGAAAAGAGGATTTAGCAACTTTTCTTTCCTTGGTATATCAAGAGCTACTCTGGTATTTCAGTTTGTCGCAGCAATTGCCCTGATAGTATCCGTAATTACTATTGTCAAAGAAACCAGATTTGTTAAAGAGCACCGACTCGGGTATAAACCTGATTATTTGTTATTTATTCCTGTACATTATTCATTCAGCAAACAAACCCTTACATTAAAACAGGAATTACTCAAGAATCCTTCCATTTTGCAGGCTACAGCATCATTTGGTGCACCAGGTAATGTATATAGAAGAAGCGATAATAAGGTTAATGAAAAGGTTATGAGTTTCTGGGAGATCAGCTGCGACGAAGATTTCTTCGCAACACTTGGCATAAAGTTAAAAGAAGGTCGTTTCTTTTTACCAAGTGAAAAGGACAGGGCTTGTATCGTCAATGAAATGTTTTATAAGAATGCAGAGTTTAAGGATCTTTCAACAGCAACTTGCAGAAATATTCCAATAGTTGGAGTTGTAGAGGATTTTAATACAGAGTCATTACATAATGAAATAAAACCAGGAGCTATCTTTTTCACTGATGAAGATCTGACATGTCTGAGTCTCAGAATTTCTTCTGAAAATGTAGATAAAACACTGGATTATATAAGTAAGGTATGGAAAAGTATGTGCCCGGATATTACTCTTAGTTATTCCTTTTACGATGACATGATCGGGAAGCAATATATACAGGAGAAACGACTGACCGGCACAATAGGTGCTTCATCTGGCATAGCCATTTTTATCAGTTGTCTGGGGTTGTACAGCATGATTCTGTTTGTGGTAAAACACCGGACTAAGGAAATAGGCATCCGTAAAATAAATGGTGCCAAAGTCTCGGAAGTGATGTTAATGCTGATTAACGACTTCGTTAAATGGGTTGCCATTGCTTTTATAATTGCTTGTCCTGTTTCCTTCTACGCAATGCACAGATGGCTTCAAAATTTTGCCTATAAAACTGAAATGAGCTGGTGGATATTTGCCATTGCAGGTGTCTCGGCAATTCTCATTGCAGTATTAACTGTGAGCTGGCAATGCTGGAGGTCAGCAACAAGGAATCCTGTGGAAGCTTTGAGATATGAATAATTAATCCGCCTTTGTTTTACCCCTCTGACTCCCCCAGGGGGGAGAACCAAACAAAGGCTTAATAATTTTTGTACTGATGAATAAATAAAAGCAAATTTTATCCAGGTCTTAAAGCCCCCCTTGGGGGGGTTGGGGGGGAAAAAGAGAAAAATGAAGAATTATTAAATAACAAAACAACACAAAAGATATGAAGTACCTTTTTAAAACAATAATCAGAAATTTCACCCATAGACCGGTAATCAATATGATAAATCTGTTGGGCTTAGCCATTAGCTTTACATTGGTAATCATTCTTTCAGTGTATTGTTATAGTGAGCTTACCACTGACAGATACCATAAGAATGGGGACCGGGTATATTTGTACCTTCCATCAGCAGACAGGATCTATACACCAGGGATTCTTAAAGAAGACATTGATCTGAAGGTGCCCGGTGTAGAATCGGCTATAAGGATCGTTGGAACCTGGGAACCGCCTGTATTTCAGACTGAAAATGGAAATCCTGTCACCTCTCGCCTGCTATTTGCAGATGAAGATTTTTTTAAATTTTTCAGCTACAATTTTATTGAGGGAAATGCACAATCCGCTCTGAAGGATCCAATGACTGTAGTGATTACAAAAAAATTATCGGAACAACTTTTCGGCAGTGAAGAATCAGTGGGGAAAGTAATAAAATTAAATAACAGCAAAGAACTTACCGTATGTGCAGTTATTGAAGAGCCTGAAAAGAATTCCTGTCTTTCCTTAAGTGCAATTTCTTCTATGGCTACCCAGAAACTTGTACAGGGCGAGAGTGGAGAATTCACCGAATGGGGATGGAGCGATTTCCAAACGTTTCTCCTGTTAAAAAATGGGATAAATCCAGCTGACGCTGGAAAAACTATTTTGAATATTATCCCGGATGATCTTAAAAAAGAGTATAAAGAGGCTCGTCTTGTTCCGTTAAATAAAGTATACTTTTCAAAATTTGCCCTTCTGGGAAATGACTTTTTAGTAACCGGAGATAAGAAGAAAGTTATGATCCTCTTAATGGTAGCTGTCATGGTACTTATTATTGCATTGGTCAATTTCTTCAATATTTCATCATCTCAATGGTTCGAAAGGATAAGGCAAACCGGGGTTTTGAAGATCATCGGGGTCGGCCAGTCAACGATACTTATGAATGTGCTCGCGGAGGCATTTATCTTTTTTCTGGCTGCTCTTCTTATTGCAGCCGATCTTGTGAACATAATTAACCCCGGAATCCGAAATTATACTGGAATACACTATAGTTCAAGCCTGACTTCTTCTCCGGGATTTATCATTACTTCGTTAGCAGGTATCCTTGTTCTAAGTGTATTTTTCAGCATAATACCTGCAGTGAGGATTTCTTCATCTAAAGCAATTGACAATCTGAAAAACACTTTAGAGCCCGTTAAATCGAGATTCTCGTTCAGTGGTATTCTAGTTACCATGCAATTTACAATAGCTATTATTTTAATTGCCTTTACGGTACTGGTACAAAAACAGGTCAGATTCGGTAGCTCTAATCTCGGTTTTAATCAGAAAAACATCATCGTCATTAAAATAACACCACAATTAGATCCGAAAAAAGAAGTATTTAAAAAGCTTCTTCTCGAAAAACCGGCAATAAAGGAAATTTCTTTTTCACAGTTTTATCCAGGGAAAGACATGTCATACAGAACAGTCCAAATGGACTTAAATGGGGATAAGAAAGAGCTGAATTTTGATTTGTTCAGTGCTGATGCAGTTTTTTTTAATATGATGGGATTAAAATTAGTTAAAGGCCGGTTATATTCAGATACTCTCTCAACAGACAAATTAAAAGTTGTGGTGAATGAAACATTCCTTCGTGAGCATAATCTTGTAAATCCTCTTGGCATTAAGTTCAGCATGAACAATCGTGAATATGAGATTATTGGAGTTGTTAAAGATTTTCATTTCAAACCTGTCAATAAATCCATTACACCACTCGCAATAAGAAATGAGTCCTATGCGTCATATTGTCTGGTAAACCTCCAGACTGCCAGCTATAAATCCCTGAATACCTTGATCAGGGATATAAAAGCTTCTGCCTCGGAGCTCTCACCATCCTTCCCAGTTGAGGTGAACTTTTTAGACCAGGCAATTCAGAATATGTATCAATCAGAACTCGAGTTCCGGCATACCTTTTCTCTCTTTGCCGGATGTGCAATCGTTATTTGTTGTCTTGGAATTTTAGCAATGTCATTATTTGCCAGTCATCGCCGGATAAAAGAGATCGGAATCCGTAAAGTAAACGGAGCCAGGATTGCAGAGATACTCGCAATGTTAAATAGTGGTTTTGTCAAATGGGTTGGGATCGCTTTTGTGATTGCTTCTCCTATTGCCTGGTATTCCATGCATAATTGGCTGCAGGGTTTTGCTTACAAAACAGAACTGAGCTGGTGGATCTTTGGTTTAGCCGGATTGATAGCTCTTTGTATTGCTTTATTAACTGTGAGCTGGCAGAGCTGGAGAGCGGCGACGAGGAACCCGGTCGAAGCTCTCCGATACGAATAGTGAGGAGAGCGGAGACACTGACCGAAGAGTCGGAGTGGAATCACTTAGGGATGAATGACATATTAAAAACTAAAACTTATTAGCATGTTATTGTATAATCTGAAATCCTCCTTAAAAAATTTAAGAAAAAACAAACTTTTTTCTATTCTTAACCTGATTGGATTTACAGTCGGTTTTACTGTTTGCATTGTATTATCATTATTCATTTTTAAGGAATTTACTGTTGACACAGGTTTTGATAACCATAAAAACATTTACAGGTTAATCGACTCGACCAGTAATAGTTCCAAAATGGATTATGATATCTCGTCTGAAATAAAGGAAAAATTTCCGGATATCACCCAGGCAGCACCTGTATATTATTCTGGTCTCAATCTTCCAATGTACATAAGATCTGTCAAAAGGACTGATTATGTACTTATTAAAGAGATGATTTCTACTAAAAATGACTTCTTCCGGATTTTTACCTTACACGTTCTTGCTGGAGATAAGGATAAACCATTTTCGGATTTGAATTCAATAGTGATTACAAGATCCACTGCAAATAAGCTATTCGGGAAAATAGATGTGCTGGGTGAGATTGTACATTTTGATAATTCTCTCGAACTCCGCGTCAGTGCTATTGTAGAAGACATGCCCGAAAACTCCAGTCTGCGGGCTGAAATTTTTTTTAATAGTGAAAATGAAAAACTGCGGTTCTCACAAACTTGCCATGGCACTGAAAAAGGTAATATTTGCTATAATCCCGTGGATCTTTATGTCCTTATTAATGAAAAAAAAGATGCTTCATTAATTCAAAAGGAGGTTAATTCAGAATTCCCCACAAACAAATCAAATACAAAAGGTGTCCTTTTTCAGCCGTTAGTTAATATTTACCTGACACAAGGTATTAAAGAGAATGATAACAGATCAGGAAGCACAGGTCTTATATATATTTTCATTTCAACTGCTTTGCTTATCCTGTTACTTTCAGTTATTAACTATATTATTTTTACATTGTCAAACTACTTCAGCACTCTGAAAATTATAGGAATAAGGATCACAAATGGCGCTAACAGCAATCAATTAAAACAATATTTCTATATTGACATAACCTTAACAGTTCTTGTTTCTTTTCTTGCAGCTCTTTACCTCGCCTCTGCTATTCTTCCATTAATTGAGAAATTACTTGACTCGAATCTGGAATTCAAATGGTTTTTTTCGTGGCAGATATCAACTCTGTTCATAACTATAATACTGATCGTAGTTATGGTATCTATGTTGGCCCCATCTTATATTATCAAACATTCCGATGTTCAGACTCTTTTCGGGAAAAAAGGATTAAAACACGGGAAAAGGTTAGGACAGAGGTTACTTACCGTTTTTCAGATTACGGTATCTATAATTCTGCTTATATGCCTGGCATTTATCCAAAAACAATTGATTTATGTAAAAACTTCTGATTTGGGATTTGATAAAGAGTTATTATTAAGGTTGGATATCCCACATGATTTTCAGAATAAACCGGCACTGAAACAGCAGATTAATAATCTTTCATTTGTAAAAAATTCTTCTTTTAGCAATGGAGGACCTGGTCTGATAAGAAATCATATGTCCGTCCCTGAAACGGAAGGTCTAATGTTTAATTGTATTTATATTGACCGTCAATTCCTTGAAACTTTTGACATTAAATTGGTTAAAGGCAGGAAGCTTTTGGATGGGGACTTTAACGAATCGTGCTACATTAATGAGAAAGCGCTTAAAATATTTGGTTGGGAAAATCTGGAAAACAGGAGATTTAACAATGGTAAAGAAAATGGATACAATATTGTCGGTGTGGTGAGAAATTTTAACATTGCCTCTCTGCATAAAGAGATTGAACCTGTTTGCCTCATATTTTCTGATCAGTATTCAATATTAAATATAAGATTACTACCGGGAAATTTAGACGAACAAATGAAAGTAATTCATGGAATATGGAAATCGATTTTGCCAGGGACTCCATTCTCTTATACATTTTTGGATGAATATTTTAATTCTCTCTACCATAAAGAAGATCAGCAGGGAAAAGCCATAGCCATGTTTTCACTTATAGCATTTATAATAACTTGTCTGGGTATGTTAGGACAGATAATGCAGGTTACAATAAATAAAACAAAAGAAATAGGTATTCGCCGGATCAATGGGGCAAAGGTTTCAGAGATTATGAGAATGCTAAATAAAGAATTCATAATTGGTGTGCTATTGGCATTTCTGATTGCGGTCCCCGTTTCAGTATTTATTATGAATAAATGGATAGAAAATTTTGCTTACAAGACCAGCATGAGCTGGTGGATATTTGCGTTGGCAGGGTTAATGGCTTTGGTAATAGCCCTGGGTACTGTGAGCTGGCAGAGCTGGAGGGCAGCAACAAGAAACCCTGTGGAGGCACTACGATATGAATAATAAACCTCCAAATCCTCGGGTTTTTACCCCCATCCCCCCAAGGGGGGCTAAAATAATGCAGGATTTAAAAGTCCCCCTTGGGGGATTTAGGGGTAAAAAAATCAAAAAAGCAAAACATAAAGAACGAAAACCAAAACAAGCAACAAGTAACTCTAAATTTAAAAATATAACTTGATTTAAATGAATGGACAGTATCTTAAAATAGCAATCAGAAGAATTTCACGAAACTACAAATCCAACTTATTGATTTTTGTGGGTCTGGTAATCGGATTAACAAGTTGCCTGGTTATATATACCAAAATAAATTATGAATTAAGCTTTGACAACTATCACACAAAAAGCAAAAATATTTATAGGGTTGTTCGTGTTACTTCAGGACTGGAATATACTAATGGCGGTTTGGAATATCGAACGGGTGTTCATTTTCCTCTTCCAGCCGCTTTTAAAAAATCAGTGCCGGAGTTACAGGATGTTGTGGCCATGTTTTATCTGTTTGGACAGAAAATAAATATTTCGTCAAGAGACAGTACAATTGAAAAATCATTTGTACTTGATGATGGCATCGTTATGACTGAACCTTCCTTTTTTAATGTCTTCGATTTCGGAAAAACAGGGATTAAATGGTTAAGAGGTGAAGGCAAACAGGTTCTGGATAAACCATTCACTGCAGTTATTACAGAAAAGACAGCTCATAAACTCTTTGCAGATGAAGATCCCATTGGTCGCGACTTGATTATTTTCAGGACAAAATTCACAATAGAGGGGGTAATTCAGGACCTTCCTGAAAATACTGATCTCCCTTTTAAGGTTTTATTGTCATTGAGAACATTTTCAGAAAAGCTAAACCCACGCTTTGGTACCGACTATGGAAGCTTATCAGACAATTTTCAATGTTATGTGGTCCTGAATAAAAGAAGCGATATAGTTTCGGTAGAAAAAAAATTCAAAGAAATTTACGCTTCAAATGCAGGAGCTGAAAGACTCGAAGGACGACAATTCAAACTACAGGCTCTTTCACGGGTCCATAAAGAGAGTCAATATGGAAATTATAACAACCGCACTGTAAGTGAGGGGTTGCTTTTAGCCCTGACTCTTATCGGTACTTTTATATTTTTAATAGCATCTTTTAATTACAGTAATTTCTTTCTTGCTGAAACATTTAAACAAAAAAAACAAATCGCCTTAAAATTAATCCTGGGCAGTAAACCCTTTTCAATCTTTCTTCAGTTTTTTACAGAGTCTATGCTTGTTATTTTCTTCGCATTGTTAGTCAGTCTGCAATTTACGATACCAATTATCAGAAACTTCTACTCATTTATTGACATTCCGCAGGGATATAAACCACCAACAGGACTATCCGATATGCTCTTTCTTTTGCTTCTTCTTTTTACAGGAAGCTTTCTTTCAGTAATATTTTCCATTTTCAATTTAAAACTCAGTTCTTTATCCTTACTCTTAAAAAGGGCTGATTCCGGCAATTCGGGAAAAGGGAACAATTTTGGAAAAGCGAGTGTAATTCTTCAGTTTGTTGTGGCACAGACAGTTATAATTGCTACTTTAATTATTATCAAACAGATATATTTTATCAATCATTCCAACCTGGGTTATAATACTGAAAATATCATATTCGCCAGACTGCCAGAAAATGCTGCTCCGAAATTAAATGCACTGGCTGCTGAACTGGTGTCTGTTCCAGCAGTAAAACAGGTCAGTTTCAGTTCCGTACATCCTGCGGAATCACAGTCATGGAGTAATTTCAGCCTATTCATAAATAACGAAAAGAAAAGCATTGATGCTGAGTTAAAATCCATTGATAGTTCTTATCTAAAATTATATTCATTTGATTTTCTGGCCGGACAAAATTTTACAATCAGCGATACTGTCAATACCATAATCGTAAACATGGAATTCTTAACAGAACTGGGAATCTTAGACCCCAATAAAGCTCTTGGTATTAAAATTGAGGGGATCGCAAAAGACGGAGCCTATATAAAAGGCGTGGTGAGAGATTTTCACTCCGGCTCTTTACATGGTAAAATAAGGCCCTGCCTTTTCTATAATAGTCCCAGGGAATTCAGTACCGTGAGTATTAAAATGTCAGCTATCGGAAACCATTCGGGAAGTATAACCGGGTTCTTGGCAGGTGATATTGAAAGACTGAGTGAAAAATGGAAAAAAATCTTTCCTGATCAGGTCCTTGAATATAATTTTTTGAGCGACACAATAGCTAATTATTATAAATCAGAACATAAGGCACTTAATCTATTCCTTCTTTTTGCTGCAATTACGATTTTTTTGTGTGTTTTGGGGATATTAGGTCTTTCATTAAGTATGAATGAGAGAAGAACCAAAGAGATTGGTCTCCGTAAAGTTAATGGTGCTAAAGTCGCAGAGGTAATCATTTTGCTTAATAAAGATTTTGTAAAATGGGTTTCCATTGCATTCCTTATAGCTATACCAATTGCCTGGTTCATAATGCACAAATGGCTTGAAAACTTTGCTTACAAAACAGGACTAAGCTGGTGGATATTTGTGCTTGCAGGTGTCATAGCACTTGCAATTGCATTATTAACGGTCAGCCTGCAAAGCTGGAGGGCCGCATCGAGGAACCCGGTCGAAGCTCTGAGGTATGAGTAGTAAGGTGGAAGGCGTGAGGCGTGAGGTGGTGATGTAGAGACTAAGGGACTTAGAGACTTAGAGACTCAATAAACGATAAACGATAAACGATAAACGATAATATGAATTTACTGCAGTTTAAGAACAGTTTTCGGTTTTTGATGAATAACAAAAACTACCTGTTGATCAATATAATAGGATTGAGTATCGGAATAGCCTCGTTTTTGGTTCTTTCGTTATTTATCTATAACGACCTGTCCTACAATCACTTTAACAAAAATCTTTCAAATATTTACAGGATCCGTGAAGGAGAAGGTGTTCAGACAAAGGGTCTGTTGTTGCCTAAGATGATGGAACAAATACCTGAAGTAAAAAACGGGACTCGTATATTTGACTGGGATGGATTCAGAATAAGTTATAAAGAGACAGCCGTTCCTCAGGGTATTCAGTATGTTGACACCGGTTTTTTTTCAGTCTTCTCATTTCCTTTTATCGAGGGTTCAGCGATTAACGGAGTACATGAAAAATATGGAGTTGTAATTAGTTCTGACCTGGCAAAAAAGTTTTTTGGTAAGGAGTCAGCAATAGGAAAGAAACTTCAGGTCAGATTCGACAATATATTCCTCCAGGTAAATGGAGTTGTAGACGTCCCGGTCAATTCCTCAGTAAAGTTTGATATAGTAAGTTCTTATGAAACTGGAATGGAGATTTCACCCTGGGTAAAAAATGTACACGACTGGTATAATACTTTTTCGACCACTTATGTGCTTCTGCGAGATGGAACAAGACCTGCAAGTCTTTATGATAAAATGCAAAACATTGTTAAAGAGAACTTCATCCCTGTCGGTCAAAGCAAGTCAATTTTAAATCTCCTGCCCCTCAGTGAATATCATGCTTCCCAGGAATCAAACAGGATCCTGATCATAATTTTAACAGTCATCGCTCTTGGGATTCTGGGTATTGCTATCGTAAACTTCATAAATCTGACGATAACTAATTCCTTTTCAAGAACTAAGGAAATAGGGATTAAGAAAGTGGTCGGTGCATCCAGTAGTAACTTATTTCGTCAGATAATGACTGAAGCTTTACTGGTAAGTTTTATAGCATTGCTTATCGGAACTCAAATTATGTCGTTGGCTCTTCCTTCTTTTAATAAATTGTTCGAAATTCACTTGCAGGTTCATGACGCCCAGTATAAATTTGTTTTCCCCTTTCTCGTCTCAATCTGGTTAATTGTTGGTATTTCATCAGGATTGATTCCCTCTTTATTCTGGGCACGGACTAAGCTGATTCAAATCCTTCATGGCAACCTGTTTTCTGCCAACAAGAAAGGTTCTGAACGTTATTCATTGGTTGTAGTCCAGTTTGTAATTGCAATTATTCTTTTTTCAGGAACTATCCTAATACGAAAGCAAATCAATTACATGGTTAATAAGGATCCAAAATTTGACAAAGAGAACGTCATCGTAGCAGATTTGGAAAGCTGGCAATATCCTGATTTAAAACTTGCATCACAAAAATTCAAGCTTATTTCAGAGGAGCTGAAGGCCAGTCCGTATGTTGAGTCTGTAAGCTTTTCTCAGAATATTCCCGGAACCTATGAGCAAAATTACAATACATTTTTCCCTGAAGGAGGAGGGGAACTAAACAAAATCCATCTGAGGCAGGCGTACATCGGCCGGAATTTTTTTAAAACTTATGGCATTAAAATACTAAGCGGCTCCGGATTCGATGAGGATCTGGTTTCATATAGGGGTTCTGTCGTATTGAATGAATCTGCTATGAAAAAGCTGGGTTATCATGAAGCGGATGGTCAGATCCTTCACCAGAGCACTGAAACAGGTGAAAGATTAAAGGTAGCAGGCGCAATTGAGGATTTCAGCTACCAGGGAGCGCAAAATGAGATGCAACCTCTCATTCACTTTTTCGAAGATTTTGATGACTTTGCAAACTGGAAATACCTGTCGGTAAGATCAAAGCCCGGAGCAAGTCTCAAAGTCATTGATTTGTTAAAAAAGACCTGGCAGGAAACTGAGCCTAAGTCTACCGTCAATTTCTTCTTTGCAATTGATAAACTAAATGAATATTATAAGGAATATATACAGATTAATAAAATAATTATCTGGTTCTCTGCTCTTGCGATAATATTATCCTGTTTAGGTTTGTTTGCCCTTTCATCATACTCTTTGAAACGAAAAACCAAAGAAATAGGGATCCGTAAAGTAACCGGTGCAAAGATTTTCGAAATAATGATTATGCTGAATAAAGATTTTATCAAATGGGTGGTCCTTGCTTTTTTTATTTCAACACCTATAGCATGGTTCGCACTTCATAAATGGCTTGAAAAATTTGCATATAAGACTGGACTGAGCTGGTGGGTCTTTGTGATATCAGGAATAATCGCTCTTGTAATCGCAATACTTACAGTCAGCTGGCAGAGCTGGAGGGCGGCTACAAGGAATCCGGTCGAAGCTCTCAGGTATGAGTAACAAGGTGTGAGGAGTGAGGAGTGAGGAGTGATGCGCTTGGCGTTAGGGAGGAACAGGAGAAAGGGAGAGGAGGAATTAGTATCAACGAGATACGTGAAGCAAGAAACGAAAAATAATAACCTTAATATAATGAAGAATCTCACAAAACTGATATTCCTGCTTTTCTTTCTAATTCAAAATATTGCATGCAATCGTAATCGACTAAAGACCAACGAAAAAGAACTGGCAAAAGAAATAATTACCAGGGAAAAAGAAATAGATTCGGCAGATAAAGCTGCTAATGAAAAAAAGCTGACCGATACTCTGAATCGTCATCATGGAGGGTTCCGTCTTAAAGAAAACCGTTCAGTCGATCCTGCACATCTACCTTTAATAATTGATATTGCGGATAACTTGGACAATATAAAGGATATTAACTTGTCCGATGTTGCCTCAACAATTACTTATATCCGCATAGAACCTGTACCTGATCCCACTCTTCCTGTGGATCTGAAATTCAATTATTACCTTATGGATAAATATATAATTGCGCGGAATCTATATGGAATTCATTTGTTCTCAAGAGATGGAAGATACATACGGTCAGTCGTGAAAAACCAGTATACAGGGGTTAATGTAAAAGCAGGTTCCGTAATGTTTTTTACCCACTATACAATGAAAGGTGGTGGCATGTCAATATGGGCAGAAGGGAACAACCTGTTTTATAATTACAGAAATAACATTACCGGACAGAAATACATCATGGAGTATGATTGTTCCTCTACTCAACTAATACCAGACTCCAAATTTGATCCGGAAAAACCTGATCAGATATCAGGGCTGGGAAAGATTGCAGTAGATCTGAATCATGGAAAAACTGAACCTCCAAAACCCCGTTCGCAAAATGGAATGTTTGGAGGACCAGTTGAATTTTTATTCTCGGAAAGGAGCGAATATATGCTTGACCAGCATTCATACGCTGTCCCCGTTTATGATAATAATATGATGGTAATTCTAAACAATAATGGTGATACTTTATCAACCTTTTCGATGTTGGAAAAACTGAAAAACTATACAAAAGAGTTGCATCGGGGCACTGATTATGGTATTCAGTATGAACATAATGGGAAATTATACTTCCGTCCTGAGTTTAATGATACGGTTTTCCAGGTGATTCCACCAAACAGGTTGCTGCCGGTATATGTATTAAAACTTGGAAATTATAAAGTTTCTAAACAACTGGGAGTTGATCCTGACTTTAATCTTACAGGCAAAATCATTCCTGGGGAATGGGCTGAAACTAAAGACTATATATTCATGATATATACAAAAGACGATTATGATTGTCAGGTCACCAGAAAGAAGAAAACAGTGAAGATCTATCATGCAATATATTCAAAGCTGAATCATCAGTTATCTGTTATCGAAAGTGACCCCTATGATTATACTCCTGAAATACTTAAAAACAATATCGATGGAGGATTGGCTGTCTGGCCATCTTCCTATATGATCGGTAATAATGGAGAAATGCTGATATCCTTAAAAGGTACAGAACTGAAAAATCGGATTAATACGGAGCAGTTTAAAGTGTCAAAAGCTCCTGAAGCTAAAAAGAAAGAGCTGGAAAGAATGGCCCGGGCAGTTTCCAATAATGAAGATATTTTGATGATAGTAAAATGAAAATGGATCACATGATTATTAAAGAACAATCTCCCTGCTTTTTCACCCCCCATCCCCCCAAGGGGGGGCTAAAATATATTAGAAAGTTTAAATATGGAAGAATTAGACAAAACGATGTATTTCAAAGCGAAACCTGACATTTTGGAAGCAGCAAGGATTCTTCGTAAAAGCATGACAATTCGAGAAAAGTTATTGTGGGATAAACTTAAAGAAAAGCAGATCTGTGGACTGCGTTTTCGCAGACAACATCCAATTGAGTTTTTTATTGCTGATTTTTATTGCCATCAAATAAGATTAGTCGTTGAAATCGATGGAGAAATTCACAATCAACAGGAAGAATATGATGATGGAAGATCAGCTGAAATGGAAAAGTTTGATATTAAAATTATCCGGTTTAAGAATTGGGAGGTTGAAAATGATATTGAAAATGTAATTATAAAAATAAAAAATATTGTTAATGAACTTCTTAAAAGCCCCCCCTTGGGGGGGTTGGGGGGTAAAAACCAAGGGTAGTAAAACGAAATTAATCTCATTTCCGATATGACCAACTTTATCAAAATTTCTCTAAGAAACCTCACAAGAAAACCGATTTATTCGATCATCACATTCACAGGTTTTACTTTCAGCATTGCGGCAAGCTTACTTATTTATCTCTGGGTGTATAATGAACTGAGCTACGAAAAGTTCCATCCCGATTATCAGCGCATATACCGGGTGCTTACACTGTCAAAGGAGGGTGACAAAATTCTAAAATCTCCGATGTGTTACCGCCCGGTACCCAAAACCATGAAGATGGATTATCCTCAGATCGAATTTGCCACTTATATTAGTTACGACTCGGAAGATTCTCCCCTGCATCTTGAATCAGGAGGTGAAAAAATTGAAGCGAGAAGATGCTGGACAAACGGTGACTTTTTTAAAATTTTCGGAGGCTTCAGATTTATGGAAGGTTCATCTAAAAGCGCCCTTGATAAACCTGATAATATAATACTCTCAGAAAAAACCGCAAAAAAACTGTTTGGAAATCAACCAGCAATTGGGAAGGTACTTATCAGTGATAAATTTTCCAAAGAAGTTTATACTGTTGGTGGAGTAATACGTATTCCTGAGAATAGCCACATCGATTTCGGATATATGCTCTCTGAAACGAACAGCCAGCTTCTTGATTACTCAAATAACTGGGGAGACAAAGGGTTTGTACGAGTATATATTAAACTTGCGAAAGATGCACATATTGATGATCGGTTTCTCTCTGCAATATCAAATTATTTAAGCAGGTACTCGAAAATCACCGACAAACTTATGTTCCAGCCTCTGGCGGATATCCATCTCTATTCAGATTATCAAAATGACTATTACGATAAACACCCGGGTAGTTACAAGTATGTCTGGATATTTTCAGGGCTTGCTTTACTAATTGTTCTTATGGCATCCATTAATTTCTCAGCTCTTTCAGTTGCCAGGGCATCGGAGCGTTCGGTTGAAATTGGTATTAGGAAAGTAACAGGGGGAAGCAAAATCAGCATCTTCCGCCAGTTTCTTACAGAATCTGTTTTTCAGACTTTCGCAGCCACCATTATTGCCCTCTTTGTTGTCTGGTTCATCCTGCCATGGTTTAATACGCTTTCCTCCCAGAAGTTGACTTTTAATATCTCCACGGGATTAGTCATCAACCTTTTCATACTGACCTTGCTGGTAGGTATTATTGCCGGTTTATATCCTTCTATTTACCTTTCTTCGTTTAATCCCATTGGAATTTTCAGAGGTGGTTCTATCTCCGGATCAAAGAGCAATTTTATCAGAGTACTCGTTACTGTTCAGTTTACGATAGCTGTCTTTTTTATTATCGCAACATCAATTTTTATTAAACAGATGAATTATATTCATAACAAAGACCTTGGTATTGACGATAAGAACGTAATTGTTATTCCAACAGGTTTATGGTATGACAATAAAGATTTTAAACAGGAACTATTAAGAAATCCAAGGGTTCTGAGTGTTTCTGCCAGCACCTTTGCACCCATTGACGTTGGTTTTAACGGAGGCTTGTCTTTAAGCCACCAGGGCCGTACTGATACGCTACAGGTTAATTATTATTTTGTAGATGAAGATTTTGCAAATACCTATAAACTGGATGTAATTAAAGGTCAATTCCTGCAAATGGATTACTCGGGCTATTGGAAAGAAGGTGAAAAACTGGGTAAGAGCAGGAAAGAGGGAAAAGAATATACTGTGTCTATGCCGATAGTTATTAATCAAACAGCAGAAAAGCTTCTTGGATTCGATGATCCGATAGGACAGCGGATAGGTGATAATGTAATTGTTGGTGTAGTGAAAGACTTTCATTTCAGATCACTTCATTTTCCTATAGAACCGCTGGTTATGTCAAATAATCCTGAAGCAATTGGAACAATGAATGTACGTATTGCACCCGGAAATACAACTGAAACACTTAATTACATCCGCGATACTTACAGGAAACACAGGGAAGACAGGGAATTCTCTTACACCTTCTTTGATAACCTTCTGAATGAAAAATACCAGGCAGAGACCCGGTTGAAAAATATCACTGTTGCATTTGCATTATTGGCAATAGTAATTTCTATCCTGGGAATTCTGGGAATGGCAGTCTTTTCTATCAATCGCCGGACAAAAGAGATTGGTATCCGCAGGGTTGCAGGTGCAAAAAGCTCGGAAATACTTATTCTGCTTAATAAGGAATTCATAATCTGGGTTCTGGTTGCTTTTATAATTGCCACACCTGTAGCCTGGTATATAATGAATATATGGCTGCGGAATTTTGTTTACAAAACAAAACTCAGCTGGTGGATATTCTTGCTTTCAGGAATGATAACTTTTGGAATTGCTTTAATAACAGTGAACTGGCAAAGCTGGAGGGCAGCAACGAGGAACCCGGTGGAAGCTCTCCGATACGAATAGTGAGGAGAGCGAAGACACTGACCGAAGAGTCAGTGTGGAGGCGCTGAGATATGAATAAACTACCCCCTAAATCCCCCAAATGGGGGACTTTATAAACGTGATAGCCCCCCTTGGGGGGTTTGGGGGTAAGAAAACAAAGGAAGTTAGAAGTTTTTGGAACGAAAATTAAAATATTGGTAAAAAAACGTCTTAAATACCCCCTTGGGGGGATTTAGGGGTAAAAAAAGGGGGGGGAGAAAAGAAAAATATGGAACTGAATCATTAAATATCATATTATATCATATTCATGAAGATTATCAGAAGGTTAAAACAGAATTGGCAATGGTTTTTGATTAATGCTGTTGGACTGAGTTCTGCATTTTCCTGTGTACTTATCATTTTTATCTATACCAGCCAACAATTGAGTTACGATAAATTCCATTCAAAATCAGGCAGGATTTACCGTATGACAGTTGATACAAATCGCGGTGCTATTTCCATTCACCCGGCAAGAGTATACGGAGATACTCAAAAATTGTTGTCAAAATATCCGGCTATTGAAAACATGGTTAGAATTGTGCCTTTTAGAAATGCAATTGTCAAAATTGGGGAACAAAAGTTTTACTCCAGAAACGCCTATTCAACAGATAGCTCATTCTTTAAAATCTTTGATTTCAAAATATTGGCAGGGAGCCCTGAAAATGCTTTTTCGCAACCGGGAAGAGCTTTTATTTGTCGCAGCCTTGCTTTGACATATTTTGGAAGTATTGATGTTGCAGGCAGGAAGATAACCATTTTGCATCAGCAGGACAACGATCCAAAGGTTTATACCATCGATGGTGTAATGGAAGATTTCCCGAGAAATTCGCACTTTCATGCCGAACTATTAACTTCTTTTACCAGTGATAATGACCGTACGACATGGGCCTATACATACTTATTAATAAAAAAAGGTGCAGACGTTGATGCTCTCAGAAGTACAATTCAACATAATTGGGAAACTGAAAATAAATCAAATGATTCCATACCTATTTTGTACCTTCAAAAGCTTACCGATATTCATCTGTTCAGCCAGAAAACACGTGAAATGGAGAAGAACGGTGACATCCGTTCAATTATCCTTCTTGTGAGTTGTACCGTTCTAATTCTATTCATAGCCCTTATTAATTACCTTAATCTGAGCCGCGTACAATTAATCGCCAGAATGAAATCAGTGAGAATAAAATTAATAAACGGAGCGTCGAAGTGGACTGTGGGATGGGAAATTATTCAAGAATCATTACTCCTTTCTGTTTTTTCAATTTTAATAGGATTTTTTATTGCTGACTGGCTGGGAGAATCTCTGAAGATTTCTGTATTACAGTCCGGCAGGATCTTTGGAATTGGTATAATTTGCACAGGGTTTATTGTTTCCATTGCTCTTCTGGCTGTGTTCCCCCTTTACTCTTCAAAAATCATATATGACATTAAAATGACAGGTAAACAGGAGAGTCTGTATTCTTTTCCTCTTGTCATGCAATTTACACTGGCTATAGTGGCAATAGCAAGTACACTGGTATTAAACCGGCAAATTGATTTTATAAATAGCAAACATCCTGCTGCGCAAAATGCAAACATGGTAGTCATTGCCGACAATCCATGGCAATCAGTGCAACGTTATGATTTAATTAAAACTGAATTGCTTAAGAATTCTTCGATAGCCAACGTAACGGCAGCAATGGAAGATCCTGGTAGTGATATTTTAGACGCCGTAGGCTTCGAGATGGAGGGTGTCGCGAAAAAAGAAGGGCAATCAATAAATATCTTCACTACTGATTCCAATTTCTTTAGATCACTTGGAATTCATCCACTTGCCGGAACTACTGAGCTGGGCTTTACTCCGTCTCAGCAGTGGGAATCTGATGCAGTTGATTTAAGCAATCTCCGGCAAAGCCAAAATGCCGACAAACAAAAGTTGGCAGAGTTGGAACGGAAAGTAGGGAATTACCGCGAAAAATATATACTTAATCAAAGTGCGTTAAAACTGCTTGGAATAAATAAACCCGATGATGCCATCGGAAAGCGTTTCAGGCTTAATTTCTTTTTGCCTGATCTTTTCCCGGAAGGTGAAATTGTAGGAGTGGTCCCCGATTTCCATTATACTGACCTGCATAGCCCAGAAAAACCTCTGGCCATAGCTCCCCGGAAATTGTTCAACTACTGTTTTATAATAAGCATCAATCCTCTTCAAAGAAGAGAAGCCTTAAACACGATTGGTTCAACCTGGCAAAAAATAAATCCTGAATTCCCGTTTCAATACGAATACATAACCGACAGCTATCGAAAAGTATATGCAGGAGAGTACGCACAAACCCGTGCGCTATCGTTATTCGCACTCATCTCTATAATTCTCTCCTCCCTCGGAATCTTTGCTATGGCAGCTTTCAGCATGCAACATCGTGTTAAGGAAATTGGTATCAGGAAAATTAATGGTGCCATGATATCTGAAATATTAACAATGCTGAATAAAAGCTTTGTCAGCTGGATCGCTATTGCATTCATTATCGCAACTCCCATTTCATGGATTGCCATGCATAAATGGCTTGAAAATTTTGCTTACAAGACTGAACTTAGCTGGTGGATATTTGCTTTGGCCGGATTACTGGCATTGGGTATAGCCTTATTAACAGTTAGTTGGATAAGCTGGAGAGCAGCAACAAGGAATCCTGTCGAAGCTCTCAGATACGAATAAACTACCCCCTAAATCCCCCATTTGGGGGACTTTAGAATATGGTTCGCCCCCCATTTGGTGGACTTTATAACACTTTAGCCCCCCATTTGGGGGGTTGGGGGGTAGAAAGCTGAGGGAATGAGGGGTTGAAAACTCTGGGGATTAATTGGTGAAAAACCTGATGTTTTTGCAGCCATTTAAATCAATTATTAATATCTTCAATCTCCATATAATCCTGATATATGTTCAGACACAATCTTACCTTAGCCCTGAGAAATCAGTTAAAAAGTAAATTTTTCTCAATAATTAATGTGCTTGGGCTTGCAATCGGAATTTCGGTCTCAATTCTTATAATAAATTACGTAAGTTTTGAGTTCAGCTTCGACAATATGCACAGTAAACGGGATCGTATTTACCGTGTTGAAAGTCGTTTCTATGAGGGGAATATCCTGACAGATGACTGGGCAACAAGTACATTTGGTTATGGCAGCGCTATAAGCCGGGAAATGACCGGTGTTGAAAATTATGTACGTATTGGTGTTCAGAATTCTGAACAGACTGTCTCTTACAAAGAGATCCGAAGCCGTGAAAATGGAATCGCTTACACTGGTCCTTCATTTTTCTCTGTTTTTGATTTTAAACTGAAAGAAGGAGCCATCAACGACCAACTGGTAAGACCAAACACAGTTGTTATTTCTGAAGACATTGCTATTCGCTTTTTTAAAGATGAGAATCCCATTGGCAAAGTTTTAACTTTCGCTACGGGAACCACTTTTTATAATTGTGAGGTAATAGGTATTATAAGAAATTTCCCGAAAAACTCTCACATCCGTTTCAATTATCTGATATCATATGAGACACTTCCGGTCTGGATGAAGGAATTCTGGTACCTTCATGAAGCTTATACTTATCTCCTGCTGGCACCTGGAAAGAATCCGAAAGAAATTGAATCACAGTTTCCTGCTATGGCCGAAAAATACAAGACTATGAACGCTCTTAAAAATAAAACATGGGCAGTCACTCTTGTACCACTGAAGGAAATACATCTTAACCCTCAAAAACAGTATGAGAGAGAAATAAAGGGAAATAAAAATTCGCTGATCACTTTGATTTTTATCGCTGTCATCATTCTGCTGACTGCCTGGATCAACTATATAAATCTTACTACTGCAAGGTCGATGGAAAGGGCGAAGGATATTGGAATTAGAAAAGTATCAGGTGCTTTCAGACATCAGCTGATAGGGCAGTTCTTACTGGAATCGTGGATTGTAAATCTGTTTTCAATTTTCCTGGCTACTATTCTTATACTTCTGTTAAAACCGGTTTTTAACCAGATAATCCACGAAAATATTGACCTGGTTATTCTTAACCAGCCGGTATTCTGGATCTCTACAATAATAATATTGATCGGAGGAATTCTGCTTTCGGGCTTTTATCCGGCCTTTATTATGTCGCGTATTAAACCTGTATCAATCCTGAAGGGGAACTATTACAATTTCGGTTCAGCCGGTACGACCCGTCGTATACTTGTGATTTTTCAGTTTGCAGCGTCTCTCTTCCTCATCTGCGGTATGTTTATTGTTTATAAACAATTGAAATATATGCAACAACAGGATCTTGGAGTCAACATTAATCAGACTATCGTTATAAAATTTCCAGTAAGCAGACAGGATCTGAATCAACGTGTCACTATGCTTGCTGAAAACCTGAAAGAGGAACCAGGTATTAGTTCTGTGACCATTGCCGGGGCGGTTCCCGGTATGGAAGTGGCGTTTTTTGCATCAAACAGTTTACAGGGCAGTGGTCAGGATAAACAACGTCTTTATGAAATGCTTTCTGTCGATGAAGATTACATAAAAACTTTTGGTTTGAGTTTGCTGGCCGGAAGACCATTTCAGAAAGGATTTGGGAATGAAAGGGGAAGTCTCATAGTTAACGAGGCAGCAATGTTGTATTTAGGGTTGAATAATCCTGAGACAGCTATTGGCAATAAAGTAATGCTGGAAGGAGAACGGGAACCTGTAACAATAATCGGTGTTTTGAAAAACTGGCATCAACGCGGTCTGGGCAATGCATACACGCCTGTTATGCTGCTGAAAAACGGACGATTAAGCTGGGTTCCTCCACGATTTATAGCTATTAAAACAGCTGATAATAAATATAATAAAACACTGGATGTTATTCACAAACAATGGAGTACCTATTTCCCGGATGCCAGTTTTGACTATTTTTTCCTCGATAGTTATTTTGACAGCCAGTATAAATCCGACAGGCTTTTTGGAAAAATTGTCAGTATTTTTACCGGACTCGCATTTTTTATCTCTGTACTTGGATTATGGGGATTAGCCTCTTTCACTGCTTCAAAAAAAGTAAAAGATGTAGGGGTAAGAAAGATATTCGGAGCACGGATAGGAAACATTGTTTATCAGTTTTCAAAAGAGATAGTTGTACTTATTCTTATTGCACTTCTGATTGCGACTCCTATCTCAATCCTTATAATGAAGAACTGGTTGCTTAATTATGCTTTCAGGATTGCAATTCCGTACTGGATTTACCTGGCCGGAGGTATTATTACTATATCAATTGCAATGATTACAGTGAGCCTGCAAAGCTGGAAAACTGCAGTCAGAAATCCGGTGGAAGCGCTCAGATATGAATAATTTACCCCCTAAATCCCCCATATGGGACCGACTGTTAAGAAATTGCCCTGTGGGCAATTTTAAGGAGGTGCCAGACTGTAGGGGTGGCGAAAGATGCCTCTTTAGCCCCCCTGGGGGTGGTTGGGGGGGTCAAAAAGCGAGGGGAATTGGTGGTGAAATATAAACAGATACCCTGAAATTTAATGCAGCATATAACTCAAATTAACGTCTTTATTAAGTTTATTAAATGAAACCTTCCTCAATCTGATCTTTGCCAATGTTTATTACTAACTTATCTGCCAATCTCATGAAAACCAGAATTTCTATTCTCACTGTACTGTTTCTTGTTTCCATAACTGTTTCTGCACAAGACGGATACACAATGAAAAAAGACTCTGTTCAGTCAGATGTTCTTAAGCAAAACCGTAAGATAAGCATCTATCTACCTGAAGGATATGATGCCAAAGATGCAAAATTCCCTGTACTTTATGTTCTCGATGCGGACGGACGTGATCAACATACTGTCCCTACTGCCCGATTCCTGTCTGTAAATAACAAAATGCCTAAAGCTATTGTAATCGGAGTTTTCAATATAGACAGAAATCATGATTTTCTTCCTGATTCGAGTCAGGCTGCAATTACCGGTGGAGGGGCAGACAATTTTGTACAATTCTTTAAAAAAGAGCTTATTCCTTATATTAATAAAAATTTTAAAACTGAACCGTTTAATGTATTGATTGGTCATTCATATGGAGGTGTATTTGTAATGCATGCGCTTCTGAATGATCCTGATCTCTTCGATGCATATATTGCCATCGATCCCAGTTTCTGGTATAAGAACCAGATGCAGGTTAAAAGCGCCCAGAATGAATTTCTTAAATCCAAAAACTGGAATAAGCCAATTTATATTTCAGGTCGCGACGGAGGCGGTATGAAAGATATGGGAATTACATCAATGGAAAAACTTCTTAAAAGCTCTGCTCCAAAAGAGCTGAAATGGAAAGTAGTTGCATATTCCAACGAAGATCATGGTTCTATACCGTTTAAGAGTGTGTACGATGGTCTGCGTTATATATTTGATTCAGGCGGCAATTTCTCAGTTTATCCGATGGCAGGCATTTTACCTAAAGGTACCAGTTCATATGCATTTGTTCAAAATTTAAATCCGAATCTCCATTATACAATTGATGGCACTGAACCTACTATTAATTCTCCGCTTTGTAAAAACATGATTAAAATAAATAAAGCCTGTACTTTAAAGGTTAAAAGTGTCTCATCCAATTATAAAAATATCCCAAGTGTTGCAAGGGTTTTCTCAGAAGGTGATTATATGAACGGACAACAATCAGTTGAAAATCTTAAACCTGGTCTTAAATTTTCTTATTATGAAGGAGTATGGGATTCGGTTCCTGACTTTTCAAAGCTTATTCCTAAAAAGATTGGTACCACTGAGAAACTCGATTTAAGTTTTGCCCTCAAGAATGACAGTTTTGGCGTAAAGTTTGAAGGATACCTGCATATCACAAAAAAGGATTTGTATGATCTCTGGATCGTAAGCGATGATGGCTCAAAAGTTTACCTGAATAATACGTTATTATTTGATAATGACGGGTTGCATGCAGCAGATAATCCCGTTGTTAAACTTGTTCCGCTTAACCCGGGTTACTACCCGATAAGGATAGATTATTTTCAGAAGACTGGCGATAAATCTGTTACACTGGGCTCTGTAAATGGGAAAAAGCATGTTCAGGCACTGCCATTACCGAAAGAGATGTTGTTCTATAAAGAATAATCAACCCCTGACTCACCTTTTTTTACCCCTCTTACTCCCCCAAGGGGGAGAACCAAAAAAAGGCTTGACATTTGAATATGAAAGAATTGGACAAAACGATGTATTATAGAGCAACCCCTGAAATAATAAACAATGCCAGTATGTTACGTGAAAACATGACTGCCAGTGAGAAATTATTATGGGAAAGACTTAAAGGCAAACAAATATGCGGAATTAGATTTCGCAGACGACATCCTATATTTATTTTTATAGCTGATTTTTATTGTCATGAAGCAAGATTAGTTGTTGAGATAGATGGAGAAATTCATAATCAACAAATAGAATACGATGATGGAAGATCAGCTGAAATGGAAAAGTTTTTTATAAAAATTATTAGGTTTATTAATTATGAAGTTGAAAATGAAATTGATGAGGTTATAGAAAGTATAACAAACGCAGTTAATCAACGTCTTAAAAGTCCCCCTTGGAGGATTGAGGGGTAAAATATGGAGGAGAATGAAAATAATGGGATTTGGAATAAGAAATTGAGAATGGATGATTTCGGATTAAGGTTAAAGAAAGAGCTTTTGAAAGGTCTGCCCGGGACTGAAATTCAGTGGCAGATGGCATCATCGGACCGCTTCATAAAAAATTTTCCAAAGTCACCGGGAAAGGACTCCCGCGAAGCGGCTGTCCTGATACTCCTTTACCCCTATAAGCAGTCAATTTATACAGTATTTATGCAACGGCCTGATTATAATGGCGTTCATAGCGGCCAGATCAGTTTTCCCGGGGGGAAAAAAGAGCCTGAAGACGAAGATTTAATTCAAACAGCTCTTCGCGAAGCCTTTGAAGAAACCGGCGTAAATCCTGCCAAAACAGAGATCATCGGCAGGCTTACACCATTGTTTATTCCTGTTAGTAATACAATAGTGTATCCGGTTATAGGCTGGACAGATGAAAAACCCATTTTTAATCAAAAGTCGGAAGAAGTATTGTTTCTTATTGATGCTGATCTTAAGAGATTTCTTGATGCTTCAATCGTAAAAACGAAACCAGTTGAGATAAGAGGCGAAATGCTTGGAGTTAAATATTTTGACTATGAAGAGAATACAATCTGGGGTGCTACTGCCATGATTATCAATGAATTGCTGGTTATAATCAGAAGGGGTGGGTTTTTTCTTCCTGAATGAGATCCTGGTAATGTTCATACCGCTCACGTACCTGGCTTACGTAATTCACAGACTCTGTCCCACTGAAATATCCGCTTTTTACAACACTGTCATTATAGTATTGACGTTCAGATTTTTTCAGAAGCCATTCTGCAACGCTTCCATCCCATTTAAGGGGATTCATACCGTTTTTCTCAGCAAGTTTCATGGCATCCAGCACATGACCCGGACCAGCATTATATGCGGCAAGAATGAAATTAATTCTTTCCTTCGTGTCGGGAATAAGATTGTCGAATATTGAATGAAGCCAGATTATATACTTAATGCCGGCTCTCATATTGTTTTCGGGAGAGGCAGTTATATCTATCCCAAAGTTTCTTCCTGTTTCAGGCATGATCTGCATCAAACCATATGCACCCGCTTCTGATGTTACATCAGGAATAAATCTTGACTCCTGATATATCAGCGATGCAAGCAATCGCCAGTCCCAGTTGATACTGATGCTGTAATGCCTTATCATATCGTCGTATTGCGAAATTTTTCGCCAATGTCCGAAAGTTTTTTTATAGGGCTCTTCATCAGGAAAGGCTTTCAGAAGTTCAAAATTGAAACCCATTGACTTGCCTTTATAAATAAAATAGACAGCTGGATTGAAACCTGTCATATCAGCTGATTTATCTTCTTCTCCTATTGAAGCTATATCAAAAGAAACCTTACTTTTCTTTAGAATTTTAGCTGAGTGATGATCTGAACACGAAACAAAAACTGTTACGATAAGAGTGAACAGAAATAGTGACTTTTTTACCAAAGATCTTGTATTAGTTAAACATTTTACTTCCAAAAACGGGTACAAAGATACAACAATTTTTTAATCGTAAAATGTCCATGACAATCCGTAACGCAACATCCTGATACTCATTGGATACGTGGGCACCATTTCATAGTTGTATCCCATCAGTTTGGCATTTACATGATCGAACATTACAAAAATCCTTGTTCGTTTAATCTTTAGATTTAAAAAGAGATTTATAAAAGGATAATCACCGGCAGTAAATTTGTCCTGCCGGTAAAATCTTCCAGTTGTCGGCATATATGCGTACGGATAATACACTGTATTGTAAGTGACATCGAGGCCCAGTTGTGTATAAAGCTTTCCTCCGGTCTTTGCAAATTTGAAGAGGTTCTCAAAATAACCGGCCTCCCGAACCGTCGCCAATGGAAGGTCAAGTATATTTGAATTGCTGCTTTTCTGGACAATTATATCAGAGGCAAGATGAAATTTCCATGCTCTCAGTTCATTTTTCAGAGTTACCGAAGCTACTGAAAGTCCACCCGAATATTGCGAAGGGAGTTTTGTAGTATCAAAATCCGTATAATTCTTTATTATGGCATAATTGAATTTCAATTCGGTTTTCTTTGCCGGATATTTGAATGATGTGCCCAGGTCGATCCTGAACTCCTTTTTAAAGTTATTATCCCATTTAAAATTATTGCTGCCCCAATGGTCGTACCATATTGATGGTTGTCTGTTCATCATTGAACCTGTTATCAGCCAGAATGCCTTTCCTTTTTCCCATGCAAATGTTTTTGAGATTTCACCATTAAGATTGAAATCACCCACTCTGTATCCGGTTACATACAATTCCCCGGTTGCCAGCCATCCAAATTTTTCACCTATGCTGTTATGCAATCTCCCGATTAAGACATTACTGTTTAAGTTTGCAATAGTAGGAGTACCATACACCGGATAATGAACCGGATTAACATAATAATACATAGAAATTTCATTGCGTATTCCGGCGCCTCCACCCAGCGTGAACTTTCTTGATTCATCAGTTGAAAAATCAAATCTCAGCGTATTTTTTATGGTTCTGGAGTAGATTGAATCATTAGTTCTGGTATTACTTATTAATGTATCCCTGTAAAATCCTGAACCCGGATAACCATCCTTGTATGAACGTGAGTTGGTTTCATATAATAATATGTGAGAAAAAGTACCGCTTAATCCAAAAAAACCAGATTTTTTATTCGCCGTGCTGTCTTTTTTTACAACAGGATTACCGCCGATAGTATATCGTTCAACAAACAGCACGTTCCTGTTCTTAACGGTGCTGTTGGCAACATCGAGTTGACCCAGGTTTGTAGGTATTTCGAAGGTATTCGGCTGGCTTATATCTGAAAAATTTTGTATACCTCCATTTTCGTAGGATAACAGGTTATTAATGCCTGCTGAAAAATATGCTTTATATTTATCTCCTGTATAAGAGGAGTAAAAAGTAAACGTTTTATCTGACGACCTTTGGTAATTATACTCTCCAAGACTGAACACAATATCGTAAATGAGACCAAAATTTATAAATCGGTTGATGTTTTGCGAATACCTGACCCTGAATGTTTGCTCCGAATTAGCAACCGGCCCTCCAAAACTCCAGTCAAGCTCGGTATAAGGAACCTGTGTATTCATGAATACCGTGTTTGAAGGAAGATGCATTAACGGATAATAATAGGCATAAAGGAATTTCTCAGGGTCAGTAATCCTGTCAAAAAAATTAAGTTGATAAAAAGGAAGGCCATAGTTGCCAAGAGTCGCATTTACGGGCGAGTATTTGTCTGCCAGTTTAAACCTGTCTGTTAATGAAAAGACAGTGTCAATCTGTATAGGAATCTCTTCAGAGTAATCCGGAGAAAGAGTCCATTGCCTTAATATTCTTGGTTTCTTTACGGTATCTGTTTTGTGTGTAATCGAATATCTTGCTTTTATTAAAGAATCCTGTTTCTGTGTATCTGTTTTAGCTGGAACAACACTTTGTTTCTGGGCATACAGACCTAATGGAACAACTATTAGCAGTATTATAAAAATATATCTGATCATCAGGTGCAAATATAGAAAATATGAAAGGCCCTGCCAAATTGAGGGCCCGATTTTCATTTTTGCCACCAAGACACAAAGACACCAAGAGGCACCAAGACTATATTGTCAACTTTACTAACTTGGTGTAACTTCGTGACTTGGAGCCTTGGTGGCAATTCTTTTTTCTACAAATCCGGATTTATCAAATCAATCTACATTATCATTCAAATAGGCATTATTCTCTCGTAAAACAGGCTCATCATTTTCATCCGAGGTTAAAGTGAACTTTGACAATTTGCTTTCTGTTGCACCCTCCGGCGCTCCAAGTGAGAGGTTTCTTCTGACATAAGCCGGTACATCTTCAAAGGTGTCAATATTCTCTTTCATTGTATTATTTGAAAGGCCTTCCCTTTTCAGAATGTTTTGCATGTGTTTCACCTTTCTCAAAGTCGCTTCAGGCTTCTCATCGCCCTCATCATTTTCAGTTTTTCTCCTGCTTCTTATCTCATCCATCTCCTGATTATGCTCAAGACTGAAATCAATAACTCCCTGGGATTCTTCTTCAAAATCAGTAATTATTGCTTTTTTGCCCTTTTCATGAACTGAAAATACATCACTCCCTGTTTCCGGGATAATTCTGGAGGGAATAGCATATTTATTTGTCAGCAATTCTACCTTGCTTGGTCTTTTAGGTTTATATGGCTGGAAGATACTGTTTGATTCAAATCCCGTTGCTATTATTGTCACACTGATCTCCTCATTCAGATTGTCATCCTTCGATAAACCCCTTATTATCAGAGCATCTTCAGATGCTGCCTCATACATATAATCGGTTATTTCACCAAGTTCATCCATGGTGATCTCATGTTCTCCCTGTCCCGAGGAAATATTAATCAGAATGCTCTTGGCGCCTGTAATATCATTTGAATTCAACAATGGTGATGCAAGTGCGTTTTCAATTGCTTTTCTTGCCCTGTCTTCACCGGCTGCCTTCCCCATTCCCATTATTGAAACTCCTGAATTCCTCATTACAGTCTCCACATCGGCAAAATCGACATTTATATAACCTGTTACAGTGATGATCTCGGCAATTCCTTTTACGGCTATTGTCAGGATATCATCAGCCTTCGCAAATGCAGTAGAAACAGGCTGGTTCCCATATATCTCTCTCAGTTTTTCATTGTTGATAACCAGCAACGAATCAACATAGTCTTTAAGTTCCGTTATACCATCAATAGCATGCCGGATGCGTACTTTTCCTTCAGATTTAAAAGGAATTGTGACGACAGCAATGGTTAGTAATCCGGCTTCTTTGCAGGCTTTTGCAATTACGGGCGTAGCTCCTGTACCGGTCCCTCCTCCCATTCCTGTAGTGATAAATACCATCTTTGTGTTGCCCGATAAGGCATCCATCACATCATCTATATTTTCAATTGCTGCCTGCCTGCCAATTTCCGGTTTGCTTCCAGCTCCTCTGCCTTCTGTCAGAGATTCTCCGATCTGGACTTTTATAGGCACAGGACTTTTTATCAGAGCCTGATGGTCGGTATTGCAAATCACAAAGTTCACATCTGTGATTCCCTTTTCAAACATGTGATTAACAGCGTTGTTTCCACCGCCGCCTATTCCGAGAACCTTAATAATCGATGATCTTTCCACCGGCAGATCAAAGTTCATTATATCGTCTGACATAGCATAATTATTTAATTGATTAGGAGCTCATTATGTTAATATACTGCTCTATTTGTTTGTTATAGGCTGATCCTCAACCTCAAACATCCTTGAAAGCATAGTTTTAATTTTTTCTGTGAGGGAGACTTTTTCCTCTTCCTGAGGCTGGGTTACAAATGTTTCTTTCTCCTCTTCTTCAATGTGGTTTTCATCTGTCACGGCTCTTGGTTTGACAAATTCTTCCGAATTGCCTGCATTGAAAGCCTTTTTGTAGGTATCAAGATATTCAAAGCCACGCATAATCAAACCAACACTTGTGGCATACATCGGTTGGTTTATTTCATTTTTTGCAGACCCTGCAAGATGCTCATTGGGAAGACCTATTCGTACATCCATAGCAGTTTTGAATTTCACCAGCTGCGGCAGGTGTTTAAGCATTGCACCGCCGCCTGTAATTACGACTCCGGCTGCCAGTTTATCAGCATATCCCGAGTTCTGTATTTCAAAATTCACCGCATCGATAATCTCTTCCATCCTTGACTGGATAATATAAGCCAGACTTTTGAAAGAAATTTCTTTTGGTTCACGTCCGCTGATACCTGGTATAGAAACAACCTTGTCTTCCGGGGCAATATCACCCAGAGCTGAGCCATACTGAATCTTTAGCTGTTCCGCATGTCTCTGCAGTATTGCACATCCCTCCTTTATATCTTTTGTAACAACGTTTCCTCCGAAAGGAATCACTGCTGTGTGGCGAATTATATTATCATAATAAACTGCCACATCAGTCGTTCCTCCGCCAATATCTACCAGTACCACTCCAGCTTCTTTTTCGTCATCGGTAAGCACAGCATCTGAGGAAGCCAGTGGTTCAAGGATCATATCCTTCACGGTAAGATTAGCTTTCCTGATACATTTTTCTATGTTTTTTGCTGCTGCGACCTGTCCGATCACTATGTGGAAATTAGCTTCCAGACGCCTGCCACACATTCCGATAGGGCTCTTCACCCCTGTTTCATTATCAACAATGAAATTCTGGGGAATCACATGAATAATCTCCTCCCCGATATCGATATGTATCTTGTGCATATCTTCAATCAGCTTGAAGACCTCCTCTTTCTTGATTTCGTCATCATAAGCTTCGCGCATTATATAGCCGCGGTTTTTCATACTTTTGATATGTTGCCCGGCAATACCGACAAAGACTTCAGAGAAGAGAATACCTGATCTTTTCTGTACATCCTCCACGGTAGTCTGAATGGCGTTTACTGTCTCTTCGATATTAAGAACAACGCCTCTCTTTACACCCTTTGACAGAGCTTTACTAAGTCCGAGAATTTCGATTTTTCCATTTTCGTTTTTCTTACCGACAATTGCCACAATTTTTGTGGTTCCTATGTCGATGGCTGCTACATATTGTTCCTTTTTGTTCATAGCTTAATATAGTTATTTCTGATTATCTCTTTTTTTACAAACTATCTGATCTTTATATTCAAGATTTATCAATGAGTATTTATTCCATCCAACTACAGGCAGCACCTTATCATAAAAGGCTTCAAGATTTCTGAGTTTCCCTTCAAAATTTTCAACTGTTCCCAGATGTATCTGCTGGTTTCCGGCACGCGGAATGAGATCGATCTCATCATTTCCGTCAACATATATCTGATCGATCTGAGCCGACCAGAATCTGTCATCATTTATATAATTCAAAAGCGGGTAAATATCTTTAAGAACAGACTTTTTTATACTTGTGTCGAGAACACTTACGCCGTTAAGCATGGCAGCACTTATGTTCACATTGCCCTTTATGATGTGTAACCTCGGATTATAGAGGTTTCTTCTCCTCATTACAACTCCTTCTTCATCAACAAAAAAATCACCTCCGTTGTCGGGCATAATTCTCATGACCGGATTACGCTGTTCAACAAATACATGTACCATTCCATCAACTGTCATGTATGCTTCGGCTTTCTTCAATTCTCTCAACACATTAATTCTGTTTTCTATCTCCGAAACTGATACCTCTTTAACAGGTTTACCGACAATCCTGCCCGAATTCCCATATGCAAGGTTCAAAAGCTGCTTTTTTGTAACAAAATGATAATCAGACGAATCGCTTATATCGATGACTATACCCCCGCATGGCTTCGAATTCGTTGAATTGGCCATAAAACCTGGTATTATAAGAAGGTATAATATCGGAATGATCAATAATATTTTCAGAAACTTCTTCATTTCACCCTCTCCATCTTAAGCTTTTTCTCAATTGGGACAATCAGTGAATCAATATCTCCGGCTCCGATTGTTAAAAGAACATCGAGCTTAGTCACATCCAGTTTACCTGGGATGTCTTCCTTCATCATCAGCTTCTTATTAGCTGATCTCATTTTATCAAATATCAGTCCTGAGGAAACTCCTTCAATAGGCTTTTCACGTGCCGGATATATCGGCAGGATTATTGCCTCGTCAAGTTCATCGAGGATTTTTGCAAAACCCTCTGCATGGTCTCGCGTACGTGAAAAAAGATGAGGCTGAAAGATCCCGGTAATTTTTCTTCCGGTAAAATATTCCTTTACACATGTTATGCATGCCCTTATCTCTTCAGGATGATGTGCGTAATCATCAACATAAGTAAGCCCCGGAACATTTATCCTAATATCGAACCTTCGTCTTACACCCTGGAAAAGCAAGACTGCTTTTCTGATTTCCTGTTCATTAACACCACACATCAGTGCAACAGCAATTGCTGCAGTAAAATTTTCTATATTTATAATACCCGGAAAAGTAAAGCGAAGATCCTCAATTGAAACTGAAGGTGTTTTAATACTGAATATGTAACAGTCTTCAGTACGTTTAACACCGTATGCAGAGTAATCGGCATCTCTGTCAATTCCATATGTATAACAGACGACTCCCTCAGGGACAACAATTTGTTTACGTATTTTGCTATTAACAATCAGAGTACCGCCTCTTCTTATTTTTCCGCAAAACTCATTATAAGCCTTTATCATAGTATCCTGATCTCCGTATATATCCAGATGATCAGCATCAAGTGATGTCACAACTGCCATAAGCGGTTTGAGACGGTGAAAGGAACGGTCAAATTCATCTGCTTCCATCACAGTGTACCTGCTGTCGCCCAGAATAAGATTTGAATTGTAATTTTTCGAGATACCTCCAAGAAATGCTGAACAGTCGATGCTCGATTGTTTCAGCAAATGTGCTATCATGGTCGAAACAGTAGTCTTACCATGAGTTCCGGCTACGGCAAGGGTATCAGTATTACTTGATATTTCACCGAGGATTTCGGACCGTTTATAAATCAGATATCCGTTTGATTTGAAAAAGGCGAGAATTATATTTTCGGCAGGAATAGCTGGAGTGAAAACTATAATAATCCGGTTTTTATCAGAAATATTTCTGAACAGATCAGGCAGTGTACTTAAATCATCTTTATAAGTAACATTGCAGCCGTTCTCAATTAATGAAACAGTTATCTCGCTTTCCGATCTGTCGTATCCTGCAACAGAATAACCTCCTTTAGCGAAATAAAGGGCAAGGGCGCTCATGCCGATTCCTCCGATCCCGACAAAATACAATCCTTCTATGTTTTTAAACTCAATCATTTCCGTGCAAGCTTTAGAACTTCCTCAGCTATCCTTATATCAGCGTCTCTGTCGGCCATCTTCAGGATGTTATCTGATAGCGTTTCTCTTTTAGTTTTATCAGATAATAATTTGATTGCCTCATCTACAAGGGTTTTAGATGCCACATTATCTGAGATTAATAAAGCAGCATCTCTGGTTGAAAGAGCTTCCGCATTCCTGGTCTGATGATCTTCGGCAACATTCGGAGAAGGGACCAGAATTACCGGTTTGCCAACGAGGCAAAGCTCCGAAATGGTTCCTGCCCCTGCTCTTGAAACTATGATATCAGCGGCTGAATAAGCATAATCCATCCGGTTGATAAAATCATGCACTGAAATATTTCCACTGAATGATAAGGATACCAGTGCTCTGACGTTTTCAAAATAGTATTTTCCGGTCTGCCACAGCCATTGGCACTCAGAGTCTCTGAGCTTATCGATGTTTTCTGACATACCGGTGTTAATGCTTCCGGCTCCCAGTGAACCACCCAGAACAAGTACCACCGGGAATTCCTTTTTCAGGCTGAAAAATGAAAGTGCCTCATCACGTAAGCTTTTAAGGTTGTCAAAATTCTGCCTAACCGGGTTTCCGGTTTTAATTATTTTAGCGGAAGGAAAATATTTCCCCATTCCTTCATATGCGACACAAATTGCTGCAGCTCTTTTTGCCAGAAG
Source organism: Bacteroidales bacterium (assembly GCA_003157015.1). Taxonomy (GTDB): domain Bacteria; phylum Bacteroidota; class Bacteroidia; order Bacteroidales; family VadinHA17; genus LD21. The sequence goes on from PMIJ01000076.1 coordinate 50,782, forward strand.
CTTATTTGTAACGCCTGCGTAGCTGTTCTGCTCCTGGATAAGGGTCGGAATACCCATTCTTCCTGCCTGGCTCAGCACCGGACCACTAGCATAACCACCGACACCAACAACAACATCGGGTCCAAATTCCCTGATAACTTTTTTTGCTTTATTCAGACTCTTCAAAAGCTTAATCAGAACTGAAATATTTTTCAGCGAAAGGCTACGATACAGCCCTGCAACTGGCAACCCTATTATCCTATATCCTGCTGCAGGTACTTTTTCCATCTCCATTCTTCCTTCAGCACCAACAAATAGGATCTCAGTCTCAGGTTCAATTTTCCTGAGAGCATTGGCAATTGAAATGGCCGGGAATATATGCCCGCCAGTACCGCCTCCGCTTATTATTACCCTATTATGTTTTTGCAGGTTCATATATTTTTTCTCCCTCATCAGAAATTTCTTCAGGCGGAAGTTCCTCTTTTTTTATTCTCGCATTAACCACTCTGCTTACACTTAGAATGGCACCAATTGAAAAACTCATCATGAGAACCGATGTTCTTCCCCAGCTAACCATTGGAAGCGTTTGCCCTGTGACCGGGAAAAGTCCTACAGCCACTAACATATTAAGCATCGCCTGGATGACAATCATTACAATAAGACCCAGCACCAGAAAGGCCGGGAAGGCAGTTTCACATTTTTTCGCAATGGTTATGCCTCTGAATAACAGTATCATATACGCCAGGATCAATGGGATGGCGCCGAATAATAGTCCGTATTCCTCTATAATTATTGCAAAAATGAAGTCAGAGTTAGATTGAGGAAGCATGTTCCTCTGGGTACTTTTCCCGGGCATTTTACCAAATAATCCGCCAGTAGAGATTGCAATCTTTGCCTGGTTCGACTGGTAGTCCTTGTCTTCATTTTCCTTGCCTGAGAAAAACTGCTCGATCCTGTTTTTCCAGACCTGTACCCTGTTGTCCTTTTTAACCACCATAAGGACCATGGCAAACAGGAGAACAGCCACGACTCCAATTCCAATATAAGCAAGAATGAATTTTAAAGGTACTCTTCCGATAAACATAATTATCATGCTCATGCCAAATATCATCAACGCTGTTGAAAGGTTTTCAGGCATGATGAGACCACATACAACTGCGACAGGAAAAACAAAATACTTCGAGACCAGGACGAAATCATTCAGTTCTTTCTGATATTTGGCAAGCGATCGGGCCAGGTACAATACCAGGGCCACCTTTGCAACATCGGAAGTCTGAAGTCTGAATCCTGTGCCGGGAATGGTAATCGATCGCATTGCCTCATTAACTCTTGAGCCAAAAGCAAAAGTCAAGACAAGTAATCCTACTGCACAGAGAAGGATCAATCCTGCCATGGAAAAATATATTCTATATGGCAGATAATGAACAACAACAATTATTCCCAGACCTACAACGAGCATAATAAATTGACTCTTAAGAAAGTATGTAGTATTACCACCATATTTCATAAAAGCCACACCTACTGAAGAGCTGTAAACAGCTAAAAGGGAATAAAACATAAAAAGAGCAACAAGGCCCCATATGGTCCTGTCTCCTTTAAATGTTTTTGTTAGCCAGCTCTGCTGCATTTCTCTGATAATTTATTATAAGTTCCTGACAGCCTGTTTAAACTGACGGCCCCTGTCTTCATAGTTTTTGAACAGATCAAAGCTTGCGCATGCGGGTGACAATAGTACAGTTTCGCCCTTCTTTGCAAGGTAATATGAAGATCTGACCGCTTCTTCCATTGAAGTCGTTTCAACAATAGTTGCCACTTTATCCTTAAAAGCTTCGATAATTTTTTTGTTGTCCTTACCAAGACAAACGATAGCTTTTACTTTCTTCTTTACTACAGGGAAGAGCTCTGAATAATCATTGCCTTTATCGACTCCGCCGACAATCCATATAATGTTATTTTCCATACACTCTATAGCGTACCATGTTGAATTAACATTTGTAGCTTTTGAATCGTTTATGAAATTGATACCACAGACAGTAATAACCGGTTCCAGGCGATGTTCAACACCCTTAAAATCAGCCAGACTTTCCCTGATCACCTCCTTGCGGATATTTAGAATCTTACCTGCAATGGCTGCAGCCATTGAATTGTAGGTATTGTGACGGCCTTTAAGAGCAAAATCATGAATAGTCATAAGGTTGGTTTTATTTTGGTAATCGATTATCAATTCATCGTTTTCGATATATGCTGCCATACCCTCCTTTACTTCGTCGGAAAATGGCATGAGAGTCATTCCATATTTTTTCTTTGACAATTCCTTTTTTATTATGGGATCGCCGTCCCAGTATATCAGGAAATCTTCTTTCTGCTGGTTTTGCGTTATTCTGAATTTAGAATCTATGTAATTCTGAAGTTTGTAATCGTAGCGGTCAAGATGATCGGGTGTAATATTTAACAATACAGCTATATCAGCTTTGAAATCATACATTCCGTCAAGCTGAAAACTGCTAAGCTCGATTACATAATAATCATAATTTCCTTCAGCAACAGCGATAGCAAAACTATTCCCGACATTGCCGGTCATAGCAGCGTTCTTTCCGGCTTTTTTTAGAATATGACAGATGAGATTTGTAACAGTTGTTTTACCATTGCTGCCGGTAATACAGATCTTTATACCTTTTGCATATCTCCCGGCAAATTCGATTTCTGATATGACAGGAATTCCTTTCTCACGGATCTTCTTAATTATCGGAGCATTTTCAGGTATTCCGGGGCTTTTTATCACTTCTTTGGCTGAGAGTATGATCGATTCGCTATGAGTCCCTTCCTCCCACGATATTTTGTTTTTATCTAGAATTTCACGATAGGCGTCCTTCACCTGGCCTTTATCGGATACAAATACATCGAATCCATGTTTCTTCGCGAGAATCGCCGATCCTGCTCCACTCTCACCTGCTCCCAGTATTATAATTTTCTCAGCCATTTTATTATCTTACCTTAAGTGTCACAATACTTATTACTGCCAGTATTATTGCCACTATCCAGAATCGTGTGACAATCTTCGGTTCAGGAAAGCCTTTTTTCTGAAAATGATGATGAAGCGGCGCCATAAGGAAGATCCTCCTCCCGACCCCATATTTTCTTTTTGTTCTTTTGAACCAACTCACCTGCAGTACAACCGACAGATTTTCAACCAGGAAAATCCCGCAAAGAATTGGTATCAAAAGCTCTTTTCTTATTATAAATGCAAACACCGCGATTATCCCGCCAAGAGCAAGGCTCCCGGTATCGCCCATAAAAACCTGGGCCGGAAATGAATTGTACCACAGGAAACCGATGTTGGCTCCTATAAAAGCGCCGGCGAAGATGACCAACTCTTCAGAGCCCGGAATATACATGATATTAAGATAATTGGCATATATTATATTACTCGAGACATATGCCAGTATTGCGAGCGCCGTTCCTATTATTGCCGAGGTCCCGGTTGCAAGACCATCTAATCCGTCAGTCAGGTTAGCTCCGTTTGAAACCGAAGTGACAATGAATATTACAATTATCACAAAAACGATCCATGTATAAAGACGTCTGTGTTCCGGATTGATAAATGATACGAGCCATGAATAATCAAACTCATTATTTTTCACAAACGGAATAGTGGTTTTGGTTGATTTCTTTTCCATGGTAATCACACCCTTGGCTGGAATTTTCATTGATGAGTCGAGAATTTCATGTCTTTCCCCCAGTGTAAGATTTGCAACATCTACTTTCTCTGCAATTCTGACCTCACTGCTGAAAAACAGTGTCAGGCCAACAATGATTCCGAGCACAATCTGACCTGCAATCTTGAATCTGCCTGCAAGCCCCTCTTTGTTCTTTCTAAAAATTTTTATATAATCATCAAAAAAACCTATCAGCCCGAGCCAGAATGTTGTTACCAGCATGAGGATTATATATACGTTCCCAAGCTTTGCAAATAAAAGAGTAGGAATAATAATTGATGCCAGGATTATAACTCCCCCCATCGAAGGTGTTCCCTGCTTTTTATACTGCCCTTCGAGTCCCAGATCTCGCACAACTTCTCCAACTTGTTTTTTTTGAAGAAACAGAATAATTTTTTTCCCTATCAGCAGAGATATTATCAGGGATGTTATAACAGCGGCAGCTGACCGGAACGATATGAACGTAAATAACCTTGCTCCGGGGAAATTAATAGATTCAAGATAATTAAATAAATAGTAAAGCATTCCCTCTTCTTTTTATTTATTCATTAGTGCATTTCTCAATTCTTCCCTGTCGTCAAAGTGATGCCTGACACCCATAATTTCCTGGTAGGTTTCATGACCCTTCCCGGCAATAAGTACCACATCGCCCTTGTTTGCCAGCATAACTGCTGTTTTAATAGCTTCATGCCGGTTTGATATCCTGAGGACTTTCCTTTTCAAATCAGTGTTTATTCCAACTTCCATTTCATCAATAATCTTTTCCGGATCTTCAGTCCTGGGGTTATCGGAAGTGAGGATGATCTTTGTACTTCCTTCTGCTGATATTGCAGCCATTTTCGGACGTTTTGTCCTGTCGCGGTCACCACCGGCACCCACTACAGTTATAAGCTGAACTCCGCCTTCACGGATCTTATTAATTGTACTTATCACGTTCAGAAGTGCATCGGGTGTATGGGCATAATCAACGATACCTGAAATCCCTCCGGCAGACTTTATTACTTCAAGTCTGCCGGAAACCGGATGAAGGTCGCTGATAATTGTAAATATCTCTTTTTGTGAAGCACCCAGAAGATCTGATGCAGCATAGACTGCGAGGAGGTTAGATGCATTGAAATCTCCGATAAATCTGGTCCAGATTTCCTCTCCCTGGATTTTCAGTCCCATTCCCTCGAAACCCTGCTCAATAATATTACACCGGTAGTCGGCCATTCCCCTTACTGAAAATGTATAATGACGGGCCTTGCAATTCTGAAGCATTACGCTGCCATTCCGGTCATCGACGTTTACGAGTGCAAATGCATCCGGAGATAGTGAGTCAAAAAAACTCTTTTTAGCAGCCAGGTAATTATCAAATGTCTTATGATAATCAAGGTGATCATGGGTGAGGTTCGTAAATATGCCTCCTTTAAATTTAAGGCCTGCTATACGTTTCTGGTCAGCAGAATGAGAGCTGACTTCCATAAAAGCAAAGTCACAACCTTCACGAACCATCTCTGATAGCAGCCTGTTTAGCTGAACAGGATCGGGGGTTGTATGTGTTGCTTCAAGTTCCTTTTCATTAATAAAATTGCAGACAGTTGAAAACAAACCGCATTTATAACCTAATCGCATAAACATCCTATACAACAAAGTAGCAATCGTAGTTTTCCCGTTAGTTCCGGTTACACCGACCAGTTTAAGCGAATCTGAAGGATTTCCGAAGAAGTTGGATGCTGCCTGCCCAAGTGCCCTGGCAGAATCGTTTGTTTTTATCCACACTACACCTTTTTCCGGATTCTCAGGAAGTTTCTCACAGATAATTGCAGAAGCTCCTGAGTCTATTGCAGATCTGATATAATCATGACCATCGGATTTATACCCTTTTACAGCAACAAAAAGGGATCCATTCTTCACTTTCCTCGAATCAAAATCAACTCCGGATATGACTCTGTCTTTTGCTCCGCTGACAGAGATAGTCTCAATTCCTTTTAATAACTCTTCAATCTTCATAATTTCACATATTCATCTCAAGAGAAACTATAGTTCCTTCATTATATCTCGCGCCATGTTCGGGGGACTGTCTTAGCACTTTCCCCTTGCCATTGACTTTTACCCTTAATCCGGTGTTCTCGAGGAGAAAGATTGCATCGCGCAGACTCATTCCCCTTACGTCGGGCACCAGACCTTCCTGAATTTTTATGCCTGCCAGACTCACAGTATCACCACTTTCCCTGGTAGCTACCCAGTCGTCATCGGAAGTTCTCCTGTACCTGACATCAAGGTTTTTAAGCACTTCATTAATATCTGCCCTGTATCCGTTACCGGCATCGGGTGCAGATGGTTTTATCTCATCCTTTTTATCAGGCTTGAAATCCCTGAAAAATCTTGTTGCATATACTTTATCAGATATCTCTTTGAATACAGTCCCTGCCACAACATTCCCGAAATAAACTCCGTTGGAAGGGGAATTAACTACAACTATACATGAATAGAGAGGACTCTCGGCCGGGAAATACCCGACAAATGAGGCCTGGTAAGAAATCTTTGCGTTGGTTTTGTAACCGTACTTGTTTTTTGCTATTTGTGCAGTTCCGGTCTTTCCGGCAATTTTATAATTAGAATTCCTGAGATTGGTTGCCGTGCCGCGTTCCACAACCCCTTCCATCATTTTTTTAGCTTTCCGTATTGTCGGCCGTGATGCTATAGAGTTGATAATGACCTCAGGATCATAGCTTTTAATAATCCTGCCATTTCTCATTACTGCAGTTACAAAAAGCGGACGCATCATTTTGCCATCATTAGCCACAGCATTATAAAAAGCAAGTACCTGCAAGGGAGTCAGTTGCACTTCATAACCATACGACATCATAGGCAATGACACTCCTGACCATAATTTATCTCCCGGATACCGGATAAGAGGTTCCCCTTCTCCTTTTATCTGCAGACCCAGTGGTTTATTCAACCTCATAGCATAAAGCCTGTTCACATAATCTTTAGGTCTGTCTTTGTAGTGTTCGTAGATCAGTTTCGATGTTCCAACGTTAGATGATTCTTCAAATACCTGTTTTACAGTTATTATTCCATGTTGTTTTGTATCTGTGACTGTCCTGTCATAATACTTCACACTTCCGTTACCTGTATCGACAATATCGCTTGTATCAATTACACCGTCTTCTATAGCGGCCATAAGAGAAGGCAGCTTGAAGGTCGAACCTGGTTCGGTGCTTTCACCTATTGCATAATTATAAGTCTCGTGATACTCGCCATCATTCTGAAGACCAAGGTTTACAATAGCTTTAACATTACCCGTTGAAACTTCCATGAGTACCGCACAACCATGGTCAGCATCATTTTTTTTGAGCTGATTCATGAGAGCCGTAGTAGCAACATCCTGAAGATCAAGGTCGAGTGTAGTTATTACATCATTGCCATCTCTTGATTCGACACTATTTGGCCCCTCAACAGTTATCCAATCGCCGCCTGTGAGCCGTTGCTTTATTGCCACTCCATTTTTGCCGGCCAGATCTTTATCAAATGCTCCCTCGACGCCTACCTCGTTTCCTTCGCTACCCAGATTGAGATAACCTACGGTACGGGCTGCAAGCTCACCACCCGGTCGGATTCTCCTGTCTTCTGCCTGGGCTACCATGCCTCCCTTATACTGACCTTCCTTGAAGATCGGCAGTCCCTTCACTTTCTTTAGTGTTTCATAGTCGACTTTTCGTTCTATAAGGAAATACCGATCGCCTTTTCTTCGGGCTTCCGATATTGCTGATTTCCAGCCCGAAGCCAATTTGTCGGGAAACAGCTGAGCCAGGCCTGCCGATAATCCGTTTATACCGCTTGACCATGTATCGGATGACATCCCGCTACTTCGGGTATCCATATATATTGTATAATATGGAACTGAACTTGCCAGAAGGCGTTCATCACTGGTAAGTATATCGCCCCTGTTTGCCTGTACTTCAGCGGTTTTAAATACATATTTCTCGCTCATGTCCGCCCATTTGCCACGCTGAACATATTGAAGAATAAGAATGCGTACGAGCAAAACAACTGCCAGTAATCCAATTGCAAAATAAACCAGTGCGCCCCGCCATACAATTTCTTCTCTTGCTGCCATCTTCTTTACTTCTTATCAACCAAAAGCTTATAAGGTGGAGTTTTCATTTCTTCAAGGTTCAGCCCCTTTTCCCTGACCATACTGTATACTTCAGACTGCTTGCTTATATACATCAGAGCTGCTGAAGTTGATAATGACTCCGCCCTGAGATCTTTAACCTCTCTCAGGAGCTTTGTTTCTTCTCTTGTTATCTTTTCTGCATGAAATCTGTTTCCTATGTACAAAGCTGTAAGGAATGTAATAAGCGAAACATACCCAAGGTTCTTAAGTATGATCTTTTCAGAGACCATGCTCCCGCTCAGGAGTTCCTTTATAAAATTTCCAGGTTTTATCTGTTTACTGTTGTTTTCTTTGATATTCTCCTTATTCGCTTCCATCTGTCATATCTTTTCTGCTATCCTTAGCCTTGCGCTTCTTGACCTGTTATTTGCAGTTATCTCTTCATCACCAGGGGTTGTTCCTTTCCGGTTTATTATTCTGAACGGCGTTTCTGAATTTCCATAAAAATCCTTCTTTTCTTCACCCTCAAAATTGCCGGTCTTCATAAAATTTTTAACCACTCTGTCCTCCAGCGAATGATAGCTGATTATAACAAGTCTGCCGCCTGTGTTCAACATTGAAAAAGCCTGCTCAAGCATCTGTTGCAGGTAATCAATTTCGTGATTGACCATAATTCTTAAAGCCTGAAACAGCTTTGCATAGAATTTATGTTCCTGCCGGAAAGGTGCCAGTTTACCAACTGTCTCAACAATATCATTTACAGTAGCTATAGGTTTAAAAGCTCTGGCAGCAACAATTTCCCGGGCTATTCTTCTGGAGTTCGACAATTCGCCGTACCTTAAAAAAACATCTGCCAAAGATTCCTCGTCCAATGTCATCAGAAGCTGACTGGCTGTAATAGTTCCATTCTTATTCATCCTCATATCGAGAGGGGCATTCTGTCTGAAAGTAAATCCTCTGCCAGGTTCATCAAACTGATGAAAGGATACTCCTAGGTCTGCGATCAGGCCGTCTATTGATGTAATGTTATTGAAGAGAAGATTATTTTTCAGAAATCTGAAATTCTGATTTAGAAAGAGAAACCTTTTGTCATCAGGAGCATTTATAGCAGCATCCTCATCCTGATCAAAAGCGATTAGTTTCCCTTTTTTAATACGTTTAAGAATTTCCATTGAATGCCCTCCTCCTCCGAATGTTGCATCTACATAAATCCCGCCGGGCTGTATATTCAGCCCGTCAATACTCTCTTTGAGCAGTGCGGGAATATGGTAAACCATTATTTTTCAGGCTCATTTATATTCCCACCCATCAGTTTCTCAGCCAGGTTGGCAAAATCTTCAGAGGGCATATCAATTTTATTATAGATGTCAGCCGCCCATATTTCAATCCTTCCATCCTGTCCTGCAAGAACAACATCTCTGTCAGCTCCGATAAGATCCATTAATCTTTTCGGCACAAGCATACGGTTATTGTTGTCAAGCGAGAGTTCTGCAGTCCCTTTAAAAAAATTCCGCAGGAACATGTTTTGCTCACGGTTATATTGGTTTATCCTTTTCCGGATCTTTTCCAGCTGCCTGTTCCAGTCTTCGATTGCGTACAATACAAGACAGTTTTCGAAGATATCCTTACGAACCACAAAACGATCCTGTGCATCAGTCGGCATCTGCTTCTTAAATGCCATGGGAAGTATGATCCTGCCTTTGACATCAACTTTGCATGTATAATCACCGATGAATGTGGCCATCCTGACTTTTTTCAATTAAAGGCCTAAAATAAGGAAAAAATATCCACTTTGCTCCACCTTGCCCCACTTTTTTTCGTTTTTTGTTGATAACTTTTAATTCATAAGCTTACCTGCTGCCCTCTGAGTGTAAGCAAACTAACTTATGTCACGTAGCTTCCGATGGATCTTAACCTTTTCTCCATCTCCTTCCTTTAACGCAGGTTGCCTCATCCCCCCTGCCCCTTCTCCCAGGAGAGAAGGGGGGATAACTCTGAGTTTAAATTAATTAAGCCCCTCCCACCTGGGGAGGGGTTGGGGGAAGGGTTTCTGACAAATCAGAGAAGGCTCAGATAGGAAAAAAACGGAACTTGAAGGTTTGTTTTTTTTCAGTAAATTTGCCCTTCCACACTTTTTAAGACGGTATAATAGATGGGCAATGAACCGGACATAACGGAAAATCAGACATTAGATGTCAAAAATGTCCTTTATTCAAAAAATCCGGCACTCGCGAGAGGTATACCCGGTTTTGTGATAAACTATCTGAAAAGGATTGTGCATCAGGATGAATTAAATGAGTTTCTGAATAAATGGGGACATCTGAAGGATTCAGAATTAATTGCTGCAGGATTGAAACATTTCCAGATCAGTTATACTGTTACCGGGAGTGAAAAGATACCGGAATCAGGCAGATTTATATTTGTCTCAAATCACCCGCTGGGAGGACTAGACGGACTGGTGTTTATTCATGAACTGTCGAAACACTTTCGTGACATTATATTCCCTGTGAACGATTTACTTACCAGCATTAAAAACCTGACAGGCATCTTTATTCCTATAAACAAACATGGAGCCCAGGCAAAGGAGGCAGCCATTATGCTTGAGAAAGCTTATGCTTCAGATTGCCAGATCCTTTATTTCCCTGCCGGGCTATGTTCGAGGAAAAAAAGAGGAGTCATCAGGGACCTTCAATGGCATAAAAGTTTCATTACTAAATCAATAGAACACCAAAGAGATATAGTCCCTGCATTTATTTCAGGCAGAAACTCCAATTTTTTCTACGCTTTGGCCAATATCAGGAAGAACCTGGGTATAAAAGCAAACATTGAGATGCTATATCTTGCCGATGAAATGTTTAAACAAAAAGGTAAAGAGATCAACCTGGTTTTCGGAGAACCTGTTTCCTGGAGAACATTCGACAAAACAAAAACAGCCCCTGAGTGGGCCGAATGGGTCAAAGCCAAATCATATGATCTGGAATCATTTATTATCCGGTGACAGGGAAACAAAAAAAAATAGTAAATTGCGTCAGATTTCGTACATAATATCCCTGTAAATCACCCCCTCTAATAATATCCGATGGAACCAGTTGTTGCCCAATTACCAAAAGATCAAATTATTGCCGAGCTGACCAGCGACAAGCTCCTGCGCAAGACCAATAATGGCAATAACGAGGTATATGTTTTTGATAATAATAATTCTCCTGCCCTCATGCACGAAGTGGGCCGGGTCAGGGAAATCACTTTCAGACATGCCGGAGGGGGAACCGGCAAAGAGATAGATATTGACGATTTTGACACCGCTATGGTTGATCCCCAGAAACAGCTTATTGTATGGGATCCTGAAAACAAGGAGATTATCGGGGGATATCGCTACTATTTCCCTGAAAAAGGCTGTACCAACTGCGACATTACGAAGCTTGCATCATCAGCCTATTTTCATTTTTCCGATAAATTCCTGACAAAATATTATCCTCACCTGATGGAGCTTGGCAGGTCTTTTGTTCATCCCGATTATCAGTCGCGTTCCATGGGAAGGAAAAGCATGTTTGCTCTTGATAACCTTTGGGATGGACTCGGGGCAATTATAATCGATAACCATCACCTTAAGTATTTATTCGGGAAAGTGACTATGTATCCTCACTTTAATCCGAAAGCCAGAAATATGATCCTTTATTTTCTAAAGAGGCATTTCAGGGATTCTGATCGCCTGGTTACTCCTGTTGATCCTATAAATATTGATCTCCATAAGGATGAGATGAAAAAACTTTTCAGGGGTTGGAGATATAAGGAAAATTACAAGATCCTCTCAAGAGAGGTCAGAAATCTCAACGAGAATATTCCTCCACTAATAAATGCTTATATGAATCTGTCTCCGACTATGAAGACTTTCGGTACATTCATCAATCATAAATTCGGAGATGTTGAGGAGACCGGAATTATGATTACGCTCAGGGATATATACGTTGAGAAGATCAACAGGCACCTTGCATCGTACAAAAAAGATTTTGAAATCACATGGTTTTCACACGAGAATCAATAAGCTCGTATATTTCTTCCTTCAATATAGTTAATGAAAGACTGGTTGACTACCTTATTCCCTCCGGGGGTTGGATAGTTGCCGGTAAAATACCAGTCACCCAGATGCCCGGGACACGCTTCATGCAGGCCTTCAATTGTTTGAAACACTATTCTGACTTCTGATTTTATATCACTTGATTTAAGCATCGATGATATTTTTGCCGATATCTCATCAGTAGAAAATGGTTTATATATTTCACGAACCATATTTCTCATTTCAATAACGGGTTTTTGAAGCTCTGACAAAGCTCCATGATATACATCGTTGATTATTGATTCATTACCTGTATCTTTTAAGAGCTCGATAGCGGCTCTGAATGCAATAAAATCACCAAGCTTGGCCATATCAATTCCGTAGCAATCGGGATATCTCAGTTGCGGGGATGACGATACCACGACAATTTTTTTCGGATCAAGCTTATCAAGAATCCTTATTATACTTTTTTTCAGGGTTGTGCCTCTTACGATCGAGTCATCGATTACTACCAGGTTATCAACGTTCCTCCTGATCACTCCGTATGTTACATCATAGATATGTCCGACCAGATCATCGCGGCTTGTGTCTTCAGTTATAAATGTGCGTAATTTGGCATCTTTAACTGCTATTTTTTCAACTCTTGGTCGCTGGTTAATGATTTTTTCGAGCTCTTCTCTTTCAAGATATTTTCCCCTGCTGAGTATATGATCGATCTTTACCTGATTGAGATAGTTTTCGACTCCCTTTATCAACCCGTAGAATGCACTTTCAGCTGTGTTCGGAATATAGGAAAACACCGTATGGTCAAGATCATAGTCAACAACTCTGAGAACACTGTTAGCAAGAAGCTCACCGAGTTTCTTGCGTTCCCTGTATATTACTTTATCTGTTCCTCTTGAAAAATATATTCTTTCAAATGAACATTTTCTGGGTTCGGTTTCTTCCCTGATTTTTTCGATTGTAGTTTCTCCTGATGCCTTAATAATAATTGCAGACGCAGGTGGAAGTTCAAGAACATCATCTGTTCTCACATTGAAGATAGTCTGTATAACCGGGCGTTCAGAAGCAACCACAACTACTTCATCATCAATATAATAAAATGCAGGTCTGATTCCGGCCGGATCTCTCATAACAAATGCATCGCCATGACCTACCATTCCTGCCATTGCATAACCGCCATCCCAGTTGCGGCTTGCTTTCTTCAGAATTGAAGTAACATCCAGATGTTTCTCGATCATCGGAGATATTTCCTTTTTCGAAAAACCCTCCTCTTTGAATTTGCGGAACAATCTTTCGTTTTCTTCATCGAGCCTGTGTCCGACATTTTCGAGTATTGTTACCGTATCCGAAAAATCAACCGGATTCTGGCCCAGTTCAACAAGGCTGCTGAAGACTTCGCCCACATTAGTAAGGTTGAAATTTCCAGCCATGACCAGATTTTTTGATTTCCAGTTATTTTCACGGCTTACAGGATGTACGTAGTCAATATTATAGTTTCCATAGGTGCCATATCTCAGGTGTCCAAGATAAATGTCACAGGCAAAAGGCAGACTCTCTTTAATAAAATCAGGATTTTTAAGACTCTCGGGATTAGAACGGGTTATTGCATCAATATCCTGATAAATAAGTCCGAATATTTCTTTAATAGGATTTGCTTTATTCGACCTTTGTCTGAAAATATATCTGTTTCCCGGTGGCACATCCATTTTAATTCCCGCAATACCTGCTCCGTCCTGTCCCCTGTTATGCTGTTTTTCCATCATCAGATACATCTTCTGCAGACCATAATTCCAGATATCATATTTTTCAATATAGTATTCCATCGGCTTTCTCAATCTTAACATTGCAATGCCGCATTCGTGTTTGATGTTATCGCTCATAATTATTTATTATTCTGGTCCGGAAAATTTATAATATCAGGGACGATATACGCATCGGGAAAGACTTTACTGATCAATAAAAAAAACCTTGTTGCTTCGGTTTTTGTCCTGAAATCTCCTACCCTTATTTTGTAATATCCTGGTTCTGCGAATAAGAGATTTGAAACAATATCAGGAAACTTGTTTATAAATTCTGCTCTTACTTTTCCTGATTCCTCCCGTGCATTTCTACTGGAACTGTTATAGATTTGAATCCTGTAACCTTCCATACCTTCATACCCGTTTTTCTGTTCCAGATTTATGTATCCCAGAATATATCTGCTTATAAGGGTATCCAAAGCCGGGTCCTGTATGATATTTAGTTTACCCATATGCGGGTTGTCATTATTTGCTGAAAAAAGATCTGATGTTTTAACATAAAACTGAGATCTGACAATCATTGTTGAAAAGCAAAGAAGAACAAACAACAAAAAGAGTTTTCTTATCATGTCGCAAAAGTAGCAAAAATTTTTATCCCAGCTCAGCAGCCAGTTCGTCTGTCATTTCAAGATTATGATATACAAACTGGATATCATCGTCATCTTCAAGTGTATCGACAAGCCTGAGGACTTTTCTGGCAGATTCGAGGTCGAGCTTTTTAGTGTCGTGAGGAATCCTTTTCAGTCCTGCCTCTTCAGGTTCAATCCCAAGCTCATTAAGTTTTTTATTCACGCTTCCGAAATCTTCCTTGGCACATGTTACAGTGAGCATTTCACCATCAACTTCAAAATCTTCTGCACCTGCATCTATCATTTCAAGCTCTACATCTTCAAGTTTCAACCCTTCATTTTTTATTGTAAATATCCCTTTTCTTTCAAAAAGGAAAGTGAGGGAACCATTTGTTCCCAGGTTACCTCCATGCTTATTGAATGCCGATCGTACTGATGCTACAGTCCGGTTATTGTTGTCTGTCAGACACTCTACAAATACTGCCACGCCGCACGGACCATAGCCTTCAAATGAAGTTTCAATAAAGCTTTCAGCATCAGCGCCTGTCGCTTTTTTAATTGCCCTGTCAATATTATCTTTTGGCATGTTGGCACCCTTAGCATTCTGGATAGCAAGTCTTAACCTGGCATTAGATTCAGCGTCGCCGCCACCTTCTTTTGCAGCAATTATTATCTCCTTGATTATTTTGGTGAATTTTTTCCCCTTTTTAGCATCTATTGCTCCCTTTTTACGCTTTATGGTTGACCATTTGCTATGTCCTGACATACTTTAAATATTTATTTACAGACTGCAAAATTAAATAATTCTTTCAAACCTCGGTCATAGTTTATAGATTTGTGCCGGAATTAAGGCACAAAGGCGTAAAGGCATACAGTCATAAAAGCGTAAAGGCGTAAAGGTATAAGGGTTCAGGGGTTTTTAAATGTTTTTTTATCAGTGTCTTGCCATTGAGCCGTTGAGCCGTTAAGCCTTTTTTAAAAAAAAAGAATATGAGTAAGAAAGTATATATCGAGACTTATGGGTGTCAGATGAATGTTGCTGATAGCGAGGTTGTTGTATCGATTCTTTCCAAGGCAGGATATGAACATACTGAAAATATTAAAGATGCCGGGTTGATATTAATAAATACATGTTCAATCCGGGATAATGCCGAACAAAGAATATGGGGTCGCCTTAAAGCAATCGGCCATCTGAAAAAACAAAAAAATGATCTGAAAATCGGGATTATCGGATGCATGGCTGAGAGGCTTAAGGAAAAACTGATTGAGACCGATCAGCTAGTTGATATTGTTGTGGGGCCTGACGCGTACAGGGATCTCCCGTCACTTGTTATTGAAGCGGGAGAAGGTCATAAAGCTGTTAATGTTCTTCTCTCACGTGAAGAAACATATGCTGATATTTCACCCGTGAGGATGGATAAAAACGGTGTATCCTCCTTTGTTTCAATAATGAGAGGTTGTAATAATATGTGTGCTTATTGTGTTGTTCCTTATGTACGCGGAGCAGAAAGGAGCAGAAACCCGGAATCGGTCCTGGGAGAGGTAAAAGAATTATTTGATAAGGGATACAGGGAAGTTACCCTTCTCGGACAGAATGTTGATTCATATAACTGGAAAAATGAAAAAGGCGTTAAAGGATTTCCAGGATTGCTCGAAGAAGTTGCTTTGATTAATCCGCTCTTAAGGGTCAGGTTTTCAACTTCACATCCTAAAGATATTTCCGATGAGCTTTTGTACACAATGGAAAGGCATAAGAATATTTGCAAACACATTCATCTTCCGGCACAAAGTGGAAGCAGCCGTATTCTGAAGCTTATGAACCGGGAATACACCCGTGAATGGTATATGGATCGAATAAAAGCTATCCACGCCATTATTCCTGAGTGTTCAATATCGACCGATATGATAACCGGGTTTTGCGCTGAAACGCCAGAGGATCATAAGGAGTCATTATCGCTAATGGAATGGGCCGGATTTGATTTTGCCTACATGTTTAAATATAGTGAACGACCAGGAACCAAGGCAGCGAGAAAACTCAAGGATGATGTCAGCGAACCAGTTAAATCAGAAAGACTGAGTGAAATGATCGCACTTCAGAACAGGCTCTCGGCAAAATCGAAAAAAAGTGATATTGGCATGATCTTTGAAGTTCTCATTGAAGGTTTTTCGAAAAGATCTGCTGAATATTTATCCGGCAGAACTTCGCAAAACAAAGTTGTTGTTTTTAAAGGTGGTGATTTCAGAAAGGGTGAATATGTCGGGGTTTTAATAGAAAAATGCACTTCTGCCACACTTATAGGCAAGTGTATTTAACCCTGAAATATTTGCACGTTTCTTACCAACACGTTAACTTGCACTGTATTTCTAGACCTGTTTGATATGAAAAGGAATTATTTTATCTTCTTGTTAATAACTGTTTGTTTGTGGCCGTTTGCTTATGCGCATGCCGATGCCAGGAATTCTGACAAACTCATTACAATCTCCGGTAAAGTACTGAATGCCGAAAATAAGCCGGTTGCCGGAGCAGTTCTTTATGTTGACGATTTAAAAACTAATACATCAACTAAAAATAATGGTTCCTATAAAATTAAGGTCAGCTCTTCAGCCATTAATATCGAAGTCCGATCGCACGAATACGGAACTTCCAAAAAAGCAATAAACGGACAAACATCCATTGATTTCCTTCTGGCAGTAAGTAATGAGCATGTTCTGAAATCTGAAAACACAAAAAAAGCAACAGTCGGACAGGATAGTATCATAAAATCTTCCAAACCCAGAGGAAAGAAGATGAATACATATAACGATATTTACCAGATGATAAGAGCTGAGGTATCCGGGGTGGTGGTGAGTGGAAGAAGCGTCCAGATCCAACAGGGACATTCATTCTTTGGCAGCAGCACACCGCTTTTTGTAATAAATGGGGTTATTGTCAACAGTATAGATGATGTCAACCCCCGCGAAGTAAAATCGATTAGGATACTAAAGGGATCAGAAGCTGCTATCTATGGTATTAATGGTACTAACGGCGTTATAAGTATCACCCTTAAAAACGGTACAGAAAAAGAACAATAAAAAAATTTAATATAATTAATTCTTGATATAATGAAAATAAAATTATTTCTTTTAATCCTATTATCAGCATTGTGCATTACAGCAGTAAATGCTCAGAAAAACAACAAAAAGATAACAATCTCGGGTACCGTTCTGGATGCTTCTAAAAAACCTATTGTGAATGCTATAATTATGATTGATGGCCAGAAAACCAATTCTGTTACGGATGAAAATGGCAACTATAAAATTAAGGTAAAACCTCCTGTAACAAAAATTGGCATCTTCACTTTCGGTCATGGAACCGCTGAAGAAGAGATCAGCGGTAGAACCCAGATTGACTTTAATTTTGGAAATTCATCTTCTCAGAAACCAGCTGATCAAACCACTGCCCCCGGCGAACAAGGCGTTAATACCGGATATGGTGTTGTTAAAAAGAAAAACTTAACAACCGATGTCGACAAGATTGATGGCACCAATAAAAAATATGCTTCATATTCTAATATTGCTGACATGATTCAGCGTGAAGTACCAGGATGCCGGATTAACATGGGATCTGTAATAATTCAGGACTCAAAGGATTTGCTTGGCAGCCTTCCTGCTCTGATTATAGTCGATGGCGTTTACATGAATTCTCTTCCTGATATTCCTCCAACCTCAGTAAAATCTATTGAGGTGCTTAAGGGAACTGCAGCTGCAATTTACGGTAGCAGAGGATCTGGAGGGGCCATCATTATTAAAACCAAATTACAGCAGGAGTAAAATAGCTTTTCTTATTTTTTATTGCCTAGAATAAGCTGAAGTTCATCTAACTGTTTGTTTGAAATCTGTGACGGGGTATCAAGCATGACATCCCGCCCGGAATTATTTTTAGGGAATGCTATGAAATCACGGATTGAATCCTGTCCACCGAACATGGCAACCCACCTGTCAAATCCGAACGCGATTCCCCCGTGAGGAGGGGCTCCGAATTTGAATGCATTAAGCAGAAATCCGAATTGCTCATTTGCCTCATCGTCGCTGAATCCAAGTACCTTAAACATTAATTTTTGAACAGATGCATCATGAATTCTTATTGACCCTCCACCTATTTCGACACCGTTTATTACAAGATCATAAGCGTTGGCCCTTACTTTCCCCGGATCTGATTCCATTAGCTCAAGATCTTCCGGGGCCGGTGAAGTAAAAGGGTGATGCATCGCATAGAACCTTTTCGACTCTTCATCCCACTCAAGAAGAGGGAAATCTACTACCCACAGTGGAACGAATTTGTCTTTTGTTCGTAATCCCAACCGGTTACCCATTTCCAGCCTTAGTTCAGAAAGTGCTGTGAGTGTTTTCTTTTTCCCTCCTGCCAGAATAAGTACAAGATCTCCTGGGGCAGCGTTCATAACAATTGTCCATTTTTTCAATTCATCAGGTGAATAAAACTTATCAATTGATGATTTGAAGGTTCCGTCGGAATTACACCTTATATATATAAGCCCTTTTGCTCCGATCTGAGGCTTTTTCACAAATTCTGTCAATTCATCAATCTGCTTTCTTGAATATTCTGAACAATTTCCGGCACATATCCCTCCTATATATTCAGAAGTATCAAATACAGCAAATCCATTGCCTTTTGCTAAACCTGTCAGATCTGTAAACTTCATGCCAAAACGAAGGTCAGGCTTATCAGAACCATAGAATTCCATAGCTTCGTGGTACGGAAGCCGAAGGAAGGGTTCGGGGAATTCGGTTCCTTTTATCTGGCTGAAAAGGAACCTCGCAAGGCCTTCAAATGTTTCAAGAATATCATTTCTTTCAACAAACGACATCTCACAATCGATCTGTGAAAACTCAGGTTGTCTGTCAGCTCTCAGGTCTTCATCCCTGAAACACTTTACTATCTGAAAATACCTGTCAAAACCGGCAACCATAAGAAGTTGTTTTAAAGTCTGCGGCGACTGGGGCAAAGCATAAAATGTACCAGGTTGCATCCTTGAAGGTACTACAAAATCGCGTGCACCTTCAGGAGTGGATTTAATAAGTACCGGCGTTTCAACCTCAACAAAACCAATTGAATCCATATATTTACGAACCTCCTGGGATACTCTGTGACGAAGCAAAATATTATTTTTAACTGTATTCCGTCTGAGATCAAGGTAACGGAATTTCATTCTTAATTCCTCGCCTCCATCGGTATCTTCTTCTATTGTAAAAGGAGGTATTTCGCTTCTGTTCAGGATATTAAGTTCATTAACGTCTATCTCTATTTCACCTGTCTCCATCTTAAAATTCTTGTTGCTCCTTTCTCTCACCTTCCCTTTTACCTGTACAACAAATTCACGTCCCAGTTTCCGTGCTTTTTCACAAAGCTCTTTATTAGTTTCCATATTAAAGACCAGCTGGGTAATTCCATACCTGTCGCGAAGATCAACAAATGTCATACCTCCCAGATCCCTTGATTTCTGAATCCAGCCGCATAAAATAACATCCTGTCCGGCATTGGTTATTTTTAACTCGCCACACGTGTTTGTCCTGTACATCGTCGTAATATTGATTTCAGCAAAAGTAAGAAAATTATCAGTTTGAAGTGTGAAACGAAAATCCCAATTTTCTTCCTATTTTTAGACATCAAAATTTGTCAGAATGAATCAGGATAATAAAGTGAAGTTCATGAAAGCAGCTCTAGCCGAGGCAAATAAAGCATTTTCAAAACAAGAGGTTCCGGTAGGTGCCATAGTTGTCTGCAAGGATATTATTATCGCCAGAGCTCATAATCTCACCGAAACACTGAAAGATCCTACGGCTCATGCGGAGATGCAGGCTATTACGGCAGCCGCAAACTGGCTTGGCGGAAAATATCTTACGGAATGCACTATTTATGTTACTCTTGAACCCTGTGCAATGTGTGCAGGTGCAATAGGCTGGAGCCAGGCTGGGGCTCTTGTTTTTGGAGCCGCGGATGAGAAGAAAGGATACAGAACAATATCTGATTCATTGTTACACCCAAAAACTAATGTCGAATCGGGAGTAATGGAGAAAGAAAGCAGCGAATTATTACTGAAGTTCTTTAAAGAAAGAAGGTAGGTAATGCATGTTCGACCCGCTGTGTATCTCTGCGCTTTTCCCTCTGTGCAACTGTGGCAGTTATTATATATCAGTTACACAGAGTTACACGGAGTTAACACAGAAAAGCAATTGACGTGTATTAAAAAAAAGTAATTTTATATAAAATTACCGCCATGACTTTTGACAACAGCAAAACAATTATCAGCCTCAGAATAAAACTATTCGGGGCTACAGTTTTATTACTGGCCTTCCTGGCTTTGGCATACGTAGCCAGGATTATAAAATTTCCGTTCCTTGGTTTTAACGAGAGTTCCTGGACTGTGATACTTGTTGGAATCTGGCTTGTTCTGGCTTTAATGCCCATTATTCTCAATTATCAGTTCATCAGTTATTCTGACGATGGAGAATATATAGTATTCAGATACTTTTCCGCCGGGATAGTCGGTGGCAGGAAAAACTCTGTCGAAATAAATAAGACTACTTTTTCAGGATATAAGATTGAAATCAAATTTTTTGGACTTATTCAGAGCATAATTCTTTTCCAGAATATTCAGGGAAGAGTGGCAAACTATCCTCCTGTTTACATAAGTGCACTGAATCGTAAAGAAAAGGAAAAAATAATCAATTCTTTAAACCGGTACTCCTCTCCTGTGTGAAGGTTATCATCTGATAACATGAGATTTATCATTTTTAATTACTTTAAACAATCTCAAATTTGAATCGCTTATTTATAGACTGAATTATAACTAAAAATTAAAATAATGAATGTAGATAGAATAATGAATAACCTCGAAAAGAAGCATCCCGGAGAGGTTGAGTATTTACAGGCAGTAAGAGAGGTATTGGAATCAATTGAGGATGTTTACAACGAAAACCCGCAGTTTGAGTCCGCAAATATTATTGAACGTATTATTGAGCCTGACCGTTCTATAGCTTTTAAGGTTCCATGGGTTGATGATGAGGGAAATGTAAGGGTGAATCTTGGTTACCGTATTCAGTTCAATAACGCAATAGGCCCTTATAAGGGAGGTCTCAGGTTCCACCCCAGTGTCAATCTTTCAATTTTGAAGTTCCTCGGATTTGAACAGATCTTTAAGAATGCTCTTACAACTCTGCCCATGGGAGGTGCCAAAGGAGGTTCCGATTTTGATCCTAAAGGAAAATCAAATGCCGAGGTAATGCGTTTCTGCCAGGCATTTATGCTGGAACTCTGGAAGTATATCGGACCCGAAACTGATGTCCCTGCAGGAGATATCGGAGTTGGTGGCCGCGAAATTGGCTTCCTTTATGGTATGTACAAGAGACTGGCCGGTGAGCATACGGGGGTTCTGACAGGAAAAGGCAGTAACTGGGGTGGCTCTCTGGTCCGTCCCGAAGCTACAGGATTTGGGTGTGTATATTTTGCTAAAGAGATGCTGGCCACAAGAGGGGAATCATTCAAAGGAAAAAGAGTGGCAATCAGTGGTTTTGGAAATGTCGCATGGGGCGCCGCTCTTAAAGCAACCGAGCTGGGAGGAAAAGTTGTTACAATATCAGGTCCGGATGGTTATGTTTACGATTCTGAAGGCATCTCAGGCAAAAAAATAGAATATATGCTTGAGCTTCGTGCTTCAAATGAAGACATTGTTAAACCATATTCATATGCATTTGAAGGCGTTGAATTTCATGAAGGAAAACATCCATGGGAAGTAAAGGTTGATATTGCTCTGCCATGTGCAACTCAGAATGAACTGACCGGAGAAGATGCTCAGAAACTGATTAATAACGGTTGCATATGTATCTGTGAAGGAGCAAATATGCCAAGCACTCCCGAAGCAGTTGAAATCATCCAGAAAAATGGTTTGCTTTTTGCCCCGGGTAAAGCATCAAATGCAGGAGGCGTTGCCACTTCAGGGCTTGAAATGACCCAAAATTCAATGAAACTCCGTTGGAACAGGCAGGAAGTTGATGACCGTCTCCATGAAATCATGTGCAATATACACGGACAGTGTGTGCATCATGGTAAAAGGGAAAATGGCTACGTCGATTATGTGAAAGGCGCCAATATTGCAGGATTTCTGAAAGTTGCAAACTCAATGCTCGATATGGGTGTAATTTAGGCACAATAACAACTATTATATTTTAGGTTTTTTTTAAATGAAAAGGAGCTGGTTAGCCAGCTCTTTTTTTTTATCTTTACCTGTCTCAATTTCTTGTGCTATGTCAGAGGTGCCACTTAAGCATAAAATTGCTTTAGGTTTGATCCCACGCATTGGTGATATTAATGCCCGAAAACTTGTGTCTCATTTTGGAAGTGTTGAGGCAATCTTCCATGAACCTTATAGAAATCTTATCAAAATACCGGGAATAGGTTCCGGCATAGCAAAATATATAAGTGAGAGAACCTATCTCGATACTGCAGAAAAAGAGGCAGAATTTGTCACTAAAAACAATATCAGGACCTACTTTTATCTGGATCCTGATTATCCTTTCAGGTTAAGGCAATGTGACGATTCACCTGTTGTGTTTTTCTTCAAGGGAAATTGTAATCTTGACGCCTCAAAGATCCTGAGCGTCGTGGGTACCCGGAACGCCACGCCGCGCGGGAAAGAGTTGTGTGAAAAAATCGTCGAAGGTCTGGCAGTGGGCCATTCTGATCTTATTATTGTCAGCGGTCTGGCCTACGGAATTGATATTGCTTCTCACAAGGCAGCTCTTTCAAATAACCTCCAGACAATCGGAGTGTTGGCACATGGATTCAAAACTACATATCCAGCAATTCATGCTTCAACAGCAAGGGCAATGGTTAATAAAGGCGGACTGGTGACCGATTTCCTGTCTGATGCCCTTCCCGAACGTAATAATTTCCTGAAAAGAAACCGGATAATTGCCGGACTTGCAGATGCCACTCTTGTCGTCGAATCCGGTATTAAAGGAGGAGCACTTATCACTGCTGACATTGCAAACTCATATAACCGCGATGTTTTTGCCGTACCCGGCCGGCCGGATGATCAGTGGTCAGCCGGATGTAACAGCCTTATTAGAAATAACAAAGCGTTTCTTACTGAATGCTCAGATGATATTGAATACTTTCTTAACTGGAAGCCTGAAAAATTGAAGCCTGTGATCCAGAGAACATTATTTTCTGAACTTGATGATAATGAAAAGGTTATCTATGAGTTGCTCTCAAAACAAGGGGAACTTACCATTGATTCAATTTGCCGGACACTAGATATTCCTGTTTATAAATTGTCATCCCTTCTTCTTCAAATGGAATTCAAAGGATTACTAAAATGTTCTCCGGGGAATCTTTATCGCACAGTATGAATTGAGGTCTGAAGTCAGAAGTCAGAAGACCCAGGATTAGATTTTTCATTATGCATTTCGGACTCCGGACTTCAGGCTTCCGGCTTAATCTTTACAAAGTTATTACACCAAAAATCAGTTGATATATGGCTTTGTTTTTATACTTTTATATCTCCAATTAACCTTTAATAAACTATTTACTATGGATCCGAAAGTACAACAATTCATGGCCATGATCAAAGCCAGAAATCCTGGTGAGAACGAGTTCCACCAGGCTGTTCAGGAGGTTGCAGAATCCCTGATACCATTTATAGAAGAAAATCCCAAGTATAAACATGCAAAAATTCTGGAAAGAATTGCAGAACCTGAACGTACGATTATCTTCAGAGTTCCCTGGCTCGACGACAAAGGTGAAGTTCAGATCAACCGTGGTTTCAGAATTGAAATGAACAGCGCCATAGGGCCGTACAAAGGAGGACTCAGGCTTCACCCGACAGTTAATCTTGGTATACTTAAATTTCTTGCATTCGAACAGGTTTTCAAAAACAGCCTTACAACTTTGCCGATGGGTGGTGGGAAAGGCGGTTCTGATTTTGATCCAAAGGGCAAATCGGATAACGAAGTTATGAGATTCTGCCAGAGTTTCATGNNCATGTCGGAACTTTTTCGTCATATTGGCCCCGACACGGATGTTCCAGCCGGCGATATAGGAGTAGGCGGACGAGAAATTGGATTTTTGTTCGGCCAGTATAAAAGGCTTAAAAATGAATTTACCGGTGTCCTTACTGGCAAAGGTATGGAATGGGGTGGTTCTCTCATTCGCCCAGAAGCAACAGGATACGGAGCTACCTATTTCGCAGAGGAGATGCTTTCTACCCGCGGAGATAGTTTAAAAGGGAAAGTCGTATGCATTTCAGGATCTGGTAACGTGGCACAGTTTGCTGCAGAAAAGGTGACGGAACTTGGAGGGAAAGTGGTTACTTCTTCCGATTCAAATGGCTTTATCTACGACCCTAAAGGCATTGATGCTGAAAAACTTAATTTCATCATGGAACTTAAAAATGTCAGACGGGGAAGAATTAAAGAATATGCTGAAAAATTCGGAGTTGAATATTTCGAAGGGAAAAGGCCGTGGATCATTAAATGCGATATAGCTATGCCGTGTGCAACACAGAATGAAATAAATGAGGAGGAGGCTAAATTACTGGTTAGCAACGCTTGTACATGTGTGTCTGAAGGATCTAATATGCCTTCAACACCTGAAGCTGTGGAGGTATTTCTCAATGCCCAAATACTTTATGGTCCGGGAAAAGCAGCCAATGCCGGAGGTGTTGCCACTTCGGGACTTGAAATGACACAAAACTCAATGAGACTCCCATGGTCAAGGGAAGAAGTTGATGATAAGCTTCATACAATTATGAAGAACATTCACAAAACATGTGTGAAATACGGTACTAAGGAGAGTGGGTTTATTAACTATGTTGATGGCGCCAATATAGGAGGTTTTGTGAAGGTCGCTAACGCTATGATTGCACAGGGGGTGGTTTGATGCAGTTTATTGATACTCATACACATCTCTATCTTCCTGAATTCGATTCAGACAGGGATGAAGTGGTAAAGCGGGCGATTGGTAATGGTATTGGAAAAATGCTGTTGCCAAATATTGATATACTGTCAATTGGGCAGATGCTCTCTGCAGTAGCAAGATACCCGGGTATCTGTTATCCTATGGCCGGCCTTCATCCCACATCTGTTAAAGAAGATTATATTTCACAACTTGACAAAATTGAAGACCTTGTCAATGAACGAAAAATCATTGCAATCGGGGAAATCGGTATAGATTTATACTGGGACAAAACTTTTCTAAAAGAACAATTGATTTCTTTCAGAAGACAACTTGAGTTTGCATCAGCCAGAGGATTACCTGTTGTGATACACTCAAGGGAAGCATTTCCCGAGGTATTTGAAGTGCTGGAGGAGTTTAAGGGTAGTTCATTAAATGGAGTATTTCATGCTTTTTCCGGCAGTATCAAGGATGCTGAAAGAGCCATTGGTCTGGGCTTTAAACTCGGCATAGGGGGTATTGTAACATTTAAAAACTCAGGGCTGGATAAAGTTGTAAGGTCAACCGGTCCTGAACATATTGTTCTTGAAACAGATTCGCCTTATCTCGCACCGGCTCCGTACAGGGGAACACGGAACGAGAGCTCATATATTTGCATTATAAATAAGAAGCTGTCTGACATTTTTGGAATAAAAGAAGAAGATGCGGCGTCTATTGTTTATTCTAATTCGGTAAGTCTTTTCAATTTGTAACATAAAAAATGGAAAATAAAGAACATATTTCAATACTAATAATTTATACGGGCGGAACAATTGGAATGGTACACGATCCTAACACAGGATCGCTGATCCCTATCGATTTCCGGCATCTGACAGATCATGTGCCTGAGATCAGAAATTTTGGCTACGAGCTTCATTCTATTTCATTTGATCCTGTTAATGATTCATCCAATGTAGATCCGGGAGTATGGGTTAAGATAGCTGAAATAATAGAAAAAAGCTATGATGAATTTGATGGATTTGTTATACTGCACGGCACTGATACAATGGCATATACGGCATCAGCTTTAAGTTTTATGCTTGAAAATCTCGGCAAACCTGTAATTCTTACAGGTTCACAATTACCCATAGGTGTTCTGCGCACTGACGGACGGGAGAATCTTATAACCGCAATAGAGATCGCCGCAGCTACTGAGAACGGACAGCCCGCCGTCCCCGAGGTTTGCATTTTTTTCGATAATAAACTTACGCGAGGAAACCGGACAACAAAAATGAGTGCTGAACATTTCGATGCTTTTTATTCGCCGAACTATCATCCTCTTGCAGAAGTCGGTTTACATTTAAAATATTTTAACAATCTTATAAGCTACCCTTCCAGGGAACGAAAACTGGTTATTCATAATGTCTTTGATACCAATGTTGCCATTCTCAAACTGTTCCCTGGTATCAACAAAAAACTTGTCAGCGCAGTCATTAAGACCGAAGGTTTGCGTGGACTGATTATCGAAACTTACGGATCAGGCAATGCACCTACTTATCAATGGTTTTTAGACGAACTGAAACAATTTATAAATATTGGCGGAATAATATTTAATGTTACACAGTGTCAGGGAGGAAGCGTTGAAATGGGATTATATGAAACAAGCCGTCAGATGCTTGCTGCAGGCGTTGTCAGCGGGAAAGATATTACATCCGAAGCCTCAGTCACTAAACTGATGCATCTGCTTGGAAGGTTTTCATCAACTGAAGAAGTTGTACAATACCTTAATAAATCATTGGCTGGAGAAATCTCATGACAAGTCGTTTTATAATTTTTTTTTTGTATTTTGCGCACCTGTTTTTAACCCCCGTGCATAGAGTTTGGAGAGATGCAGGAGTGGTTTAACTGGCACGCCTGGAAAGCGTGTGTACCTCAAAAGGGTACCGGGGGTTCGAATCCCCCTCTCTCCGCACCGACAAATCAGACCCTCCGCCAATCGGCGGAGGGTTTTTGTTTTACCGAAGCTCCGAAGAAAGCTTGCTTTCTGAAGGAAGCGAGGAAAAACAAAAATATTCGCGGAGCGGGATTGATTTGTCGGTGCAGGGATCTCTCCACCGGGATCATTGAAAATAATCCCCCTCTCTCCGCCTAGTCGAGTTACAAGTTTATGCAAAACCCTGAAAAGTCTTCATTTTCAGGGTTTTTTTGTTTTTACGCCATGCATATATATGCAAAGGTTGTCATATAGTTCGAGGTTAAATCGGTGGAGATAAAATCCACCTCCAAAAGTCCACCTATGTCATTGTTTGCATTGATTTACATGTATTTACATATTTTTTGTAAATGATATAGGTTGTAACTTTATTAAAATTTAGCTATGAAAAACTCGACATTTTCTATCTGCTTTTTTATTAAAAAAAGTAAGCTTCTTAAAAACGGTAAAGCTCCGTTATTCATGAGAATCACGATTAATGGGAATCGCTGGGAAACATCCATGCAAGTGGGAGTGGAATCTGAAAAATGGGATTCAAACAAGGAAAAGGCAAGAGGGAGTGACAGGAATTCAAATTTGGTTAATGAAACTATTGATAATGCAAGGTACAAGGTCCAGAAAATCAAATTAAAGACTGAACAAGAGGGTAAACTACCTACCCTTGCGAGTATCAAATACATGTTTCAAGACAAGCAACGTATCGATAGAACTATCATTAAACTATTCAACGAACATAACAATAATTGTATTAGGAAGATTGATACGCAGATGGCAAAAGCAACATATGATCGGTATCTTACCTGTCTTAAACATTTCAAAGCTTTTCTGAATAAGGAATATGGGATTGATGATCTACCTATCTGTGATATTGATAAAGATATTTATGAACGGTTTGAATTATACTTAAGAACTGAAAAAAAGTGTGCGAACAATACAACTGTAAAGTACATAAGGAACTTCAATAAGATCGTTCGAATAGCAGTTGATAAAGGATGGATAAGCAGTAGCCCTTATAAAGACATAGGGTTCAAAATAGAAGAAATTGATAAACCGTATCTATCTCATATAGAACTTGATAAATTAAGTGAAAAGGATATCCCATTACAAAGACTGAACATAATAAGGGATGTTTTCATTTTTTGTTGTTACACAGGCCTTGCATTCTCAGATGTAAAAGAGCTAACTGAAGATAATATCATTCTGGGAATTGATAATCATAAATGGATAAGCAAATACCGCAAAAAAACGAATATCATTTCGAAAATACCATTGTTAAGTGTTGCAGAAAAGTTGATTGAAAAGTACAAGAATAATCCAGTTTGTGTTATCCGAGGTGTATTATTGCCTGTTCCCACAAACCAGAAAATGAATGCCTACTTAAAGGAGATTGCTGATATCTGTGGCATAAAGAAAACACTTACAACTCATACAGCAAGAAGAACATTTGCATCGACACTTATGCTTCAAAATGGAGTGAATATGGAAGCTGTAAGTAAAATGCTCGGACATACAAGTCTATTTATGACAAGAAAATATGCCAAGGTAGATGAAATATATATTTCTCAAGAAACAAAAGGAATTGAAGAAAAACTTAAAAAAGCTGGATCATGAATATTTCAAAGGATAAATCATAGCGCAGGAGAAGTGGTTACCTACTAAGAATGGTAGAAGAAAGACAAAAAATTGACGAGGCCAAAAGACATTACAAAACCATTAATGAATATCTTTCGTAAGAATTTCAATAAGAATAAGCATAAGATTTAACGTAAAATTAGCTTAAATATCTTACCGCATTGTAATGATTATTGGCTAGGATGAGAGCATTTTGAGAATTAAACTTATTTATATCAAGTTTAACGTAAAAAAAAACTGCATTATAGCCATTATTCACTACTATGAGAATGTTTCTAATTAACGAACCAGCATTCAAAACAAAATTAAAGTAAAAAATGATCGCATTATAGCTATTTCACACTTGGATGCGAAAGTGATTTTTTTTCAGACCATATGATTAATACAATAATAATTAACGTAAAAACCTAATCTGAAATGTCGTAAATGAAACTTAATAAATATTTTTTATATAACTGAATATGAGAAAAAAGGATATGGTAAATAAAAGTAATCTTATTATCAAGACATGTTTATTTTGTAGAAAAACATTTTACGCTAAGCGAGATTCTGCAAAGTATTGTTGTGAGAGTCATAAGGTCCAATATAATAATTGGGTGAAAACAACTTACTATGATTATGATCCAAATGAAGGGAAAGTGCTACCTCCTGGAATAATAATAAACCCGAATATACCAGAGGACAATTTGATATTTCAAGGAGATAAAGATTCTTTATATCGGAAATTATTAGAATCTATGACTGAGGAACAACTATTTCATGAAAAGGAATTTATCGAGGAACTCACACCTTTCTCTACAGTTAAAAATTGGTTGAAATCATCAGCACAGGTATTCACAGATGAGTATTTTATGGAAGTAATGAGAATATCTCAGCAAGAGTATAAGCTTTATAAAGAGAGTTGGTAGGAGAATTCAGTTATTCTAGCTGATGAATGGAATTGACCTAACCTATCTAGTTGTGAGTAGTTTTTTTAATCGTTTTTCAAAAGAATGATTACAATAGAGCCTATTATCATTATGGTTGAACCGATTAACTTTTTGCGAATGTCTAGCTCTTTGAAAAACCTATATCCAAACAATACACTAACAAGAGTGGAAAGTTGAAAGAGTGATAAAGCATATCCAACAGCCATATGTTCAAAAGTATAATTTGTTGTAAACTGCATTGTTCCAATACAAACTATAAGAAAGGCAAACTTTCCGAAGTAACTGTTATCAATTTGCTTTACTTCTTTTTTTATATCCAGCCTGCAAATAAATAACAGAACAAATGAAAAAATTGCTCCAAAGCAACACCAACTCATAAAGGCAATGGTTGTAGATGACGCCAAAATAACTTTCTTTAAAAATACAGCTTCAATAGCGGTCAATATCATCGCCCACAGGCGATATTGAATTTCACTCTTTTTCAATAGGGATAAAGAAAACCTTTCTTCAGTTGTATCCAGAACGAAATAGCTTCCATAAATGATTAATGCAATACCTAGCATTCCCCAAAAATTAGGTACCTCTCCAAGCAAGATAATTCCGCCAATAATTCCAACAACCGATTTATAGGAATTGATAGGGCCAAGTATCGAAAGTTCTCCATATTGAAGAGCTTTAACTAGGAATCCATTTCCTATTGCTCCTGCAATTCCCCCTAAAATAGAATAAACCCAAAATTGTCGTGACAATACAGGCCAATGAATAAATAAAGCAATAAGGAGGCAAACTGATGATAATAAAAAATAAGTCAGAAAATTTACAATTAAAGGGTGGATCCCTTTTGTTGTAAGTTGCTTTTGAAAAACATTTCCAAATGGATTAGAAAATATTCGTAATAATACAGCTATTGAGACTAAAAAAGTTTCTATCATTTATCAAATGAATTTTTTGAGTGTGTATAAATTACTCACAACGGGAGTCTGTCTATCTTAGCTTGGTTATAGTTATTCTTCTTGCTGTTTTGCGCCGGGAGCTTAGTAGTCTCTGGCAATGAGCTTTCCTCCGATAAGATCAAAATGCCTGGCAATTTGAACTGTTGTCCTGAATACATTCTTAATAGCCTTTGGATTGTCTCTCCTGAAATTGGAATTTGTGTTATGATCAGGTTTGAGACACTTTAAAAGCCACATTAGTTCAATATTACTTTTACATTCTTTTTCCAGATCCCTTGATGAAGGCACTTTATTCAAATACTCGTAAATAAAGAGTTTAAGCGAATAAGTGGGATGATAAGCCGGACGGCTGTTTTCTGTAAAATCTGTTCTGAATCCATAATCTTTAATAGTAAGACTTTTCACAAAAAGGTCGATTATCCTCACTTCATTTTCGGGGTCGATGGAATGGCCCAGTGAAACTGGAAAAAAATTGATCTGATCTCTACTTTGTCCTTGTATGAATTTCATATAGTTAAGATACAGAACCCATTGTCTATTGAAGAATCACTGGCATAAGAGTTATGACCAACAGGTTTGGTTATTACACAGTCTGACAGCCTGGCAGTTTGGTTTAGTTGCCATTAGTGTCTGGCAGACGAAGTCAATTAACCGTCAACCGAGTTAGCGGCTGCCATTCTTTTTCTTATTAAATGTACAATATTATTCTAACGGCCAATCGTTTGCTATAGTTGGAATTAGCGGGCGCTTCCGTATCCCACGATAAGGAAACTAAAGCTATGTGCTAGTGACAGCAATCCACAGAAGTCCCTGCCTTGTATAACGGGTTGTTGGTAATAGCATTTTTTCATTTTATTATCAAATTGAATTTGTTTATCAACTCGAAATATTTTATTAAATTCTTTCCCTAATAACTTGTTATCAATCGCAAATTACAAATTCATTTTTAAAATCTCGAATATATCTATTGAGATGTTTTAATCTAATTACTAATCTAATCAAACTAAACTTCAATTCTATTTTTCTTTTTAATATCTAAAAATTTTCGACCAAAAAATTCATATCAAACGACGACTTTCCAAAATTCGAAACTTTTCCCACAAGTTCCACAAACCCCATTGTAAAGAATACCCGTAATAAATATAATAATTTAAAAATTATTTTTGACCCTTTCATATTATATGTTTATAGAATTAATTCCCCCATATTGATTTCATGGGATAAACCTTTAGATTTTTCACTTCAATATTCTTACCGAAGAATTTAAAACCATCCTTGTTTTCAGGAACGGCTTTCCGTTCAATGGCGTATGAAAATGCGCCTCCGTCAACAAATACTTCTATCGAAGTTTTGTCAATTATGATATCGGCACTTATTTCCATACTTGTCCGGTCATTGGGAGAATAAAAAAATCCGTTTATTTGATTGAAGCTCATATCATATCTAAATAAGGTTTGTCCAAACAAATTAAGACCAGCATCGGTGGAAAGTGATAACTTAATGGAGGTCTTAATACGAATGCTAATTGCATCATTGAACTGTTGTAATACTTCTGATGCGTTATTTGCGTCAATCCCTTCCCACGTATATTCTTTTTCTTGTAACATATCGACTTCTTTTACCGGAACATTAAACAATCTAATACCCTCTTTGGTAGTACGTAATGTTAACTCGGTAGGCAATAGCATCATTTGATTAAAAGGCATCCCAGGCTGTTGAATACGACCCCATCCTATCTGGATACGTCTACCGTCGGAACTGGGAATATTATCGAATGTCTGAGCAGCATATATGGCTCCGTTGCCATAGTAGTATTTGCCTGCTTCGGGCGTAAAAATTTTTCCATCAAACTTTCCTATCATATAAGTCCCCGAGCCTCCATACATAACCCATTTTTTATTATTCACATTTACGTCTACCATCAATTCGAAAAGCTGTGGACATTCCCAAAAGCCGGGTGTGTGACTTTCATAATTCCATTCTTTTAAATTACCTGAGGTATAAATTGAATTGCCATCGCGTTCAAATAAGACCATTACCCATCTTTTTGTTGGCTGATACCAGAATACTTTCGGATCACGAAGATCTTCGCTATTCCATTTTTCTTTAGAATTAATTACAGGATTGCCATCATATTTTGTAAAAGTACGTCCTTTGTCTAAACTATATGCAATGCATTGTCTCTCATTATCTGAGCTATGGGCAGTATAGAAGGCGATCATAGGGGGAATGCCATTTTTACCAAAACCGGCAGTGTTGTTATAATCAATTATAGCAGTACCGGAGAAAATTGCACCCAGCTTATCAGGGAACAAAACAACCGACAATTCTTCCCAGTGAATAAGGTCTTTACTAACAGCATGTCCCCAACTCATATTTTCCCATTCGCGTTCAAACGGATTATGTTGATAAAATAAGTGATATTCTCCATCATAAGATACCAACCCATTAGGGTCATTGTTCCAGCCACGACGAGTAGTAAAGTGAATCTGTGGGCGATTGCACTCTTTATACAAACTATCCTGACCTGCAATAGCATTATCCTGATAGATTTTTTTTAAACCTTCCGGATTGCCCTCATAACTAATTTTAAGTACTCTTCCTTTATAAGGGGTAACATCATAAAACACCCAATAATCAGGCTTAGAAGGTGCTATCCGAATATCAAAGTCTAATTCCGGTTTTCCATCTACTTCAAAACTCATTTTTGCCCGATCTACTTCTTGTGATACAGGCAAATTCAGATACTGTTTAGAAATGATAATTGACAAATCGTGAACTATTGTTCTTTTGTTTGTTAGGCTTGACTGAGTACAAGCATAGGCAAGTGCTATTATAGAAAATGCTATAAATCTATTTATTGTATTCATTTAGGCATTGTTGAATTGTTATTTTTGAGTGCGACTGAAACAATTACTTTCTGTAATTTTATTATATGCAGTTTTTTTGCAAAAAAATTCTGAAAAAACATCGGGCTAGATTATAATTAATTAGCACTACTTCCCTTTTGCTCAGGATTTGCTAATACAACCAAAACGATCTTGATTCTATTAGTTATTTCTGATTTTGCTTGTGCATTTGTAATAAAATGCACAAGCAAAATCAGCATTAAGAAAACGATATTTCAGATTTTTAACTATTTCAATACGGATTAGAAGGACTCAATTCCCACGCTTTGACACTTTTTGCTTCAATATTTCCTCCTTCAGAGAACATACTTATTCCCATACCTCCGAGTGTAGGATAAATCATACGTCCTATGGCTTGCCTATCATTGGCAAATACTTCAACTATTGATTTGTCAACGAATATTCTCAAAACAAGTGGTTCTTCGTTTTTAAGTTCTAATGGTGCTTCTTCAATTATTTTACGACCAAATTGTAAACCTGATTTTCTCGTGTCAAATTTCAATTTCTTGTCTGACTTATCATAATAAATTAGAGTTTCTTCACGACCATCGTCTGATACACATACTTTTACACCATATTGCATTGCATTATTGGGCTGAATTGTAACCTCAAGTTCCATTAATTCTTTACCTAATTTGTTTAATTTTACTTCACTACCTGAGTTTACTTTCACATTTGAAACCATATCCTCTTTCATTCTCAAAGTCTCGAGTTCTTTTATCGGCCTCATTCTCAGTGTTCCATCGCTGCCAAGCCACAACGAACGAGGAAGTCCATAAGTACCTGTCCATCCATAATAATTCTTTATCGAATCCGGACGATCATCAAATATCCAAGACAACATAATTTGTCTGCCTTTGCCATCTATTAAAGCTTCCGGTGCAAAATAAGCATTATCCTTCCATGACATACGACCATGATTTTCAGGAAAGAAATGGTCGTTCGCATAGGAGCCTACATAGTACTGGCACCCCCTGTTATGGCTGATAAAAAGCAACAGATGCTTTCCGCTTGGTTTACCTCCACTTGGATCAGAAGGCAAAGGAAGAAAGCTGGGACACATATTGTCTTCCGTCTTGCTTGTCCAGCGGCGTTCAGATTTATAAAAATCATGCATGTATTTCCATTGCTTTAAATCATCAGAAACAAATAACGATAAGTGATCGCCCTGGTAACTGACAGAGTCAGCAGGAAGAGGCGAACCCTTTTCATAATCATTTGCCGGCAAACCATGTCCACGCGATCCGTATTTTCTCAGCAACAGTAAATTCCCCGTCAGTATATAATAATGACCATCTTTTTTCCATATATTAGACGGGTCTGCTGAACCGAAATGTATATCTTCACCTGATGCATCTTTCGTATCGGTTATACCCCATTCAGTTGATTTTATTACCGGATTATTCTTTGATTTCTCCCATATACTGTAATCAGGATCTGCACTTTGTGCCAGACCAATTCCTTTAGCTCCCCACAGCATCCAGTAAGATAATATGGCAGAACCATCGTCATCCACAAAAGCTCCCCCGCTGAAGCAGCCATCATCACCATCACCTGGGAATATAGCATCGGGGTGAAATCGCCAACTCAGCAAATCTTTGCTTGATACGTGCCCCCATGAGAAACCATCACCACTCCTGTTGTAAAGGAACATCAGATGATAACGCCCTTTACTATAAAAAGCTCCATTCGGATCACCTGGCATACCATTACCTTCCGGTATGCAGAAGTGATATGCTGGTCGATAGGGGTCTGCTAACAAGCGTTCTCTGAATTCACGGGTTGCTTTAATGACTTCTTTTGGAATATCTTGATTTGCATTAACAAGAGCAGGAACTGGTGCTGGTTTTTCTTGCGATACTGCAGATAAATGCACTAAAAAGAAAGCTGTTAGTAAAAGTAAAAATTGTTTCATGATTAAACATTTAAGGATTAAAATATACAGTTAATAGTATGTTTACCATTGCATTGCAGGAAATAATTTCCATGCTTTTAGGTTTTCAACCTTGATGGGAGCATCATCTGCAAAAACTTGAACATGTATGGCATCTTCAAGAGTAGGATAAATAACTTGTGTTATACATTGATGACTATTTGCGAAGACCTCTAAGATTGATTTGTCAAGAAATAACCTGAGATGTACTTTTTCACCAGGATTTAGTGTGAAAGGGGCATCTTCGGTTTGAACGATTGGGTTAGGCTCTCTTACCATAACAAACTCCCGATAGTCTGGTTTATTTAAACTTGACGGTCTCATATCAATTTGCAAGATATTCTTCTCTCTGTCGATTACAATTGGCGTTTGTTCACGCCCATCTTTTGAACAAAATACTTTGAGTCCAAAGCGCTTTGCTTTACCCGGATCAATAGTTATATCCATTTCAAGAACATTTCCTGAAACCTTGTTTAAGGTTACCGACTGACCTGCTGCAATCGCAAATGGCTTTTCTTCGGTTGGGTTATACCTAAGTTGTTCTACTTCTGTTGGTGGTTCAATATTCAACGAAAGTTTGTCTTTAGCAAGTGTAAGTACTCGTGGCATTGACATTGTTCCACTTGAGACTCCTGATTTTCTATCAACAATCCATGACCATAGAATACGCCTCCCCTTATTATCAACCAATGTTTCTGGTGCAAACATTGTGCCCCCAGGCCAGTTCATTCGATAATGAGATTCTGGTTTAAACTGTTTCCCGTCCCATTCGCCAATATAATATCTTGCACCACGAATGTGACTAATGCAGACCAGAACCCATTTATCTCCCATCTTAAAAAAATCAGGACATGACACATCTTCAAAATCATCCACACCTGGCATATCAAAAGCCATAAAATTCCCAATTTCTTTCATTGGTTTATCATAGTTCTTCCCTGTAAATAAAATCGGAGGATTAGGCTTTCCGGAAGAAACAGGTTTTCCACCCGATATTTGATAGTAAGTATCTCCTTCGAGCCACATGTATGGATCCCATCCCGGATTTGCTATTGGATTCGCTTTAGATTTTTCCCATATATTCAACTCTTTATCACTACTATAAGCTACACAATTCCCTCCTGAACCAACACCATGATATGCAATTACCACATTACCATCTTTTGCCAAGAAAGCATTACCGCTGAAAATTCCATTATCAGGATCGCCTGGATTGTGTTGCAAATCGTTTGAATACCAACGCCAATGAAACAGATCAATGCTTGAAAGATGTTGCCAATGATGACTGCCTTCAACCTGATAAATATACCAAAGATGATAGATTCCATCTTTAAAAATAGCACCATTTGGATCAAATGGCATAGCGGTTCCTTCTGCAACCGTAAGATGCCAGCAAGGACGTATAGGATCGTTCAGTTCTGCACGACGTACTCTTCTTGCGGCTAATATATCTCCCGGCATGATTCTCGTTGTATCTGCCCGTTCTTGTGCATTTGAGGTAAAATGCAGTAAAAAGAACGCTGTAAAAATCATTAAAAATTGTTTCATGATAAATAAATTATGGGTTAAATTATACAGTTAATAGCTTGTTTACCATAGAATTGTAGAAAATAACTTCTAAGCTTTTAGGTTTTCAACTTTAATGAAAGTTCCACTTGGGCAAAACGGTGTTCCGACTCTTTCGGAAATTGTAAAATGCCAAAACGAACTTATTGGGTCATTTAATTCAACGTGACGTATTCGTCCTGGTGCCTCGATATCGCCTTTTATTAACATTGTTGCATCCAAAATTGGTATTTTAGCAGTTGCGGTAAAATGAAGTAAGAATGCCATTCCTAAAAACATTAAAAAATATTTCATTATTTTAAAAACTGTTGTTTATTGTCTTTATAAATATTAAAAACCGGATTAGCCTTTACCATTTTTAACTCAGTTAATCTGCAATAAATTCTATTGTAATTTTATTTTCTATGCTTTGACCATTTTTTAGGGTAATGAATTGTTTATTATCTAAATGGCTAGTAGCAGGTTCAATACCTAAAACGTAATCTCGCGACTGCATGGATTTCCATTCAATCAGATATTTTAAATATTCTGTACTATAACTGAATTTTATTTTTTGTTTGAGTTTAGTGTTATCGACTACTACATTTGCTATATCTCCATCAACCGAATGAATAAATACTTCTTCAAAACATTTATCAATAGGTTCATTCATAATATTATAATTTTCAAGAACACAATTCTCAGTTCTACACATAGTACCACTTATATTAGCGCTAAACCTCGTGCAACTATCTAACATGGGGTACCCAAGATTAAAATGATAAAGCATTATAATATCCTGATTAAGAAAGTCGCGATTTATAACTTTATCTGTCAATATTATCTTATTGTTATATATTTTATAATTTCTAACAACCTCAATATCTTTTGAAAATAAGGCAGTATCAAATATTTTTCCTTCGACTTCTAATACAATTTTATTATTTTCAATAAGCATTTGTTCCTTGGTAATAAGTGCGGGAATGGATGAAAAACCCCCATGGAAAAGTTTATCACCATCGGGTTTCCCTATATTATCAAGCCCACATGTAAATAGAAATCCGCCACCAAAGTACTTTGAGAAATCATAGGTATGCGTATTTGCGAGATTTCTTGAAACTAATCCATTTTTTGAAATAAAACTCATATTATTCCCAGCATAAGACAAATCAAAAATATCTAAAGCCATACTCTCCAATAAGGTAAAAGATAACCTTTCATTCTTGCAAAGAATTGCATGTACGTTATTTGCTTTACCATTTTTATATTCTATTCTTTTAGTGTAGGCAATCTGTGACATGTTGCCCATTTTTTTAATATTTTCCATATATTTTGTGCTTTATGAAATGATATACCTAATGAGATTCTTTTCTTACCAAATTGATTTAAGTTCAGTGATAGAGCAATTCAATACATGGATTGGGGATCTTTCAGTAAATAATTCAATAGACTGAAATGGCTCAGATGGATATATTGTATTTGTAACTGACACCTTGCAGTTATCAGCAAAAAACTCTATTGAGGAACTATCAAATATGATTCTCCATTCAAACGTAGGTCCATTAGCACGATATAATAAATAAAACTTATAATTAAATAACTTTGAGAATTCATTATTAGTGGAAATCTTACGATCTATAAAGAAATCCTCAAAGTCATTTTCATACTTTATAGTATAATATTCACCACGTGAGTTTTGAAATTTAATGCCATAGCTTAGAGGGAAACCAATCCAATGCTGTTGAGAAATATCAAAAACAAGTTTAATTTCTGTAGGTGTTTTATTAAATGATAGCGTATCAAAAATAATCTTGGAATTCGTCGAGACTTCAAAATCTTTTATGGATTTTTCTTTTCCGTATAAATTACTTATTTCAGCTATCGGAGTTGCAGTAAGCAAGTAAAGAAAATCATCTTTAACCAAATTTAACTCACGCGGGAAAGTTGCCGAACCTCTCCAAACTTCAGCCGGCACCTGTTCGGCATACTGTCTACAATTCATCCAACCAATAATAATTCTTCGATTATTTGGTTCATTGCTGCAAGAGATATTTGCATAAAAATCTTTACCATAATCCAGCCAATAGCTAAATTTCTTGGCGTCTAATTGTGTTGCCTTAAAACTTTGTCCATCAAAATCTCCAATAAAATATTTCGCTGTCGGTGCATACTCTGCATCAGCCCCACTTTCGTTAACTAATAGCACCCATTTTGTTTCATTAGAACCTTTAACGGTTAAAGGAAATAGTTCCGGATACTCCCAAAAAGTGTTAT
This sequence comes from Bacteroidales bacterium, assembly GCA_003157015.1. GTDB lineage: Bacteria > Bacteroidota > Bacteroidia > Bacteroidales > VadinHA17 > LD21. Next base: position 90,105 of record PMIJ01000076.1, read on the forward strand.
TTGCTTGTTCCCTTTTCTTGAAATTGCTCATGTATTCCCAATGAATACAATCCGGCGATGAATAAAAGTTTATCATATCACTAACTCCCATGCACATAATCCATTTTTTGGTTTGTTCATGCCAAAAGACTTTAGGATCTGAAAAAAAATGAGTCCCCGTAAAAATTGGATTTCCTTTGTATTTTATCCATTTATAACCCTTGTCAATACTATATGCAATAGATAGCATTCCAATTTTATTTTGACTATTTTTTAGGTTTTTTTCATCCAACTGCATGTAAAAAGCTATAAAAGGAGGATTGTCCGCTGTACCTAGACCAGATGTGTTCTTGATATCGATTATAACGCATCCTGAAAGTATATTACCTAAGCTATCAGGGAAAATAGCTATCGGCAAATTTGTCCAATGTACTAAATCCTTACTTACTGCATGACCCCAATGCAAGTTCCCCCATACAGGTCGATCTGGATTGTGCTCATAGAACAAATGGTACTCTCCTTCAGCATAGACAAAACCACTTGGTACTCCCATCCAATTTTTTTCAGGAGTAAAATGTACTTTTGGACGATTTTGTTCAGTATATTCAACTTGCCCACTATTGGAGCGATTATCTCCGTTACAAGAAAATAAACCTGCAAAAATTAAAACGCTAAGTAATTTTACAAAACAGAAGATATCTTTCATAAACTTACTACATTGAACAGAAGAATACCATTCCATGAAATTCAACTTGTTATTTTAAAGAAATTTAGGAACTATATAAATTCCTTATAAGTGAACACAAATGCAATTTTATAAAATGTAAAAAACTATTTTCGGAAATACCAATACTAATAAACTTGAATTCAGAAAGCAAAAGATTGAATCCCCGTTAACACATCCCCCTCTGCTTGCCGCGGGTTTAGCGAACATAAAATATAAAATTCTTTATTGAGGATTGAAGTTCCTCGCTGCAAGTAGCGAGGAACTTCAATATCCCAAAAATAGTTTTTAAAGAAAACTGTAACTTTTAGATTACTATTAATACCCTACATTCTGCTTATAGAGATTCTCACTCAAGTCTATCTGACCTTTAGGGATAGGTAAGTATTCATCTCTCCCTTTTGTAAAATGAGCATTTGCTAAATGTGCACGACGAGTTCTCTCTACATCAAAATATGTATTCATAGTTTCTGCCATAATACCCCAACGCATTAGGTCATAAGCACGAAAACCTTCACATGAGAACTCAAGTCTACGTTCCCATTGCAAAGCTTCAAATGCAAAATCCTTAGTCCAAGCACAATTGACACCAGGAATATATGTTCTAATATCAAAATTACCTGTAGGAAGTCCTAGACTATCAACTAATAAAGCTGTGCTTTGTGCTGCACGGTCACGAATCTGGTTAATAAGTGGTAATGCTTCATTTTGCCGACCCAACTGTATCAAAGCTTCAGCCTCCCAAAGAATTACATCGTCAGCACGCAATACATCGCGATTTTTCGATGAGTCTTTCCAAGGATTAACAGGTTGGTAGCAAGCGCAAGTGTATATAACACATTCTTTCAGAGACATGAATCTTCCATAAGATTGAGGCTGACGAGTCCAAGTGTCGCCGTTAAAAATGAAATCTACCTTATACTTGTATGGCAAGCTATCCATAGCCACTGTGTGAAGTAGACGCGGATCAATGGTATGCGATTTTACACGGGCAGCTCCACCGATATCGATTGTATTAAATTTGTCAAAATCAGGTAATCCATTTACGGTTCTGAAAGCATTAACCAAATTTTGAGATGGGCTGTGATAACCACAACATCCATACTGTGGGCACATAGGATAACAAACTTCAGTAGTCCCGTTTAAACGTCCCTTAGGCGTACCGTCATTATGCGAAAACTGGATTGCCCATATCGATTCCACGCCATTTTGAGATTCACATGCAAAATTACTCGAAAAATCAGGAAACAAAGATTTTCCGGAACTATTAAGGACATCCTGACAAAGTTTAACAACCACATTCAATGTGTCTAGGTTAATGTTGGTCACTTGGTTATTTACGTCTTGTTCATAAGCCTCAAAAAGCAATACTTTGGCTAAGTAAGCTTCTGCTGCATATTTTGTCGGTCGGCCAACTGCTCCATCTGTATTTGTAGCAGGAAGATTCTCAACAGCAAATCGGAGGTCTGAAGTAATCTTGCCCCACAATTGCGCATCCGTCAAATTATTTCCTACCTTAGTATATTGAGGAATGGGGATAGTTTCATCTAACCAAGGAACATACCTGAAATTAACTTTCAACCAAAAATAGTTATTAGCTCGTAAAAACCTCATTTCTGCAATACGATGAGTTTTCTCAGGGTAATCAACCGAGTTCAATATAGCTAAAGCTTGATTTGCGCGAGAAACACATTGGTATTCAATTTCCCATTTACCTGCTACTCCAGGTTCATCGGTAGTCATATTAACAAATGTTTCTGCCGTGTTCCATTCAGGCAGATCACCAACACCTGCACCTCCCTTATAAGCATCGCCTCCTCTTAGGTCGCCATAAGGCCATGGACTAAGTGGGTGATCATAATATCTTTCATTACCTTGAGCTGCATAAGCGGCAATACACATCGCATCAGCATTAGCAGGGGTAGATAGCATCGCTTGAGTTGCGACTCCCTTAGGAGTTAACTCAAGGAAGTCTTTCTTGCACGATATTAATGTAAATAAAGCGCAAAATATTAAAAAACTTTTAGACAGTTTCATCGTTTTAAATTTTTAAGATATTAAAATATTAAATTAATACCAAAAGTATAGGATGTTGGGAGTGGATAGAGAATGTTGGGATTCTGAGGATCGAATCCTGTAAAGGTATTTCCCGGCAGTTTTATTGTCCACAAATTCTCAACTTGAGCATAAATTCTAGCTTTCTTCATCTTTATCTTATTGGCTATTGATTCAGGCAGATTATATCCCAAGGCTAATGATTGTAGTTTCATATATGATGTATTCTCCACAAAATATGATGAGAAACGGTGTTCATTATTAATATCTGCTGCTGTAATAGCGGGAATAGTTGACGTGGTGTTTGTAGGAGACCAACAATCTAATACTCTTGTTCCATAGTTCTGCCCTCCAAAGAAACCAAAGAAGTCTGTAAATCCTTTTATACTAGACATATCTACGTTTCTACCAATTTCTGATTTCCATAACGCAGAAAGATCAAAACCTTTCCATGTCAATTGGATATTAAGACCCCAAGATAACTTCGGTTCATTAACACCTAGCCATGTACGGTCATCGGCATCAATTTTGCCATCACCATTAATATCTTTATATTCCAAACGACCAACACCCTTGCCTGGTTGAGCAGGAGCAGCATCAACCTGCGCTTGATTTTGGAAAATACCTTCAACCACATAACCATAAAGTGAATTCAATGGGTGTCCTATTATGGTCTGAGTGCTTCCGTTGCCAGGATATGCACCAAGAGCTTGAGGGAGAACATATACCATATCATTTGTATTATGGAATCCATTTGCTGAAATAACATAGCCTAAATCACCAATCTTATTGTTATATGAGAGTGTACCTTCCCAACCCCAGTTTTTCATTGTTGCACCGTTGTACCAAGAAGATGCATTGGCACCGGTAACGGTAAGGGTTGGCGGTTCAACAAGAATGTCAGTAGTAGTTTTAAGATAATAATCAAATGTACCCGTTAACCTCTTATTAAACAAAGAAAAATCAACTCCATAGTCCTGCTGAGTACAAGCCTCCCATTTTAAATTTGCATTCCCCAATTGGAGAAGTATATAACCCGAAGGGAGATTCCCTTGGTCTGCTCCATAAATATCATATGCAGTACCCTGATTATAGGGCCAATCGTCGTCTCCATAGTGTGCTTGATATTGGGTATAAGATGCATAGTTAGCTATTGCTTGGTTGCCTGTTTTTCCCCAACCATATCTAATTTTTAAATTAGATATCCATGCAATAGATTTCATGAAAGATTCCTCACTTATAGCCCAACCTCCTGATATTGATGGGAATAGGGCATACATATTGTTTGAACCAAAACGAGAAGAACCATCCTGACGCAAGATTGCAGTTAGCAGGTATCGGTTTTTGTAATCATAATTTACACGTCCAAAATATGAATTCTGAGCGTTGTCCCAAGCAAGGCCACCATTACGTACATTGCTTTGCCCAACGTCCAAATACATATAGTTAGGGTCTTCACTAGCAAAGCCATCACGTGCTCCCATTAAGTTTGCACCAGCTGCTTTTGTTGCTTCTTGTCCGATCATGAACGTGAAATCATTAGGACCGAAGTTAAAATTATAATTAAAGACATTATTCCATGTCCAACTTCCACCGTAATTAGCATCATTTTCCAACGTTGAGTATGTTTGTGACATAAATCCAGCTGTATACTCTAATTGCATATTTCGGTACCAGAAACCATCATAATCACAACCCAAAGTAGATTTGAAATGGAGGTTTTTAATAATCTCAAAATCTGCAAAGGCGGATCCAAATATGCGTACATCGTCAGTATGGTTTTGCTTATTGTTCATAATCACAAGCAATGGATTATTACGATCACTCATGCCCATAACAGGGCCACCCCAACCTATACCATCCAGGGTGTGTACAGGAATAATAGATTGTATATTAGGTGTCATATCTAAATAGCTACTTCCTGTATACCTCATTTCGGATATAGCTATATTTTCTCCTATTTTTATGCGATCATGGAACAATCTATAGTCTGAGTTTACACGTATACTCGATCTGGTCCATGCATTTTCTTTTGTTGTACCCCTACTATTCAAGTAATCAGCGGATAACAAGATATCCCCGTGATCTCCTCCATTTGAAACAGTTATGTTTTGATTGTTGGATAGTCCTGTTTGCGATATTACTTTCTCCCAATCCGTATCAGCAGGTTTCATGGTTTGTGCAGCATCCAAATAATCAGGCAGAATTATTTTATCAAGCACCCAATTACCGTTGGCATCTTGATGGTCCTGATAAGTATAAACTCCATAGTTTGGATCAGTACCATCATTTCTTGCTGCCATCCATTGTGCCTTACCATGTTGTTCTGTATTCATCAATGGAATAGGGTCTTTTGGGAGAAATGCGGCTGTGAAAGAGGAATTTATTTCTATTTGAACTCCTTTCTTTGCCGTCTTTGTGGTAATAATATAAACTCCATTTGAAGCTCTCGACCCATATATTGTTGAAGCTGACGCATCTTTTAACACTTGGATAGATTCTATGTCATTTGTAGGCAATTCGTTTAATCCAGCGGTTGTGGGTACCCCATCGATAATAATTAGTGGAGCAGTACTACTATTTAAAGAACCCAGACCACGTATTAATGTAACTGCTGAGGCATTTGGATTTCCATCGTAGGTAGTTACAACACCGGGCAAACGACCATCCAAAGCTTTCAGAACATTTTCGGTAGCAGCGGCTTGTTCTTTTATTTCCGGTAGCTTTACGACATCAACAGAACCGGTAAGACTTGCTACTTTCTGAGAACCATAACCGACTACAACGACCTCTTCCAGCCCAACTTCCACCTCAACCAGACTTACATTGATTTGAGTTAAATTCTCAATAAGGATTTCTTGGGATGACATCCCAATGAATGAGAATGTCAGACTCTTGCCTCCCTGAGGAACTGTAATACTGTAGTTACCGGCAACATCGGTTATCGCACCCTGTGTTGTTCCTGTAACAACAACATTTACTCCAGCAAGAGGTTCCCCATTTTTGTCTTTGACAATGCCAGTTATTTGTTTTTGCTGCTGGTTTTTTACGGAATTGACAGCCAATAAACTACTATCAATAGTTTCAGTAGTTAATAAAATTTTCTTGTCCAAAACTACGTAATTGATATTAGTCCCTTTAAACAATTCAGGAAGAACATCGGTAATCAGTTTATTTTCTACTTGAATATCAACAACTCTATTTACATCAATCTGTTTCTGGTTAAAGATAAAATAGAATTTACTCTGACTTTCTATTTTATCCAATACCTGTTCAAGACTTGTGTTCTTCATATCAAGTGAAACCTTTGCTACCTGGGAATAGGTAGGAATAGCTAATGCATTTGAAACACTAAATAAAATAAAGAGAAATGCAATTTTAAGTTCCATGATTAGTTTTTTTAAGGTTAGGTGTAAATACACCTCAAAATCAAAATTTTTTTCCATAACTTTGAAATGTTTTTAATTAGGTTATTTTTAAAAAAAGTAACTTAGCAATTCATACAGGGAAGCGGGTTCATCGCTTCCCTGTTATTGCTTATAAAGGCTTGTAAAGGGTTGTTCCATAGGCAGATGTCATTTAAATTAATAATCAGACTATTTGGTTCTAAGTGTAATTATCACCTTCTTTTTAGCATAAGATTCATCTGGTTTGAGATTCCCGTTTTCAATTCTGTAATTTATCGGTAGAGTGCGTCTCAATAAATTAAGGGCATCTTCCAGGCTTTCGTCTATGAAGGTCGCCCGTAACCTTTGATCCTGAGAAATACTACCATTTATTTCAATATCAATGTTATACCACCGTTCCAGTTTCCTGACGATAGCATCCAAGGCATCATTCCTGAATTCCAGCTTACCTTCTGTCCACGAAATATATTTTTGAGGGTGCACCACTTCAGTCGAAAAATCCTTGAGAGTTTTATCATATACAACCAGATCATTTGGTCTCATGGTGTACGATTTATTTATTTCCTTATCATTGAATACCAGGTTCCCTTCCTCAAGAACCACTTCGACATTATTCTCATTTTTATATGAGGCTATATTAAACCTTGTGCCAAGTACTTTAACATTAATTTCAGGCGTGTTTACTATAAATGGTCTTTTTTTATCTTTAAACACATCAAAATAAGCTTCGCCTGTAAGACTCACCTGGCGATCAGTATTAAAATTTCCATAGTATTTTACACTCGAATTGCTGTTTAACCACCCGGTTGTACCATCAGGCAAGCTGAACTGCACCCGTGTCCATGCCGGAGATTTTATTTCAACCCAGGTTCCCTTTTTCAATTTAGTTTCTGTAAACATATGTATTCCCATCAGGATTACAAATGGAAGTATAACTACACTTGCTATCCGGAATGACCATTTTATAATTTTATCAAATGGCCATGCTTTTTGTGCAGATAATCTGGTGTTTATATCATAATGAATTCTGTACAAAATTTTATCAAGATTCTTTTTATTTTCCTCATCCTCATACAATAATTCGTAAAACTGTTTTATTAAAAGATGCTTTAATTCCTCCTCTTTACTATTATCGCAAAAAACTTCGACCACATAAGATGCATCCTTATCAGAATACGCTCCCTTGAAATAACGGTCTAATAATTCACTATCAAACCCAATCTCTTTCATAAATATTCTCTCTTTATTAATTATAACAATATTTAATAATATCAAGTTCTGTCTTAAAATTCCAATAAGCAAAAAAAGCAGTTCTCTAACTTAGTAGAACTGCTTTTTACCCTTTTTACTAACCTTAACCAACTAACGCTATTTTGCCAGATATATTTATTATTATGCATGATAGTTCCCGTGCATTTTTCATCCTGATAATTCTGCATTACTGAAATAGGACGAATTACCTCTATCCAAGAACTTTCTCCTCTCTTCTTCATGTACAGGGAATAAATCTTTTCCAAAATCTCTCCTTAATAAACTTTAATGAGATTCAATATGAAGTAATATCCACTTCTTCCCTGTTACACCTATCAACAAAAGGTGAAAAAATAAAAAATAATTGCTATTTAGAATGTGTATTAAGAAAAAATGTATTTCCGCCTATTATTTACCCTGAATTAATTATGAATCGAACTCAGACGCGTGATGGCGAGTTCCATCATACCATTAAAGACAATAATTTATGATGAAATAAATAGAATGAAAAATAAAATAGCAGGGATACTATCCTTGTTAAGATTAAATCTGATGAATTTTAAGGCCTCGGTTAATTGATTCTCTACAGTTTTGTGGCTGATCTTCAATTCTTGAGCAATTTGCTTAATACTGTGCCCTTCGAATCTGCTTTTTATGAATATTTCTTTACGTCGTCCAGGCAATTGATTGACTAGTCCTGTTATGTATTGATAAAGTGAATCATAAGTAATTTTCTGAGAAGTCTGCATATCCAGATCATCATTTATTCCGGTTTTATAATATTCAGACAAATAAACTTTGGTTCTGAAATGCTTCCTGATTATGTTGAATGCAATTGTAAAGAGAAATGATTTTAAAGATAGTTCCTCTTTCAGATCTGCTCTTTTCTCCCAGATTATTGTAAAGACCTCCTGAACCAATTCTTCAGCCTCAGCTTCTGATTTTAAATACCCCAATGCAAAACGGTATAATCGACCACTGTACTTTTCATACAAGGTATTAAATGCCAAAAGATTACCTTTTGATAAATTACGAACCAACAATGATTCTTTTTCTATTTCATTCTGTTGCATTAACTAGAAATTCAACCGTTCAGATATAATTTTACAACACCTTAGGGCGCAAGTTAGTAAATTTGTATAGATTCTGATTATAATTATGTGTTCTATGGTTTACAGGTTTACAAGAAAAAGTAATAGACAAATCTTTGCATTTTTATATTTGTCCACTAAGGAAAGTTCTGGCATCAATTACTCCATGAAAGGCTCATATCAGTCACACCGGGAGAGAATGTGACCTGTCTTAAGCTGGTATGATCCGTTTTTATAACATAAATATGTGATCCCACTCCCCCATCTTGCGGACCATCAGGTCTTGTAAATGCAATCTGAGTCCCATCTGGTGACCAGCACAATGAAAACTCATTGTCTTGACCAACCCAAGCCCCATTCCCGGTGGCAGATAGCGAAACTACAGTATCAGCATTGGTGCCATTGGGATCGAACAACACGACTGCAATATCTGAGTTCATCTTATATGACAGAACAGCTATTTTGCTTCCATCCGGCGACCAGGATGGTGAATATATCAGATGGTCTGAATTTTGGTCGTAAGGAATTATCAGTTGCATGCCGGATCCGTTTGAGTGGAAAGTGCGTATCCCATCTGCATAGACGACCAGCTCTCCATTTAACGATGAGGACACGAGTCCTCTGGGAGGATAAATGTTAGGAGGGTCAATTGCGTAGTAATCGATAACTTTAACCCTGTCAGAAGGTTTTGGTTCAGGAGACTGGCTATAGGATGCCTCCTCAGTAGTTCCAAAGTTAGTAAAAAGGATTTGGGTACCATCAAATGTCCAACTTGGACAACTTTCCTGACCAACCATTTTGGTAATATCACGCTGATTAGTGCCGTCAATATTCATAATAAAGACATCATACCAGGTTGAATCTGAGTACAAGTTGGTGTAGGCAATATTGTTTCCATCGGGTGAAACAGCAGGGTCATTCATTATTTCTCCACTGATCTCCCATTTACGCTGCTGATCCATATCAACTACACAGACTCCGTTGTATGCATTGTCTACCGGACCTATCCTCTCAAAAACCAGTTTACCATGCCCCAAAATATTATAAGGAATCGAATCGTCAAAAGTGGGCTTCACCGGGGTACTAGGTTCTTTTTCAGGTTGCTTCATGCATGAGAAATTGATCGCTGTTGATACAACCACTGCAAATAGCAGGATTTTAGATATTTTCAGGATTTAAAATTTCCATGATCTTTTTATTACAAAGCTTAAACCTGGCCTGTTTTAGCAATAATAGTGCATATTAACATTTAAATAAATACCTAAAAACGCTCTTAGTTTTTTACTAATAGCTATCAAAGTTAAAAAATAATCGCTATGCAAATCAAATTTATTTTACCACCAAAATCCCCTTTGAACCTGCAATAGTTTTCCGGACATTTAATTGAGCTACTAAATGATTTATTATTATTTCTTTTTTATTCTTTATTGATGTTTTTATCGTTGTATGGATCCTGTTTACATTGTACCATGCTTCAATATATTCGAATATAGATAATTCAGCTTCTTTAAATGTCTTAAAACTATTTTGATAAATGTGTCCAACTTTCAGTGTTTTAAAAAAGCTTTCTGTAACGGCATTATCCCAACAATTTCCTTTTCGGCTCATACTTCTTTCAACAAGTTTATAGGATTCGAGAATGTTTTTAAATTCATTACAAGCAAATTGGACACCTCGATCGGAATGAAAAATCAGTACTTGCGTAATAGGTCGGTTCCTGATGGCCATCCTCCATGCCGGAATGGTTGTAAAAGCAGCCTTTAAAGATCTGCTAAAGGCCCACCCAATAACTTTTCTATCATAGAGATCTATTATAACAGTCAAATAAAGCCATCCTTGCGCAGTTTTAATATAAGTGATATCTGAGACCCACACCTGATTTTTTTATTTTCAATAACCTTTTATGTGAACTTAGACCTACATTACCGAGTTCGATAGTTTTTTCACCCTTAGAGTTTGAGGATGAAGAGACGAACTTTGTAATAAATAAGCTAGAAGAAGTCTTTCATTATGTAAAAAAACTAGTTGGGGAAGATGCCACTAGTGTTAAGTTAAGTATAATGT
>PMIJ01000226.1 GCA_003157015.1 Bacteroidales bacterium
TGACTCTGTCTCGGCAGCAGGAACAGTCCAGGTGGCACAAAATTTAATAAGTGGGTTAAATTCTACTCTCAGGGACTTTTGGATACTGAGATAAAATTGTCCGGGTTGCAAAAGGCAATTAATTAAACCGTCCGAGTTATATGTAGGGTTAATTTTAAAACTGTCATGATATGCTAGAAGTTTATCATCAGGTTCTCAGTCTAGTTCTAAGGAAGGGCCGGACTGTAAACCTCTTCCCGCAAACAACAAATTCTCATGGATCCGGAATGAAAGGTTTGCGGGATGTGGTTTACAGTGAAGGGTTGTTCCCTATTCAAATGTCACTCCATAAACATCTCTGGAGCTTCTCTCCCGAGACTTACTCATAATCGTAAGCCCTTCTTGTAGCCATTCTATTAATCTCATTTTTTGAAACAACTGCTCTAAGTGTTTTAACTTTTGAACTTAAAATAATTGGCGTTTTGATAATTAATTCTCGGAGACTTTTATTGGTCCAATCGACATTCCATATTCGTACATCTTTGTTAACCACTTTTTTGCAAAGTAATTCATCATAAATAATGGTCTCATCAATTTTTATAGAAAGCCTTTGTAACCAAACCTTTAAATAAGATGAATTGGGTATTTGCTGGAATTTACCATAGATCCTTTTTATGATCAACTTCTTTACTGTCGTGTCCTTTATCTGCCTAATTAGTAGGCTTAGAATGGCAACTGAAGTCGGAACTACTCTGGGGTTTCGAACCGCAATCTCGGTTACCAAGCTTACCAAAGATTCAATATTGGGATCTTCTCTCTCACTCATTTTCAGAACATCTAAAAACTCTTTCATTTGAGTTTCTAGAGTGCCTGAGTTCGGAAAATCCTCAGACAATAAGTACAATTGGATCAACCATTTTTGTTTGTTTTCTGTTATCCGTTTATTCGTAATCCAATAGCGTTTATCAGGTTTTATTGCACTTTTTATGATATTGTCGGAAGCTTCTGTTTTACTTGCGTTGAGTTTTAACCCCATATCAAAAAGTAGTTCCGATAATACCTTCGTTATCTGTTCCGCCTCAAAGGGATTGTTGGTGAAAATTCGATAATCATCACGGTATCTTAAAATATGATAATCTTTTATATCCAACTCTATGAGCTTAGTTGAAATTAATTCGTCTACATAACCAAGTACCATTTCTGCAATAAAATCCATTAACGTACTACCTTGTGGAATCCCATTAGTTTGTCCAAAACTCATATCTTGCAAATGGGAATCAATATTTACTCCTATTAATGAAAGCTTGGTTCTGTTTTCCGTTTTTTTAGCTTCTGCCTTAGTATGAATTGACCAGGGAATTGAGTGTGTATAAATTGAGCCATAACAATCTGTAATGTCAGTTTGGAGACAATAGCGATAATCAAGTGAAAGTGTAATAGATTTTTGCTCAATCATTTGCCACCATGTGAAAATCTGAGATTCTTTATTAGTCTTTTCCTCATCTTCAGAAATCATAGGCAAACTGTGACATTCAATTTTGTCATTATGCTGGAAATCGCGGAATCGTTTTTGAATTAAACTCCAATTGTTCTTTTCTGTGATGCAATGTACTAATGAAACATAAATAGCAGGATTAATCAATTGATAAGGTCTCCATGCATATTTCCCATCTTTATTATTTATTATACAATAATTTACATCATCATAATCCCTTGGATTTGAAATTCGGAAATCAGAAAGTTTTTTACCTGAAAGTTTTTTATCTAGGAGATTTAATAAATCTTGAAACGAAAAATATACTGGAAGGTCAAAGTTTATATAACTTTCCTGTTTCAATAAATACTCTTTTGCTTTTACCGCAGAAAGCTCTATGATACTTTTCATTCTGGTTTTTACTTTTTTTACTTTACAAACCACAAAATTTTAAAAATGTAGAATGGGTTTATATTGAAGCTTATTCTTTAATTTCATTTGCAATTTCTTCAGGCCAAACAATAAATTTACCATATTGTCCCACCTTGGAAATACCTCCTAATTCAGATCCTTTTTTTGTTGTTATCCAGTCTTCTTCTTTCTTGTACATCAAATTGTTGTTTGTAAACCAGGAATTTATTTTTTTACTACTTATTCCTGTTATCTCAGATAATTCTTTTGTGGTCTTATAATTAGACTTCGAATAGTCTTTATTATTAAGAATTATCGGTTTATCTGTTTTCGGACTGTCTTTAGGGTTCTGTTTCTGAGGGGCTTTTACATATGAAAAATCTTCGCTATTATGAATTATAGATTCAATATCTTTCTCTGCTTCTAGGTATACTACTTTATCTTCCTCATTGGAAGTATCTATTAAAATTCCCATTTCCTTGTTGTTCTGCTGGGAAAATTCATACAAGTTCATTGAAGTAATTATCATTTTGCTTTCATTCAAATAACACTTTGCGTGAAGGTTTTTGGAGAAATATAGTCGAACATATTTTAATTCTTCTAAATAGCTCATTTCTGCTGGGGCGAGTTCTTGTTTGCCAAAGATTATTCTTACTTCAACTTTTTCTCTCTCTTTATCATTTAACAGTTCCTTAATGTGGTCAGAAAGCTTTAAATATGGACTAATTATGTACAGTTCTTTTTTAGCATCTCTTATTAGATTCTCTAATTCTGCTGATATGCTCGAAGTTCTCAAGTATTTTGCCATTCTAGTCTGATTTTTTGTTTTTAATGTGAATAAAAAGATAATTTATTACAATAGTAGTGTTTATTTGCGATCGGGTGAAATGTGACTTTTTAGTGTTTGATTTCGTTCGTTTCTAACAAATAAATTGCTAGAGTAGATGCAGCACCCACAGCCAATTTTGCATGTCTTGGCTGTAATCCTTTAAATTTTCCATCTTTCCCATGACCACTACCATATTCGTTTCTGACTTCTCCTATACCTTGAACAACAGAAGAAAGGCTTCCTAAAATTTGTTTAATGGAACTTGCAGCTCTAGCTTCATTTGGAATATCATCAGGTGTTAATTTTAATAATTTAGTTGTTTCTTTCATTAGTCTAGTTAAATCCCAATTTTTATCGTAAAGAAGAGCTCGTTCATCCAATATGGATTTGCAACAAGTCTCAATTAATTCTTTAGCTAGACCAATGGATATATGAGGTGAGTTCTCTATAGAGGCTTCCATTAAGTTTATTTGTTGAGATACGTAGTCCGCATTTAGAATTTCTTTAATATATGAAGCCTTTTTTTGCAACGATTCCTTTCCTGTAAGCCTGATTCTACCAACAAATATGGGTTTTCCAGAAATCTTCGTTTTTTCAATTATTTCAAAGTCGTCTTCTTTTAAATTGTCATTAAAAATCTGAAGAAGTTTATTAACATGAGATGATTCTGCTCTTACTAATGGGTGAATCATTTCACAGAGAAAATTTAATAAAAGGGAATCGTCACAGCCTAATAAATTAAATCTCTGGTCACTAAAAATCCAGTTATCTTCCCAATCATTTGGATTGTTTACTCGGTGTTGCCAAATATCCTCTGTAACATTTTTATACCTAGAATCATTGGATTTAATATTCTCTAAATCAAATATTCTAGACAAAAAATCTACTTCGTCAAGTCTCCCAGCCCACCAAAATCCCTCAACTTGAACAAAGTCAAAAATATTTCGCCTTGTTATATGTGTTATCTTATTTGACATAGATGTTATTCATTTATACCTAATCGTCTATGTATTAAAGAAATTGTTGATAGAATATCTAAGGCATCATTTTCATTAATTTCCCAAATTATCTTTGGGGCATGAGCAGTGGTGTTTCTAAACATTCCAAAAACTCCTTTGATCAGATTTGCAAAGCCTTTATGTTCACTTTCTTTTGTTTCAGATGATAAATCATTGATTTTAATTAATGGATTCTTTAATGAGAACGCTTTATCTATTAGTTCACTACCATCTTCAATTAAACCAGTTCTCAATCTTATGGTTTCCGCAACACTTTTTGTTGCCTCAAAAACAGTATGAAAGTAGTTTTCTGCTAATAATTCTGCTTTACAATACTTAAAAATAGCAGGGTGGGCGTTTCGTTGTTCGAGTTTACTTTTAAATCTGTTTGCTCTTTGTTCGGCTTCGGAAATAGTATCTGATTTTAAAGTTCTTTTGAACTTTCCTTTTTCAGTGAGCTCTAAACTGATGAATGACAATCTTTTGTTCAATTCAAACCTAGTATCCTCGAATTTTTCACTTCTTCCTATAAATCTTGCGGGATTCATTGATTTATTTATGAATGTCAGGATATTATTTGATAATTGTTTGCGATTTTGGAAAGAAACAAACGCATTATAAATTCTTTTCCACTTAGTATTCATTGGATCAATATCAGGAATATTCACCTCTTGAAGGAATTTACCAATTTCCGTACCTGTTAAACCATTAGAAGTATCCCCAAGAACTTTACTGATACCTTCGAGTACACTGCCTATTATTGGAGGCTGAATCTGGTTACTCATGGTGTATTTTAATTAGTTAAATTATCCCCAGTAAATTTAGAAAAATCTCAGATTTAGGTTCCAGAACCGGCAAAAAAGCATATGTTTGGCAGCAGCGTTGGCCGTCGCGGTGGCAGGCTGCCAAACTCTTGCTTGTGCGTTGGATGTCTCTGGATCATGCGGAAAACCTTACATATAACGGCCCGGCGGTTTAATTAGTTGCCGTCTGTGTCAGGGTTGGCATGCGTTTTTGCAAAGTCCCGGTAGATGTGCAGGTTTTACTTGTCACGATAACCTGTCCAGATGGCGTGGTCCCGATAAGTGGGCAGGATTTGTCAAGTCTCGATAATTTTGTCTAGATGGCGTGCAAAAACCATGACAACTCGCGCGTCGGCTTGCAACCCTATTGACTTTGTCTCGGCAGCAGGATCAGTCCGGGTGCCACAAGATTAAATAAGTAGGTTAAATTCTTCTCTCATAGACTTTTGAATGCGAAGATAAAATAGTCCGGGTTGCAAAAGGCAATTAATTAAACCCTCCGAGTTAGCTGCTGGGCATTTTTATCTAAATTTTGACCAATCTTTAATGTGAAACGAAAAATCATTTTTCGAACATTTTGCACTTTTCAGTTTCTCATTAAATGAGACATAAAGTTGAACCGTGTTTAATTTGGAGTTTTTAGACCCAACATTATTTAAGTCAACGTAATCATGCAATTTTTGCCGTTCAATAATAAAGTAATTTACCCATTCATTACTGTGACGAATTAAGAGGAAGAAAACTAGTTCAGGATTAACTGGTGTCGAAATTTGGGTATATGGGATAATAAATTTAGCGGAATATCCATTTTTCCTCTTTGTACCAGTAATCGTCTTAACCTGTATCCGCTTAAATAATCCAATTTTATCTTGGACAACAAATACATCATCCCCGGTATCAATCTCTGGGATTGCAGCATTCCAGTCTTGTAAAAGAAATTCTGCGACAATATATAATTGACCTGCTCTGCCCAGATACAAATGCTTATTCCCCCTCATAAATTGTCTTATTTGTGCTTGGATCGACTATTAATACTTTTTTAATCTTTTTTAAGTCATTTCCTTCAAGATTGGTCAATGATGGTATTATATATTTGTCGATAGAACCATGTAAATTTTCAAAGGAACTTTTAATGTCAAATGCAGCAAAAATGCTTCTCACTGGATGTACATTAGGGAATTGATTTTTAATTTCGTAAAAGCTAACAGGAGAAAGGGAGTAGTTAATGCCGTCCAACTGTTTGACCATTAAAATTTTTAACTCAGTGATCACAAAGTTGAGTTTTTCATAGCTTATATCAAATTTGATTTCTTTAGATAGTTTATCAGGCGTATATATTCTCATAGTGTAGTCCTTACAGCCTCGAATTATCTCATCGATCGTCTGATTTGTTTCTATTTTTTTACTATTTAAAAAATAATTTATGGGATGAAGGAGATATGAATATGATCCCGATCTTCGATTTTGAGTTATTCTTATCGGGTACAAAAGCTGCTCATATACTTGATCAATTGGTTTGATCATTTTTATAATGATGTCATTCTCAGGTAAATTTGAGAGATTATAATCACTAACCGATGAAATAGTAAAATTCTTCATAAGGATTTTTCATAAAGATATGTATATAATTACTTTGTTATCAAGAAGAACAAATCCTAGAATCATATTTAATTTGTGTAGGTCTTCTCGTGCCTGGCAGCTAACTGTCAAGCGGTATGTGTTGTTGCCGACAGCAGCGGGGTGGCGTGGTTTTTGAAGGCTGGTAAGAATGACAATTTGGTCATTAATCGTAGTATTGTCTAGAAATCAAAAAACATGACACCATATGGGTGGGCCGGCCTTGGCCGCAGGCAATAACACATACCGTCCGAGTTAGCTGTTAGGGGGTTTTTTATAATCTAGTTAACGAAAATTTATCTCCTGATGATTAAAGTTTTATGTCATTCGTATTTCAAGGCATTAATTGGATTTATTCGTGAAACATTATACGAATAAACAAAAACTGTTAACTGAACAATAATCAAGGCAATTAAAAAAGGGATCACGAATGCCCACCAATTAATATTGATTTTATAAGCGAAATTCTTTAACCAGTTAGTCATGAAATAAAGAGTTATAGGAATAGATATTGATGCGGCTATTAGTACAAGGACAAAGTTATCCCATAGAAAAGAGTAAATAATTGATTTTTCAGAACATCCAAACACTTTCTTTATTCCTATTTCTTTTGTCCTTGATCGGACAATAAAAAGTGTCAGACCAAATAATCCTGAAGCTGCAATTAATATTGCAATAATTGCATAAATAGCTACTAAAATACTTAACTTATTTTCTGACAAATATATGTTTGCAATCAGGTCTTCAATGGTTATATAACTAAAGGGCTTACCGGCACCAAATTTTTTCCATTCTAACTCCAGCATTTGAAGAACATTTTTTAGTGAACCTGGCGAATAATGAACTACTAGCTGCCATACATACTCGTCACTCAATTGAATGAATGCAGGTGGAATCTCCGTATGTATTGAGTGATAATTAAAGTCCTTAACAACTCCTATAATGGTACCACCTGCAAACTTTTGTCCAACGGGATTTACAATTCCTAACTTCTGTACAGCAGTTTCATTTAATATTTTAGCCTCGCCCAAATCACTCCCAAATTCTTTAGAAAAATAACGTCCCTCAACCAGTTTTATCCCCAGAGTTTCCAGAAAATTGAAATCAACAAACATTGCCTCGACTGTTACCCGAACTTCCTTATCCTGGAAATGCTGGAAAACTGCCGTTCCTGAATTCTGCATTGGTAGACACTCTGCACATCCAGCAGCCATTATAACATTAGAATTAGTTTTAATGACATTGAGTAATGCTGGATATCCATTAAAATTTCGACCAAGATTTAATATAATAATGTTACTATTGTAATGTCCGGGATCTCTTTTAATTGCATATTGATATTGTGCTCGGATGATGAGTACGGCTGATACAAATGAACAAAAGATGATTAGTTGAAAAACAATAAGCGACGAGCGAAGGAGAGTTTTCTTTTTACCTGTTTGAATTGAGTTCTTTAAAATGTTACTAACCTCTAACCTGGAAAGGATTGTGGAAGTATAAATGCCAGATAATATACCGATAAACAATGTTAATGCTAAGGAGATCAAAATATAAACCAGAATGTTTGAAGATATGATTTGTATTGGAGTCTCGAACAGCTTGCTAGCTGTTGGTAGAGCTGACCACATGATTAAAATTGAAATTGGCATAACAGCTATTGCCATTATAATAGACTCGGAGTATAATTGATATTTTATACTAAGATTATTTGCACCAAATGTTTTTCGTAACCCTATTTCCTTCGAACGCTCAGATGACACAGAAGTAGAGAGGATTATATAATTTGTTGAAGCTATGAGGATTATTAAAAGAGCAATTGTAATAAATAATCTGATATTTTTTGTATTGCCTATTATTCCAGGATTTCCTACATTTTCAGAACCCAGGTAAACCTTGGCCAAATTTTGAAGTAGATAATGATAATGAGAGTTTTGTCCTAGGTTTTTTAACTCAAAAGAATGAAATTGCTTTTCTAACTCTTTTGCATCGGAGTTTTTAGATAGTAAAACCCAAGTTACAAATGAGTTAATTGTCCAGTCTTTGTCGGAATCTGTAACATTATAATCTTTATTTAGTTCTTTAATAGCCAGGTTGCTGCTTAAAAAACATTGTGCTTTAAAAGTCGAATTCAGTGGGATATCTCTAAAAACCCCTTTGACTAAAAAAAGACGATCTCCATCGAATAATCTAACAGTGATTCCCTTTCCCATTGGATCCTGTCCTGGGAAGATTTTTCCTGCGAGCTCCTG
>PMIJ01000056.1 GCA_003157015.1 Bacteroidales bacterium
AGATAAGTTAGCCACTGTCATTGAAATCAGCTTAAAGAAAGAATCAATAATTAAAGGTATAGATCTTGTAAATGAATTGATGCGCGTCTCTTCTATTCAAAACCTCGATCGGAAGAACCATCTTGCAATTATGACCATTGATTACATAGAAAAACAATTGAATGATATTTCCGACTCGTTAAACCAATCCGAAGATAACTTACAAAAATTCCGCTCATCAAATCAATTACTTAACGTAACCGAGCAGGCAAACGGCATTTCTACCCAGTATATTAATCTGCAAAACCAACTGGCTGAATTGGTTTCCCGTAAAAAGTATTATGATTATGTTTCCGGATACCTTTCAAGAAATGATAATTTCTCGAGCATGATTGTACCATCATCGATAGGGATCCAGGATCAGTTGCTGAACAGCCTCATGTCGGAACTCATTGCTGCCCAGGCACAACAATCGAACCTGATCAAGAATAACCAGGAAAAAAATCCTTTGGTGCAAAAACTGGGTATCCAGATCGAAGATATCAAAAAAACGATTTCGGAAAATATATCTGCTGCAGGCAGAACTACAGGTATTTCTATAGATGAAATGAACAAGCGGATCAAAAAAACCGAAAACGAAATCAGCCGCCTCCCGGCAACCCAGCGACAGTTAGGGAACATTGAACGTAAATATCGCTTAAATGATGCCATTTATAATTACATGCTCGAAAAACGAGCCGAAGCAAAAATTACTAAAGCATCAAATTTACCAGACGACATTATTATTGAACCAGCTAAAATGGTGGGTTTTGGGCCAGTCTCGCCTAATAAAAAATTGAATTACATGATTGCATTGTTTTTAGGATTGGCAGTACCTTTTGGTTATTTAATGATCATGTACGCTCTCAATAATAAAGTTGAGACCCAGGATGATATAGAACGACTTACTGTCGTACCGGTACTGGGAAAAATTTTGCATAACAAATACAAAACGGCTAATGTGATGTTTGAATTTCCCAAATCGAATATTGCAGAATCATACCGGGCCCTTCGTACCAATCTCGATTTTTATGTGAGGGGAGGACAAAAAAAAGTGATCATGGTAACTTCATCAATGGAAGGAGAAGGGAAATCCTTTATTGCTCTGAATATTGCCATGAGCTATGCCCAGTTGGGCCGCAAAACAATATTGCTGGATTTTGACATGAGAAAACCTAAAATTTATTTTAATGAACAAGCAGAAGCTAAGGAGGGGTTAAGTTCATACCTGATTAATAGCGCTAACCTGGAAGATATAATTATCAAATCACCTCATGAAAACCTGGATTATATTCTTTCAGGGGTTTTGCCTCCTAATCCCACTGAATTAATGGCCCTTGACATTACCGAAAAACTGATAGCCCAATTAAAGAATGATTATGACTATATTGTGATGGATACAACACCCTTAGCCCAGGTTACAGATGCTTATCTGTTGATTAATCATGCTGAAGTGAAGGTAATGGTTGCCCGGTATAATTATACCATTAAAAAAGTTTTCTCCTTAGTCATGAAGGACCTGAAACAAAAAAATATTGATCATGTTTGCATCGTATTGAACGATAACCGGTTTAACCGCGATCAGTATGGGTATGGTTATGGGTATAATAAAGCAGAAAATAGAAAAAGGGAAAAATCAATACGCAGAGATAATGCTATTCTTCTAAAAGTAGCCAGATCCAAGAGATTATGACATATAATAATAAGTTAGTGAGTAGTGAGTAGTAAGAGGAGATTTAACTCTTCGCAATATGGACCAAATACTTAAACAAAAAGAATAAAATTTTAAAAGAGAATCATTAATTCTAAACGATCAGAAAATCAGCGCATAAGCTTTCAATCTCATTACGACTTAAACCTTCTTTATAGAAGATTACGATATAAAAATTTCAAAAACCGTACCGCTAAAATTACAGGTACAGTTTAGTTTTTGAAGTATTTTTCATTTTAGTAGTTAAGCCTTGTTGGTCCGGAGACTGTGACTGACGGGGCGAAAGCATGCCCGGAGACAAGGATAAAGGAAAAAGGAGAAAGGCGAAAGTGTTAAGAATTAGGTCTAATGGGTGGACACATATTTTTCAATGCTTGCTACCTGCTTAATAAATGGTTTAGGATTTATAATTTAACCTCTTCAACCTGATAAAATACTTAATAAAAAAGCCCATGGAATCTGGAGCAAATAAATTAAGAATTGTCTGGATTTGTCAATTCATGAATAAGAATATCCAAAAAAGTCTGGGAATGGATGGGAATGAAGAAGAATACTCTCCATGGAATATTCTTGGAATCGAGGAGCTTAGAAAAAAAGATGATATTGAATTGTATGTGATATCTCCTTTCAACAAAATTTTAAAGAACCATAGTTTTAGCGATAATAATATCCATTATCATTGTATAAAAATTGGTATCCCTTTTATGAGAAGGTACTGGCCTTATCTTAAACTAAGTTTCTGGTTAAATTATTATTTATTTAATCTTCAGGTTAAACGATTAGTTAGAAGAATAAATCCAGATTTGATAAATCTATGTGGGGTCGAAAACTTGTTTTATTCATCGTCAATCCTGGGCATTAAAGGTTATCCAATACTTGTAACTGTTCAGGGCTTTATTTCCCTGGAAAACGAGAATAACAGCAAAGAATTTTCCACAAGAAGAAGAATACAAATCGAAGAGAAGATTTTGCGTAAACTAAAATATTTTGGGGTTCAGGCGACATTTGTGGAAAAGTATATAAAGACTTTTAATCCTGAGGCGAAAATGTTCTGGTACCATTTGCCTTATACCAAAGCAAACGTATTTGCACCTGTACCTAAAGAGTATGATATCGTTTTCTTTGCCAGGATGACTAAAATGAAAGGAATAGAAGATCTCATAAAAGCTGTTTCAATAGCAAAGGACCGAAAACCTGAAATTAAACTATGTATCATTGGCAGAACTTATGTTAATGAACTTAATGATTTGAACCGGCTTATTGAAAATCTTAATTTAAAAGATAATATTGTTTTCAAAGGCTTTATTCCTACACAAAAAGAGATGCACCTTGAGGTTGTAAAAGCCAGAATATCGGTGCTTCCAACCTATAATGACACAATCCCCGGAACTATAGTGGAAAGCATGTTATTGGGTGTTCCTGTGATCAGTTACAATACCGGCGGTATTCCTGACTTAAATATAGATGGGGAACATGTTATACTTGTTGAGCAAGGTAATATTGGCAAATTGGCCAATGAGATCATCGAATTATTATCCAATAACAACAAACAACAGGAACTTGCTGAAAGAGCCATGAAATACGCATTGAATGAGTTTGATAATGCCAATTCGGTGAATCTGTTGATAAAGGCTTATAAAGCCGTTATTAAGGATTTCAAAAATGAGCATTAGTTATGCTTCCCGAAATCAATACCTTTGGTCCGCGTCAATCTGCTGATTTGGTTTGGCATTGCAGTTTATTTTCAATGTCTGATGTGCTTAAAAAAGGCCCGGGTAGTTATTACAGACAGAGAGATGGGGGAGCAGTTAAAGGTGAGTATTGTAAAGAAAATCAGTAACATGAGTTATTTAAAATTAAAACCTGCATTATATTTTATTAATTTTTTTACAAAGGGGCACGAACGAAGTGTAAAAGCAAAGAAGAATATTATCAGTTCTTTGTTTATAAGGGCGATTGGTATTAGTATAAGCCTGATATTGGTTCCATTGACAATAAATTATGTTAATCCATCCCGTTATGGGATATGGTTGACTTTAAGCTCAATAGTAGCATGGTTTGGTTTTTTTGATATTGGGTTGACCCAGGGACTACGAAACAAATTTGCTGAAGCAAAAGCAATTGGGAACGATGCCCTGGCTCAAATATATGTAAGTACAACTTATGCAGTTCTGGGGATAATATTTTTCAGTATCTGGGTCCTGTTTTTATTAGTCAATAATCATTTAGACTGGGCTAAAATATTGAATGTGCCAGCAGATATGCAATCAGAAATTTCTAATCTGGCACTAATTGTTTTTACATATTTCTGTATAACATTTGTTTTGAAGATTATCACAACTATTATGTTGGCTGATCAGGAACCAGCAAAATCATCTTTGGTTGATATTATTGGACAGGGACTTTCACTGGGAATTATTTTTATCCTGGTAAAAACAACAGAAGGTTCATTAATCCGGTTAGGTTTTGGTTTGTGTGTATCCCCAATTATTGTTTTGTTATTTGCAAATCTATTTTTGTTCAGAGGTAGATATAGAAAGTTCAGGCCAAAAATATCAAAAGTTAATCTCCACTATGCTAAAAGCCTATTTAATCTGGGTTTTATATTTTTTCTTATACAGTTTGCAGCAATTATGCAGTTTCAGACAGCCAATATAATTATTGCACGAAATTTTAATGTTTCTGAAGTAACATCTTACAATATAGTATTTAAATATTTTGGTGTTTTAAATATGGTTTTCAGTATTTTTTTGCTTCCATTTTGGTCTGCATCCACCGAAGCTTATTATAAAAACGATATTCAATGGATAAGAAATGGTATAAAAAGATACAACATTTTAAATATTCTTTTTATAATAATTGGTATTGTCATGTTGGTTTTTTCAAGTTGGGTTTATCGACTCTGGTTGGGAGAGGGAAAAGTAAATATTGCCTTTCCTCTTTCATTATGGGGATTTTTGTACTTTAATGTTATATTATTTGGGGGAAAGTATGTGAGTCTTCTAAATGGAATTAGTGCTTTACGTATTCAATTTATCAGTAGTACCATAAGCCCATTTTTATACATAGCGATAGCATTGCTTCTGATTAAACATTTCCAAATGGGAGTATATTCACTTTTCATTGCCTCCGTTATTGCAAATTTTAATGCTTATCTATTGGCCCCAATTCAATATTATAAAATTATTGTTCAAAATAAGAAAGGGATATGGCTTAAATAAATATTATTGCCCATTTTTTTCAGACCATGAAAACATTGTAAGTCTTCATACTCAAATGCTTATAAGACACAAACATCGAAAACCGGATATTTGGTAAATTACTATTATCTAAACATCGTGAATCTGACGTAAGGTTTGGAGATAATATTAAAGTGTTACGAACCATTGTAGAAGAGAAGAAATCTTTTAAAGGCAAAATCACTTTATACAGATTCTCTGATAAATCTTAATTACTTTATTAAGCAAATAGTTAAAGTAGATTATTCAAATGATAAAATTAGTTAATCTCCCAAAAATTCCTGACGATAGAGGTAATCTTTCATTTATTGAGGAAGAGTCCAATATTCCTTTTAAAATAAAAAGAACTTACTGGATTTATGATGTACCTGGCGGTGAAACAAGAGGTAGTCATGCTTTTAAAAAGTCGAAAGAATTTATTGTTGCTATATCAGGTAGTTTCGATATAATACTGCACGATGGGAAAGAGGAAACAAAATATTCCCTGAACCGTTCTTATTATGGAATATATGTTCCTAAGTTAACATGGCGCAGGCTGGAAAATTTTTCAACAAACAGTTTAGCTTTGATCCTGTCATCAACTGCCTATAATGAAAATGATTACATCAGGGACTTTGACGAATTCTTAACTTTTGTAAAATGATAACAAAATCATCGATTTATAATTGCAGTATAATTGAATTGAATAAAGTTCATAACCGGTCGGGCAATCTTACAGCTATTGAAGGCAAAATGGACATTCCTTTTGATGTAAAGCGGGTATATTACCTTTATGATGTTCCCGGAGGAGCTGAAAGAGGCGGGCATGCACATAAAGAATTACAGCAACTGATAGTAGCGGCCAGCGGTTGTTTCAATGTGTTACTGGATGATGGTAGAAACAAAAAAGTTGTTGAATTGAACCGGCCATATTATGGATTGTATGTTGTTCCGGGAATTTGGCGTGAACTGATTAATTTTTCCTCAGGTGCAATTTGCTTAGTTATGGCTTCACATAAATTCAGTGAAGTTGATTACATTAGAGTTTACACTGATTTTATTTCCCTGAAAAATGATTGAAATAAAAAAATATTCCCCTGACTTTAAGATCCAATGGGACGAGCTGGTTTCAAAGTCAAAGAATGGGACTTTCCTGTTTTTTAGAGATTATATGGATTACCATGCTGATAAATTCCGAGATCATTCTTTTCTTATCTTCTCTAAAAATAAGCTTGAAGGAATATTACCCGGAAATATATCAGATAGTGTTTTTTATTCACATCAGGGGCTCACTTATGGTGGTTTGATTTTAACAAACAAAATACATACAGATGATGTACTGCAAATATTTCAATTATTAAATAAGGAACTTAGGGATGCAGGAGTTAATGAGGTTATATATAAACCAATTCCTTATATTTACTTCAATTATCCCTCGCAGGAAGATCTTTATGCATTATTTGTAATGAATGCAACAAAAATAGGATGTAATATCTCATCTGCAATATTTCAATCAAACAAGATCAATTTCAGTGAGTTAAGGATGAGAGGGGTGAAAAGAAGTTTAAGAGAAAGAATAGAAATTGAAGAAACTAACAGATTTGAATTATTTTGGCCACTGCTCATAGATAATTTATCGAATAAATATAGCAAATCTCCTGTTCATTCTTTAGAGGAGATCAAATATTTAAAATCCAGATTTCCAAATAATATTAAACTTTTTATTGCGCATCATCTCGAGGAAGTTATCGCAGGTTGTGTAGTTTTTGAGATGAAGCATGTTATTCATTCTCAATATGTTGCGACTAGTGAGAAGGGGAAAGAGTTAGGAGCTCTTGACCTTATTTTTAATGAACTGATAAATAGTAAGTACGTTAATATCCCGGTTTTCGACTTTGGCCATTCAACAGAAAATATGGGTAATTTTCTAAATGTTAATCTTATTTTTCAGAAGGAAGGATTCGGCGGGAGAGGAGTAGTTTACGAAACCTATAAATACTTAATTTCATAAATTGATTAGAAACAGCTATATATTGAATCCTTATTACAAATTATTACCAGATTATGAGTTTTGCACTTCGGCTGTTGTTTCCAATGTAAATTATAGTATTGTTAAAGTTATATACTGGAGCGACCTCACCGAATTTATTGGTCTCAAGAAAATAAACTTTCATTCATTCATAGTATTTGAAAATTATTAATTGATGACTATCCTTTATAAGTTTAAATAACATAACATGCGAAATTTAACCGATTACACTAAAAATTACATCGAACGACCTTTTGAAGATATGCAAGTTGCTTATAGGAAAAAGAAGGTTTTGGAACTTATTAGAAACCACGAACATAGAAATATTTTAGAGGTTGGGTGTGGTTTAGATCCTTTTTTTAACTATTATAACGATTTCGAAAAACTAGTAATTATCGAGCCATCGACCATTTTTTACGAAAACGCAAATAATAAAATTATTAAGAGTAAATTTTTAACTTCAAGGGTGATTGTTATTAACGATTACCTGGAAAATTCGATTAATGAATTACTGAAATATGAATTTGATTATATTATTGTAAGTAGCCTATTACATGAGATAGACAACGTCTCATTATTTCTTGAAAAACTTAGCTGTATATTAAAAATCGATACAATAGTACATATAGATGTTCCAAACGCTTATTCTTTTCATAGAGTCTTGGCTTTAGAGATGGGATTAATTGATTCAGTGTTTGAGATGTCAGCTTACAATTTACAATTTCAACAGCAAATGTTCGATTTAGCTTCCCTTTCAAATTTGATCATTAAACATGGATTTAGAATTATTAATTCCGGCTCGTATTTTATAAAACCTTTTACTCATAAACAGATGTCTGAAATTATAGAAAACAAGATAATCGACGTAAGGGTACTAGATGGCTTCTTTAGAATGACTAAATATATGCCAGATTTAGGCTCAGAAATATTTGTCGATTTTAAAATTAATGATTAAATACTTCGATCGAGAGGTGAAAATGGTATAAAAAATGATCAAATTTCTCGACCTTAAGGCTATTAATGATTCTTTCGAACCTGAACTCAGCTGTGCGATTCAACGTGTCGTCGATTCCGGCTGGTATCTCCTTGGCAATGAGGTAAAGTTATTTGAACAGGAATATGCACAATTCATTGGAACAAAACATTGTATAGGAGTAGCCAACGGATTGGATGCTCTTCGCCTGATATTTAAAGCCTACTTAGAACTTGGACTAATGAATGAAGGGGATGAAATCATTGTACCTGCCAATACTTTTATTGCTTCTATCCTGGCTATTACCGATAACCGGCTTGAACCTGTACTGATTGAACCGGATATTAATACCTACGACATTGATCCTTTTAAAATTGAAGAGAAGATAACATCACGCACTAAAGGTATGATGATCGTCCACCTGTATGGGCAGAATGCAATGCATCCTGAGATAAAACGATTAACAAAAAAATACAATTTAAAGCTGATCGAGGACAATGCACAGGCACAGGGTTGTTATTTCGGAGATAAACGTACAGGATCTTTGGGCGATGCAGCAGGCAATAGTTTTTATCCCGGTAAAAACCTGGGTGGATTAGGCGATGCCGGCGCTGTAACTACTGACGACGATGAATTGGCCGATGTAATTCGTACAATTGCCAATTACGGGTCGAAAGTAAAATATCAGAATCTTTATAAAGGACTAAACTCCCGCCTCGACGAAATACAGGCAGCCATACTTCGGGTAAAGCTTCCCCGTCTCGATTACGACAACCAGCGTCGTCACATGATTGCCCAATACTATCTTGATCATATCACAAATCCTGGTATCATTTTACCGCAAACCAGAAACGTAAAGGGTGAAATGCTAAATATGGCGCAACCTAACCAAGTCCTGAGCTCCTTGCCCCTTGCCCTGCGCCTTGATCATGTTTGGCACCTCTTCGTTATCCGTCACAAACGCCGTGACGATCTTCAAAAGTACCTTACAGAAAATGATGTTCAGACATTAATTCATTACCCAACTCCTCCTCACAGACAAGCAGCATACAAGGAGTTGAATACATTAAATTTCCCAATAACTGAGCAAATTCACAGAGAGGTTCTGAGCTTGCCAATAAGTCCTTTGCTTACAGATCTTGAAATTGAGGAAGTCGTTGGGAGTATAAACGACTTCTAAATGAAAAAAAAATTAAGATGGCAATAAAGCTACTTCATTATATATATCTGGTATTTAGACATCCATATGCTGTTATTAAGGCATTAATTTGCCGGGTTCGTTCATTCTTTTATTCCAGATATGTTGATCAAGGCAATGGTAAAATTATACTAACAGATCCATATTTAAGTGTAAAGATAAGAAAATCTGACGGAGCAAGAATTATACTGAATGGGGACTTAAGAATAATTCCGCACGTTGGAGGTACGTCGCCAGTCAGAATTTTTTTTGGACAAAATTCTACACTAAAAATAGATGGTGATTTAGTTATTGGTCAAGGTGTCAGATTACATATTAATGATAATGCTTATCTGTATTTTGGTGGAAAAAAGTTTGAATCTGATTCTGGAATTACAGCTGATACCTTAATACTGGTATTTAAGAAAGTAACTATTGGATATGACTTTATATGCGCATGGAATGTTTTTATAAGTGATTCTGACTGGCATCAGATTGGGAATAAAGATCATCATGCAGATGTCACAATAGGAGACCATGTATGGATAGCTAATAATTGCAGCATTCTAAAAGGGGCTAGTATTGGTAGTAACAGTATAGTTGCGAGCCATTCTAAAATCACAAAAAGAGAATACCCTGTAAATTCAATGCTAGCTGGAGCTCCGGCAAAGATCGTTGATTCTGATATTAAATGGAGTCGTGATTTACAATCTATCTGATGGGATAAGTGTAATCTTTTTATTTTGAATAA
Organism: Bacteroidales bacterium; assembly: GCA_003157015.1. GTDB lineage: Bacteria > Bacteroidota > Bacteroidia > Bacteroidales > VadinHA17 > LD21. The sequence continues at coordinate 9,878 of PMIJ01000056.1, forward strand.
GGAGCAACAATCTTACCGTCAAATTTTTAAAGCCACATCCCTATTTGGAGGAGTCCAGGTCTTTAATATTGTTATATCCATTATCAGGACTAAATTGATAGCAGTTTTACTCGGGCCAGCAGGTATGGGTATTGCTGGACTGTTAACCTCAACAACAGGTTTAGTGAGCGGATTGACAAGTTTTGGTCTTGGTACCAGTGCTATACGTGATGTAGCAGCAGCAAATGAAGGAGGCAACCCAGACAGAATTTCTGTGGTGGTGATGGTATTCCGTAGACTTGTTTGGATTACGGGAATCTTAGGAGCCCTTGTTACTTTGATTCTGTCAACCTGGCTTAGTCAATTTACATTTGGCAACAGGAATTATACACTGCTATTTATTTGGCTCTCCGTCACTTTGATTTTTAACCAGTTAACCAATGGGCAGAATGTCTTGCTACAAGGAATGCGTAAACTGCAATACCTGGCAAAAGCCAATATGGCCGGATCTGTCACTGGTCTACTAGTGTCAGTTCCGATTTATTATTTCTGGCGGATTGATGGTATTGTCCCGTCAATAATACTGTCCTCCTTTTTCTCGCTTGTAATTGCCTGGTATTTTTCTTCTAAAATAAAAATTAGCAAAATTAAGGTTAGCCGTCAGGAGACTTTTCTTGAGGGTAAAGGAATGTTGAAGATGGGCTTTATGTTAAGCCTTAGCGGTTTGATAAGCACAGCTGCCTCATACATTGTCCGCGTGTTTATAAGTAACACTGGAGGCGTTGCAGATGTCGGTTTATATAGTGCCGGTTTTGCTATTATCTCAACATATGTTGGACTCGTTTTTACAGCAATGGGTACCGATTATTACCCCAGGCTTTCAGTTGTGGCCCATGATAATGTAGAAGCAAGGTTACTGATTAACCAGCAAGCCGAGGTTGCAATCCTGATTTTAGCGCCAATTCTGTCATTATTTCTGATTTTTATAAATTGGGTGGTAATTTTGTTGTACTCTACAAAGTTTACTCCTATAAACGAAATGATCCATTGGGCAGCTCTTGGGATGTATTTTAAAGCTGCAAGTTGGTCTATAGGCTTCATTTTTTTGGCAAAAGGTGCATCGAACACATTTTTTTGGAGTGAATTGGCTGCGAATAGTTATTTATTGCTTTTTAATATTTTAGGATACAAATATTTTGGATTGAATGGAATGGGCATTTCATTTTTGTTAAGCTACATTTTGGTGTACCTGCAGGTTTATTTAATTGCCAGCATTAAATATCAATTTTCTATCACCAAGGAGTTTCATAAAGTTTTTGTCCTTCAGTTAATCTTAGGGATCTTGTGTTTTATTATAATAAAATTCATTCCAACTCCTTGGTCTTATATTTGGGGAACGCCATTTATCTGTTTTTCCATCTGGTTCTCTTTTAGGGAGTTGGATAAGCGAATAGAATTGAGAAACATATTCTCAAGTTATTTTAAGAAATAGTGGATAAATTAATTGAGGAATATTCGGACTTGGAGAAAGTTATTAATTTTGATGCTCCTCTTGTTTCAATAATTGTAATTACCTATAATCAGAAGAAGTACATAAAACAGTAAACTACTCCCCATTCTTAGGAC
>PMIJ01000167.1 GCA_003157015.1 Bacteroidales bacterium
ACGGAAGAAAAAGATAAAAGTAAAAAGGTAAAATTACAATACTAAAATTTTAAGCCACGGAGTATCACGGAGTTTTCATGGGGTTATACGGATTTATTCTCCCAATCACCCCTTCTCCCCATCTCCCTTTCTCCTCTTCTCACCTTCGTTCATCTTCATATTCCATGGTAATCTTCGATCCAAATTTCTTATCAGCCAGTTTGAATGCCTCAGTAATTACACTCTTTTTGCCGCCATTTTTAATAAAATTCAGGCATGCCTCTATCTTTGGAGACATGCTTCCCTTCGCAAACTGCCCTTCGTTCAGATATTTCACGGTATCAGCATAGTCAAGAAACTCCCTGATCTCCTGGTCCGGCTTTTTATAATTGATATAAATATATGGAACATCAGTAAGAATATAAAACTCATCGGCACCTATCTGTGTAGCTAACAGAGAAGAGGCCAGATCTTTATCAATAACTGCTTCTGCGGGTCTGACATCGTTCTTTTCATCTATATAAACAGGCACTCCTCCTCCTCCGGTAGCAATAACGATATTTCCTTTTCTGGCAAGATCACATATAATTGATTCATTCATCACGCTTATAGGCACAGGGGATGGAACAACTCTCCTATAACCTCCCTGCGATTTGACCTCCTCTTTGAATATCCAGCCTTTTCGTGACGAAAGGTCGTCAGCCTGTTCTTTTGAGTATATCTTTCCCACTCTCTTCTGAGGGTCGGTGAATGCGGGATCGTTGATATCAACTCTGACCTGAGTGACAATGCATATTACATTTTTTTCTATCCCATGTTTATTCAGCACATTCCTAAACATCCGTTCTATCATATAACCTATTCCTCCCTGAGAGTCTGCCACACAAATATCGACAGGCATCTGGGCTATGCCGTACATCTGTTCACCAGCATCATTTCTCATCAGAATGTTTCCTACCTGAGGCCCATTTCCATGAGTGATAACAAGGTCATATCCTTCATTTATAAGAAAAACAAGGTTTTCAAGAGTTTCAGTGGTATTTTGTTCCTGTTCATCAATTGTACCTGCCTGATCTCCTCTTAAAAGTGCATTACCTCCCAGAGCAACAACTGCTAGTTTTTTTTCCATAGAACTTATTTCTAAAAGATCACAAAAATACCAAAATTCGAAGAATTCCTTGCCAAAAGTCCAGGAATAGAAATCTGTATGATTATAAGAAGATAACTCCCGGTTAATCTTATAAATTTCAACCGGTAGAATTGAAGTTAAAAAAAAATACTACATTTACGAAATTCAAAATACAACCAGATAAGTGAGATTCAGCTATATATTGTTCATTGCAGTAATCTTTGCAATAACAGGCTTCTCCTGTAAAAATAAAGGGGGGAAATACATAAATCAGGGAGAGATCCATTATAACATTGATTATATCGGTAATTTCGGGCTTATGCCTAAGGAAGTCCTTCCCAGGAATCTTATTGTATCCTTCAAAAACAACAAAATTCTTTTCGAGATGATCTCTTCCTTTGGAAACTCAGGCATACTAAACCTGGCCAATCCGGATAAAGGAATATTCGATACTTATTGTAGTCTATTCACTTTAAAATATTTCTACGCTGTACAGCCTGGTGAACAATTTCCGGGTTTGGAAGCTATGAAAGACATCGTTATAAAGAAAACAGAAAAAACATCAATAATCTGCGGCTTCACCTGCAAAAATGCGGAAGTTATCGTTCCCTCTCAAAATAATAAAGTATATGAGATCTGGTACACCAACGAAATTAATATTAAGAACCCGAATACAGCCACTCCATTTAGTCAGATCGACGGTGTGCTGATGAGTTTTTTCTTTTTACTCGGTCCGGCTGAAGTTCATTTTGAAGCAGAGACAGTTTATAAAAAGGAAATCCCTGATGAGACCTTTGAAAGAAGACAGAAGTTTATCAGGGTTTCGAGGGAAGATATCGATAAGTTCATTAATAAAATGATCAGTCTGTAGTATAAATGGCTCATGGCTTAGAACTCGGGGCGCAGATAAAGGGAAAAAGATAAAAAATTAAAGACCATTTTGCCATTTCATTATTCCATCAACCTATTATTCCCACGTATCCTGTAAAAAACAAAATCATTTATCAGCATTTTGAGTGAGGCTCAAAATTATTACCTTTGGATTGCGTTTGAAAAACGATAACTGTTTTGAAAAATACTTTACTCCGAGATGAATAAAGAGAAGGAAGATACCGGTAAAAAGAATGCAAAAACCGCAAAAAGTTCAGTAAAATCCAAATCCGTTGTGACAGATGAAAGGATCAAATTTGTCATAGGAATTCTTATTACCGGTTTTGCTTTATATCTTCTGCTGGCTTGCGTAGCATACCTCTTCTGGTGGAAAACTGATCTCAGCATTGCTGATTCCGATATAGTTTCAGGACCGGATATAGCCGTTAAAAACTGGGCAGGAAAAAGCGGACATTTTCTTGCTAAAATGATTATCACCAACGGTTTTGGTTTTGGAGCATTTTTTATACCTCTGATTTTCGGCTGCATCGGATTATATCTTCTCAGGTTTCCTAACATCAAGCCATTCAGGTTGATTGCCAAGTTTACTTTTGCCACCATCATCCTTTCACTTATTCTTGGTTTTATCTTCAGCAAATCAAATGTTTACCTTGGCAGCGGACCGGGAGGTGCGCAGGGTTATCATGTTGTGAGGTGGCTGAACGCTTTCATGGGAATGATAGGAACCGGAGTTATTCTGACATTCATTACAATCTCGTACATGGTTTTTGCGTTGAAAGTCAAACCTGAGTCATTCGGTATTAAATTACCTGCTTTTCTGAGGTTTAAAAAGCGTGCCGATGAGAAAATAATTGTTAATGAAGACGATATTCTGACAGATGTGGAGGCAGATTCAGAAATTACCGATACGCTACCAGCTGACAATAAAACACATTTAAACGAAAAAGTCGAGTTCGTTGTAAGAACAACCAAACAATATGCTGATGAAGATGATTCTGATGAAGAAATTCCCGAAACAGCCTTAACAGGTTCTATAATCAGGGATTTTGACAATGATGGAGGAGCTATTTCTCATAGTGAAGATGTTCCGATAAATATTAATCGCCCTGAAACCACTGATACACTACCTGAACATGAGGTTGACAGAATAATGGGCGACTATGATCCGCGTCTTGATCTTTCAAAATATAAGTTTCCTCCTGTTTCAATCCTGAAAGAACACAAATCAGAAAGTGCCTTTGATAACTCCGAAGTTTTTGAAAACAAAGAAAATATTATCAAAACACTCGGAGATCATAAGATAAGCATTAAAAGTATTTCAGCTACTGTGGGTCCTACGGTGACATTGTACGAAATAGTGCCCGAACGGGGTGTCAGGCTTGCCCGGATAAAATCTCTTGAAGATGATATTGCCCTAAACTTGTCCGCACTGGGCATCAGAATTATAGCCCCTATTCCCGGAAGGGGAACTGTAGGCATCGAAGTGCCTAATAAAAAACCTGAAATAGTCTCCATGCGATCCCTTATCACTTCAAAAGCTTTTCAGGAGACAAAATTTGATATAGCACTGGCCCTCGGAAGAACCATCACCAATGAGCCATACATCGTCGATCTCACTAAAATGCCGCACCTGCTGGTGGCAGGCGCCACAGGACAGGGAAAATCTGTCGGTATTAATGCAATAATAACATCAATTCTGTACAAAAAACATCCTGCGGAGGTAAAATTTGTCCTTATCGATCCGAAAAGAGTGGAATTGCCTCTGTATATGAAAATTGAAAGACATTTTCTGGCAAAGCTCCCGGATGAGGAAGATGCGATCATCACTGATACACAAAAGGTTATTAAGACTCTCAACTCTTTGTGTATTGAGATGGATAACAGGCTGGAACTTCTTAAAGCGGCGCAATCACGCAATATTAAGGAGTATAACGAAAAATTTATAACAAGGAAATTGAACCCTGAAAAAGGACATAAATATCTTCCGTATATAGTCCTGATCATTGACGAGTTTGCCGACCTTATTATGACTGCGGGAAGAGAGATAGAAGGACCGATCGGAAGGTTGGCTCAGCTGGCCAGGGCCATCGGCATTCACCTGATTATATCCACACAGCGACCTTCGGCAAATATTATCACAGGTTTTATAAAAGCAAATTTTCCAACAAGGATTGCGTTCCGCGTCTTTTCATCAATAGATTCACGTACAATACTTGACGCTACCGGAGCTGACAGACTTGTTGGAAGGGGTGATATGCTCGTGTCATCAGGAAATGAACCGGTAAGGGTCCAATGTGCTTTTATTGACACTCCTGAAATAGAGGAACTTACAGAATTCATAGGATCTCAAAAAGGCTATGCCGACGCAATGCATCTGCCAGAATATGTTGATGACAGTGAGTCCGGAATACTTGAGGTCGATCTGCGAAAAAGAGATCCTATGTTCGATGAAGCAGCCAGGCTGGTAGTTCAACATCAGCAGGGTTCCACATCACTTATTCAGAGGAAACTGTCGATTGGATACAACAGAGCCGGAAGAATTATTGACCAACTGGAAGCAGCAGGAGTAGTGGGTCCATTTGAAGGAAGCAAAGCCAGGGATGTTCTCTGTACCGACTTTATAGCTTTGGAACAGATTTTGAAGCGCCTTGAATAACAATATTAAGATGAGAACATTTTCAATTATACTTTTTTCTCTGTTACTTACTCCCAATGCTGTCGGGCAAAATGATCAGGAAGCTTTAAAAATCCTTGACAAATTTTCTGAAAGTGCATTGAAAGCTCCTTCAGTATCAATGAAATTCATATTAATAACTACAAACCTGACTGATAATAAAAATGATACTTTGAAAGGATCTGTTATTATTAGCAAGGATAAATATAAACTCGACCTTCCTGACAATATCGTCTGGTTTAATGGTGAAACATCATGGAGTTATCTTCCGGCTGAAAAAGAAGTAACAATAACAAAAGCCGACAAAAAAGATAACACTTTTCAAAGTCGCCCTTCACTGATATTCTCGATGTACAAAAAAGGATACAAGAGCCGGTTAATCGAAGAGAAATCGGATTCTTATGTAATAGACCTTTATCCTGAGGATATAAAAGGAGAACTCCTGAGGGTAAGATTAACCATAGGAAAATCTCTTTCCAATCTTGTCAGCCTGGAGTATAAAAGAAAGGATGGCGTTGTTAACACTCTGTATGTCAATGAATATGACCTGAAATTAAAGCCAGGCGCCGATACATTTGTCTATCAGCCCGGAAACTTTAAAGATGTTGAAGTCATTGATATGAGATAAACTTTCGGCTCGTAAATATCTAAAATCCGCTAATTTTTTTACCCCCTTACAGCCTTCCCCCACGGGGGAAAATGAAAGGGGGTATAATTTAATGGCAGACAATGAAATAATAAATTGTCAAACCTCCCTTTCCGGATAAGCTACTCTGACATGATAAATACTGGAAAGCCTTTTCTTAAAGGCTCTTTTAATATCAGAAATATCTTTGAAAGTAAGCGGGATATCCGTAAACTGACCATCCTGCTCCTGCAGGTAAACAATTCTCTCAACAAGTTCACTTATAGATTCTTCTGTATATTTCACAAGGCTCCGGGAAGAAGCTTCCACTGCATCAGCCATCATAACCAGGGCAGTCTCTTTTGAAAATGGCCTGGGACCCGGATATGTGAATTCATTCTCTTTGCCAGTATCCGAGGGGTGCAACTCTGTATATTTTTTGAAAAAGAAATAGGCAACAGTAGTTCCATGGTGTGTCCTGATAAAATCTATGATCTGAACCGGCAGTTTAAAATTTTTTGCCAGTACTACACCGTTTCTGACATGGTTTATGATCAATTTTGCGCTCTCCGCCGGATCGAGATTATCGTGCGGACTAATTCCGTCAATTTGATTCTCAATAAAGTATTTTGGATTTGCAATTTTACCAATATCGTGATAGAGGGCTCCTGTTCTGACAAGCAGTAGATTAGCTCCTGTTGTCCTGGCAGCCTCCTCGGCTAGGTTAGAAACCTGGAGTGAATGCTGGAACGAGCCTGGGGCCTCTTCAGCAAGCTTTCTCAACAAGGGCTGATTAGTATCTGCAAGCTCAAGCAATGTGACATCTGATAAAAACAGGAATCTTTTTTCAAAAACGAATATAATAGGGTAACTGATCAGGACAAGTAGTCCATTGCCTGCAAACAGGTAAAATTCAGATAATTTAACTTTGTCAACATTTCCGTTGATCATTAAGCTTAATCCCAAATAGAGAACTGAATAACTTAATATTACCCCTCCGGCAGTGAGAAATAATTTGAATCTTCTATATATATTTGTCAATGTGAATATTGCAACCATCCCTGAAATAAAACTCATAAATATGAATTCAAACGAATCGGATACCATAAATCCGGAGAGCATGATAGTTATCAGAAGGATAAATAACGCGAGCCTTGCATCATAAAATGTTCTTATTACAACAGGAATAATAACAAACGGAATGAGAAACAAAAAACTCCGGTCGGCAAAGGATATAACAAACCTTGTCAGTGAAACAAAAGAGAGAATTATAATAATAATAAATAGAGTCTTACGTGTTACGTCAAGTACTTCGGATCGAAAATGAGCAAGGAAAAGCCAAAGTACCAGGTAACAAGAAGCCACAAGAATAAAAATGCCGAAAATTCTCATCCAGCTCTCTTTCGAATCGTGAGGCCAGATAGCAACTATAATTATAATACTAAGTATAAAATAAATCAGATTTAAAACATATTTTCTGGTCGGCTTCCAAAGAATCTGAGATTCAGACATAGATGAAATATTGAGAATCAGTTTAGATGGGTAAAATTAGATTAATTTTCATAAATCACTACTTAATATTATACTACAATCGATAACTGGGAAGTCTCTATCTCACTCCGCGGACCCTCTATGCCTTTCTGTGCAATAAAAAAATAAGCACTAATACAGAGTTGCACAGAGAAAGCACAGAGGGCACAGAGAATATAAAGAGAGAATTCAGGATAATTGCTAATTTTGAATCAAATAATTGACAATGGAAAATTATATCTGTGAGAATGTCTTCGTTCCATTAAGATCAGGTCCATCGCATAGATCGGAGATGTTGAGCCAGATCTTATTCGGCGAGAAATACACAGTTGTAGATAAGGCTGGCAGCTGGTTGAAAATTGCAACCCTTTTTGACAAGTATCACGGATGGATTGATATAGATCATCTTCAAAACTCTCCCGTTGAAGATACCACTTGCGGACATGTACTGAACAGGTCACTTGTTTGCTATAAAAATGATAAAACAAAAATTGTACTTGAAGCAGGTTGTGAAGTGTTCAGTCCCGATTTCGAGGATAAAGTGTTTTACGCGGGAAATAATCAATACACAACAGGCCGGGAATTCAACAACAGCTATATATCGACTAATGACTCCTTAGCTGACACAGCAATGAGATACATCAACAGCCCATATATCTGGGGTGGACGCATACCTTCAGGAATTGACTGTTCAGGACTTACCCAACTGGTTTATAAAGTACAGGGAATTCCCATACCACGCGATAGCGGGCAACAGGCAGAGATTGGTAAAAACATAGATTTCATTGATCAGGCTGAACCCGGCGACCTTGTATTTTTCGATAATGACAGAGGAAAAATTTCACATGTCGGTATTATTTTATCCAAAGGGCTTGTCATCCATGCATCGGGCAGGGTCAGAATTGATACTATTGATCACCAGGGAATCTTTAAACCTGAAATCAATGGATATTCTCACAAGTTAAGGACAATAAGAAGAATTCTCTAATTAAAAAATGGTGCTGGGTGCTGGGTACTCGGTAAAAAGTGGATGGACTGAGAACCGAGAACCCAGTAACAAGAGAAAGCAGTTCTTTATGACTCCTTAATTTTTATTTTTGAGTTAATTGTTTTAAGGATTGCCTCTTCTGCAGCCTCAGATTTTGATTCCAGATCTTCTCCCTTCGCAATTGCCTCTGCTACAAAGCTTTTGTCAGAAAGTCCTGATGCATTGATCCTGACATTCAGGAATGCTCCTTTGATGCACGACCTCAGAGCTAATGCCCCTACCCCGGCATCACTGAGAGAGTTAGGATTACCTTTCTCTACCATCTCTCTGATCAATTCGAATCCGGGATAGGCAATTTCCATAACTCTTAATGGTACAGTTATTGCATTTTTAGTTGCATCCCGGATTGCAATCTCACGTATATTTTTTTCTTCTTCAGATTTTTTCGGAAGAGAATATGCTTCCATTAACCTGTTGAACGCAATGGTATCCTCATCAACCATTTGCAAGAGACTATTCTGTATCGTTTTACCCTTCTCAGCAAGGTCAGAAAACTCTTTCCACCGGTCATCCCATCCTCGTTTGTGACTGGACAGATTTGCAACCATTGTTCCAAGAGCTGCACCGAGTGCCCCGATATAGGCCGAAACCGAACCACCTCCGGGAGCGGGTGAATCAGAAGCAGTCTCATTCATAAACGCTTTCAGATTCAGTTTAATAAGTTTATGTTCACTTTTATCAGTCATGACATATTCAATTATTTTTTCTTCCGGTTTGAATTGATGAATATCGTTTAGCCCCATAGATCTCACCGCTATTTTTATTAGTTCATCATCAGATACCCCTGTCGATTGTTGCTGCCTGTTCAGAAAATAGCGTCCGGCATCGAGCAAAGACTTCAGTGGTATTAATCCCACCAGTTCAGATCCCGTAACTCTTACGCCCCTTGCATCAGCCTTCCGGCATACTTCATCGAATGCAATATGAACCGGAGTCACAGAAATATTTGTAAGATTCATCGAAATCTGGGCTATTCCATATTCTTCAATAAACCATCCTATTGCCTTTACACTTTTCAGTGAGCCAGGTATCATAACTTTTTCACCATTTGAATCTTTAATAATCTTTCCTGTAATCTTATCTCCTTCTCTTGCCGGACGGCCCTTTTCTCTGACATCATAGGCTATTGCATTTGCACGTCTGGAGGAAGTGGTATTTAGATTAACATTGAATGCAACAAGAAAGTCTCGGGCGCCAACAGCTGTCGCACCGGCACGTTCGTTAAACACAGACGACCCGAAATCGGGCTTCCATTCCGGATCTGAGAGCTTTTTTCTTAATCCTTCATATTCACCTGACCTGCAATTCGCCAGGTTTCTTCTTTCAGGTTTGGTTGCAGCATTCTCATAACAATAAACCGGAATTCCCAATTCATTTCCAATGCGTTCAGCAACTTTACGAGCAATTGAAACTGTTTCCTCCATTGAGATTCCTGAAACAGGGACAAACGGGCAGACATCAGTTGCGCCCATCCGGGGATGTGCTCCATGATGTTTCGACATATCAATAATCTCGGAAGCCTTTTTAACCGATAGAAATGCGGCTTCAGAAACCGCATCAGGCGATCCGACAAAAGTCACCACAGTCCGGTTGGTATCTTTCCCGGGGTCCACATCAAGCAATTTGACACCTTCAACAGATTCAATTACCTCGGTTATCTGCTTAATAATTCCCATATCACGTCCTTCACTGAAATTCGGAACACACTCGATTATCTTCTTCTCCATAATAAATTGAGTATTTTGTATTGGCTTATCTCAGTGGTTCTCTGTGATACCTCTGTGAATCTCTGTGTAACAAATGAAATAAGAACTAACACAGAGCGACAATGAGGATTAACAGAGTTACACGGAGGCTATAATTTTCCCTTTAAGTATTATTGTCTCAATAAGATTACTTCCAAATGCATAGGGCATAAATTCATATGAAGGTATCTCTTTTGTAATAAACACATTAGCCACTTTACCTTTAGCTATTGAGCCATGCGTCATGGATAAACCCATAGCATAGGCTGAATTTATAGTAATAGCATTAATTACCTCTTCCGGGAGCATCTTTAATTTAATGCATCCCAGCGACATAATAAATTTCATGTTGCCTGAAGGGCAAGAGCCGGGATTATAATCTGATGCGAGGGCAACAGGCAAACCAGCCGTTATCATTTTTCTGACCGGAGGATCTTTCATTCCAAGGAAAAATGATGCTCCGGGAAGAAGTGTCGGCATAGTTTCCGAACCCAAAAGTGAACTTATTTCTTCATCGCCGGTAAATTCAAGATGATCAACAGACAGGGCCCCATACTTCACGCCTGTCTGAACGCCCCCCGAATAATCAAGCTCATTTGCATGAATTTTGGCACGGAAGCCATATTTCATTCCTGCCATTAATATCCTTTCCGTATCCTCATGTGTAAAGAAACCCTTGTCACAAAAAACATCTATAAAATCCGCAAGCTCTTCTGATGCAACCACGGGTATCATTTCGTTAATAACCAGATCTACATACTTTTCCCTCCTGTTTCTATATTCTGCAGGAATTGCATGCGCTCCAAGAAATGTGGCTCTTACTTCGATCTGACAGGTATCTTTAATCCGTCTGATAACCCTTAGCATTTTTAGTTCATCAGCCAGGTTCAGTCCGTAACCACTCTTTATTTCAACCGCACCTGTTCCAAGTGAAATAATTTCATTTATCCTGCTGGCAGATTGGTTGAAGAGATCATCTTCTGATGTTTCATGCAGTATTTTCGCTGAATTAAGTATTCCGCCGCCCCTTTTTGCTATTTCAGCATATGACAATCCCCTGATTTTGTCTGTGTATTCAATTTCCCTGCTTCCTGAATAAACAAGATGTGTATGAGAATCGCAAAATGACGGAAAAACAAATTTTCCAGTTGCATCAATTGTTTCTACATCCTGATTTTGAACAGGTAGTTTGCGTACTTTAAAATCGTCCATTCTGCCAAAATCGTCTATAATGCCATCCCGAATGTACAGATAAGCATTAAAGACATAAGAAAGCTCAGCCATTTCAGCGCCACAAACTTTTAATTTTGGGGCATCTTCGGTTTGAACAAGGCATCTGATATTCTTTATAAGTAAGCCTGTAGGCATTTAATCGTATTATTAAGGTCGAAGGTAGCAAATATTAAAAAAAATGATCGTTATTTCCATTTTTCTTTATCTTTAACCTTATAAACCAAACCTATAACCTATAACCTATGAAAAAATCCTTTTTAGTTTTTCTCCTGTCATTACTTATATTATCTATATCGGCACAGGAGAAAAAGGTAAAAACCGGATGGAATTTCGGAGGTGCGTTGCCAGCTGTTACATATGACTCTGATCTTGGTTTTCAGTATGGAGCCCTGGCAGAGTTTTTCAACTATGGCGATGGCAGCAAGTATCCTGATTTTATGGATCATACTTATACTGAAATATCACGATATACTAAAGGAAGTGGCATCTACAGGTTTATGTTCGAATCAAATCACATAATTCCGGGTGTGCAATGGATAAGTGACCTTAGTTATCTTCCTGACCAGGCAGAAACATTTTACGGATATAACGGGTATGAATCTGTATATAACAAAGACTGGATGGATGATAAGTCTTCTTCTTACAGGTCAAGAATGTTTTATCGTTTTCAGAAAAATCAGTTCAGGTTCAAAAATGATTTCCAGGGAAACCTTTCAGGTGATCATTTAAAATGGAGCGCAGGATTCGCTTTTCAGGATTTCACCATAAGTTCCGTTAATATTGATAAACTGAATAAGGGCAAAAAGGATAAACTTCCTTCAATTGACTCTGTCCCCGGTCTTTTTGAACGATATCAGGCTCTCGGCATAATTCCGGCCAATGAAGCCAAAGGCGGATGGATAAATACTTTAAAAGTTGGGATTACCTGGGATAGCCGTGATAACAAGCCCAATCCGATGAAGGGCATCTGGACCGAGATTGGAATTGAAGCTGCTCCAAAATTCATGGGAAATAACTGGGGTTTTTCAAAATTGTATATTATACACCGTCAGTATTTTACCTTAATTGAAAAAGATTTATCCTTTGTTTACAGGCTTGGATACCAGGCTACAATCTCGGGTCATACTCCATTTTTTGATCAGACAGAGGTAATAACATCAAGGTTAACCGGAGCAACATCGGAAGGTCTCGGAGGGTCAAAAACACTAAGAGGAATTCTCCTTGACAGAGTTGTGGGCGATGCCTTTTTTATGGGCAACGTCGAACTTCGCTGGAAACCGGTATATTTTAAGCTTTTCAAGCAGGATTGTTACCTTGGGCTTAACGGATTTTATGATTTTGGAATGGTAACCAAGGATATAAAATTACCGGATAATCTTCAGAATACATTCAATACTTTATATCCGTCGGAGAAATACTCAGATTATTTTAAATCCGGAAAAGATAAGCTCCATCAGAGTGCAGGTATAAGTGTTATGCTGGCAATGAATCAGAACTTTGTAATTGCTATCGATTGTGGAAAAGCCCTTAATGTGCAGGATGGCAATATCGGATTCTCCATCGATTTGAATTACCTGTTTTAGAATCCCTTCAAAAAATATGCCAGAGCAACTCCAAGATAGTTTCCAACGATATAACCAATTATTCCACCTGTAATGCCAGTTACTATAACATCTTTGTTTTTAAGCGCATTGGCGACAAGAGGTACAAAAGGAGGAGAAAAAATGAAAGCGGCCGATGTAATAAGAAAGTTATCGGCATCGATTCTGAAAATTTTTGCAAGAATAATATGCAGAACAAGAGATCCGAAATAACACCATGTAATAAACAGAATAAGATTGACCATACCGATTCCAAACATAGACCTGATGTTGGCCATTGAAGCCACTGTAAGCGAAAAAACAAGAATAAGATACATTCCAAGCTGAAAAGTCTTTTCAATACGGTTTATATATTTGGAGAGTGATAAAATCAATCCGATAGTTGTTATGGACAAAATTACCACAACCATCATCGGAAGTTTAGGTAAAAGCAAAGCCAGACCAACGGAAATTGCAAAAATAAGGACAGAAATACCAAATGCTCCTAGCAAAGGAAGGAATACACCCTTTTTAAACATACCGGAATAATCTTCAAGGTTTTCTGTCTGGCTTAAAATTTCTGCTTCATCTCCGCTGATCCCTTTTGATTCCACGAAGGGTGGAAGTATCAACCTGAATAAACGCGGGGCAACAGTTATGAAGAAGAGAACAAGAAAGGCTCCCACTATCATATCATATGTACTTACAATAACAAAAAGATTTGCATCCACATTCAAAGCCATTTTTATTGCAACAAAATTTGGTGTTCCACCGGCATATATTCCTTCAAACATACCTGCAAGTTTCCAGCTTTCAGGAATTGAATCTTTCCAGATAAAAAAACCTGCGGTAACCATCACGATACCAGCTATAAGGGCCAGTAAAACTGAAATAAAGCCTTTTTTAGCGTAACGTAGCCATCTTTTGAGGTTAAGGGAAAAAAGCAACAGAGGAAAAGCGAGTGGAACAACAACTGATGGTATTATATCCTGAACCTGAGCAATCTGGTTAGCAAATAAATCATTATTCGTTGCTTTGCCCTGAGTAATTAAGGACTCAACCTCGGTTCTTGGAAGTGATCCCTTACCCTGCAGTGCTAATTTGTAACCATCACTGCTGTGCGGTAAAATTCCGGTACTTCCTATTAAAAGACCAAAGCCGTATGCAAGTACAATTGCCCCTATTTTATGCAGAAAAGACCATTTTTTGCATAAATAAATAATAGCCAATGGGAAAACAAAATAGAAGATAACCAATAGTAGAACCTTTATCATAAGAATTGGTTTTAGGTATTTCCAAATATAAAAAAAGCGACTCACTGAATAGCAAGTCGCCTGAAAAATAGGTGTTTATACTTATTTAACAGTTCTACTACTTACAGTCTTCAAAACTTTTCTGATACTGTTCAATAGCTTTAAGGCTCATCCCCATACTTGAGAACCCACCATCGTGAAAAAGGTTTTGCATAGTTACCTTACGTGTAAGGTCGGAGAAGAGTGCAACACAATATTCGGCACATTCTTCAGCAGTGGCATTACCCAGTGGCGACATTCTTTCCGAGAAATCGATCAGAGAATCAAAGCCATGGATACCGCTTCCCGCAGTGGTTGCTGTTGGCGATTGTGAAACAGTATTGACCCTTACTTTTCTGTCGCGACCATAAATATATCCAAAACTTCGTGCAATAGACTCCAGAAGGGCTTTTGCATCACCCATATCATTGTAACCCGACAATGTTCTTTGAGCGGCTACATAAGATAAAGCGACAACCGAGCCCCATTCCTTTATTGCGTCAAGTTTATATGCTGTTTGAAGCACCCTGTGGAAACTAAGGGCTGAGATATCGAAAGTCTTCAGCATGTTTTCATAACTGGTTTGCTCATAAGGTATATCCTTCCTGACGTTGGGTGACATTCCAATAGAATGTAGAATAAAGTCGAATTTTCCACTGAAGATTTTTAATGCCTCGGCAAGCAGCTTCTCGATGTCATCCATTTTTGTTGCATCAGCAGGAATTACCTGACTGCCAGTTATTTTTGCCAGGTCATGTATATTTCCCAGCCTCAAGGCCACCGGAGAGTTGGTCAGCACCAGCCCTGCTCCCTGTTCCCATGATTTCAGGGCAACTTGCCAGGCAATGGATTTTTCATTGAGAGCACCGAATATGATTCCCTTTTTCCCTTTTAAAAGACCTTCTTTCATTGTAACGCTTACTAATTTGTGATCCTAAAAATATCTGTTACAAATTTACTAAAATATTGTATATCAATTTTTGAAATACCATTCAGGCTGATTAGACCATTTAAAGTCCTTTGGGAAACATTGTGCCATTTTTTGTGATTGTAGTAGTGAAAAAATTCAGTGAACCACAATGGAACACAGAATAATACACTAAGTGACACAAAGTGAAAAACGATTAGTATAAGTGCCAAAAAATGGGAAAAAAGAATGAATGGGATTGTTTAATCTATTCCGGCCTTCAGAAGTTCCCTGGCATTTTTCATTGCGGTCTCTGTAACTTCACTGCCGCTCAGTAACCTGGCAACCTCGAGTATTCTTTCTTCAGGTGATAACAACTTAACTCGCGTAAATGTTGAATTATCCGTATCATCCTTATAAACATGATAGTGGCGGGTTCCTCGTGAAGCAACCTGCGGAAGATGCGTAATGTTAATCACCTGCATATATTTCCCCATTCCGGACAATATCTGCCCTACTTTGTCAGCCACTTCACCTGAAACGCCGGCATCTATCTCATCAAAAATAATGGTGGGAAGGTTATTGTTTTTAGAAAGCAGAGATTTAAGGCTGAGCATAACCCTTGATAATTCTCCGCCTGAAGCGATCCTTGCAAGGTTTTCCGGAGCAATCTGTTTGTTTGCCGAGAAAAGAAAATCAGCCTGGTCTATGCCTGTGGCAGTGAATTCAGACAATTGAGTGAGCAATATTCTGAATTTTGCATTGGGAATTCCAAGTTGTCTGAGCAATTCTGTAATTCGTAATTCAATATTTGGCAATACCTTTTTTCTCATTTCAGATATCTTGTCTGAAATGGTCTTCAATGAATTAACATCCTTTTCAAGGCGTTTTGCCAGTTCAATTAGTCGCTCATCGCTCGTAACAATGGAATTTATCATGTTTTCTATCTCACCTTTTTTCATGATAAGTTCATTCAGGTCATTAACCCTGTGTTTCTGAATAAGCGAGTAGATTAAATCAAGCCGGTTGTTTACCATAACAAGTCGCTGGGGATCAGATTCAATGGAGATTGCCAGCTTTTCTATTTCAGTGGCAATATCGTCAAGCTCGATCAGCGCTGAATCGGTCCTTGACAAAAGACTCTCACTTTCGGGTAAAAATGTTTTAATTCTTCCCAGGTTAGATTTAACCTCCCTGAGCATAGACAATATTGAAACGCTTTCAGCAAAAAAGAGATTCGATGATTGACTGAGTGCAAGTTTTATCTCCTCCGAATGACCCAGTAATTCCTGTTCAGCTTCAAGCCCCTTCTGCTCTCCTGCTTCCAGTTTCGCTTCATCGAGCTGATTATACTGAAACTTGTAATATTCCAGATCTGACTTGTTTTTGTCTGCCTTTTCTTTTATTACCGAATACTCCTTTTTAAGTTTTCTGTAATTTAAATAAATTTCTCTGTATTCATTCTTCAGCTTTGCAGTATCAGAAAAAGAATCAATCAAATTCAGCTGAAATGAGTTATCGTTCAGCATGAGTGTCTGATGCTGGGAATGAATATCTATAAGTCTGTCGCCCAGCTCCTTAAGCATATTAACCGTGACCGGAGTATCATTGATGAATGCGCGTGATTTGCCTGCCGGATTAATCTCTCTTCTCAGAGAGGCGACAGACTCATAATCAAGATTATTCATTAGAAAGAATTCATTAAGGTCATAACCTTCGATCCGGAATGTCCCTTCCACGATACATTTTTCATTTTTATCAAGAAGGACTGAGGAATCTGCTCTTGTACCAAGAATAAGGGAAAGAGCGCCCAGAAGAATTGACTTGCCTGCACCTGTTTCACCGGTAATAATTGTCAGTCCGTTTTCAAATTCAACGTCCAGTTCTTTGATAAGAGCATAATTCTGAACGAACAGTTTTATTAGCATAACCTGTTTTTATGGATTGGCTGAATTGATCTTTTCATATTTAGCCTTATTAGCCGGGTCGATTTCGGTCAGGATCTCAACTACTCGGCTTTTCTCTTCAGGAAATGCGGCTGAAAAGATATTTATGAGTTCATCTGACTTTGCATCCATCACTACCTGCAGTAGGTACATGAAAGGATCAGGTTTTTTTCTGTAAACATCCTGGATAAGTTTCAGACTCTCCACCATACTGGTCCTTGCCTCAGGTGTTTTAGATTCCATTCTATCAAGGCCGTTTATATTATATTCATAAATAAACTGCCTCACTCCTTCGTACTCTTTATCCAGAACATTTTTTACAAGCCAGTACCGGTTACGGTTCCGCGAGCCGTCGTAAGGTTTCCATCCGGGTTCAGGAGCATTCTGAGCATTTGTCACTATTTTTTCAGCCATCTGATAAAATTCTGTTCCACCCATCGGGGCAAAGGAATCGTAATCAAAACCGAGAATCATATAAGTATAGTAGCCTAAGACCGAAATAAGGCTTGATGTATAAGTGCTGGGGTCAAATACCAATGGTTGAAATTCCACATACTTGAACTGAAAGTTGTTATCAATAAAATTCAGCATAGTGGAGTTATATGTTGTATTGTAAACCGGCCTGCTAAGCTGAATCTGAATAGTTCCTTTAAATTCATCAGCCGACAATTGATCTGTAAGGTTAATTAAGATATTACAGTCAATTCGTTCAGCATAGTTATAAACATGATTTGACCAGACCGTATTATTCATGAACTCAAAAAGGTCTTTCTGCATACTTTCAAAAACCTGCCGGTTTGATCCCTGTATTCTCTGGGCAGATATCTGTATATTGCAGTTCAGCTCCTGTGCGTTTATTATATCCGGCACCAGAACCAGAAAAAAAATGAGATAGTATTTAATACGATGCACCATTTTAAAATCGTCAGTTACCGGATCATTGAAATTATTTTGTCAAGAATGTCTTTTGCAGCTTTCTCTTTAGATTTCAATTCAAATTTATCAATATTATTGTTACGGTCAATAATAGTTATCTTGTTTGTATCATATCCAAAACCTGCTCCGGTTTCCTTCAGTGAATTTAGTATAATTAAGTCCAATTTTTTCCGTTTTAATTTTGATTTTGCATTATCGAGTTCATTATCAGTTTCTAGTGCAAATCCGGCAAGTATCTGGGATGATAATTTGGTTTTTCCCAGAGTTTCAGCAATGTCTATGGTTGGTCTGAGTCTCAGGAGCAATTCCGTTTCATCCTTCTTAATCTTTTTCCTTTGCACTTTCACAGGAGTGAAATCAGCAACGGCTGCGGCAAGTATTGCAATATCACATGAGGGAAAAAGCGAAATACATTCTGCCGCCATGGATTCTGCAGTAGTTACATTAATAATTCTGACTGAGCTATTTTTTGGACCAATATTCACAGGACCCAGCACAAGATGTACATCTGCTCCATATTCTGCGGCGGCGTCAGCCAAAGCAATACCCATTTTGCCCGAAGAATAATTGCTTAGAAAACGAACGGGGTCAAGAGGTTCACGGGTAGGTCCGGCATTAATCAGAAGATGCCTGCCCTTCAGGGGCTTTTTTTTTTCGTAAAGAAGTCACCGATTTCTTTCAAAATTTCTTCCGGTTCTGCCATCCTTCCCTTGCCTGTAAGGCCACTGGCAAGTTCACCACTTGCCGGTTCGAGAATAGTATTTCCAAAAGCCTTCAGTGTCTCAATATTAATGATTGTCGCCGGATGATTCAGCATATCCATATCCATTGATGGGGCAATGAAAACAGGGCAACGGGCTGAAAGATAGGTGGTGAGCAGTAGATTGTCAGCAGTTCCATTCGCCATCTTAGCTATAGAATTAGCAGTGGCCGGTGCAATAAGGAAAAGGTGTGCCCACAATCCAAGATCCACATGACTGTTCCAGTCACCGTTCTCAGGGCTGAAAAACTCAGTTAATACAGGATTTTTTGATAAAGTTGCAAGAGTCAGAGGTGTTATAAACTCTTTTGCATTGTGAGTCATTATGACTTGTACATTGGCTCCATCCTTAACCAGCATCCGGATGATAGTTGCAGTTTTATAAGCCGCAATACCCCCGGTAACGCCGACAAGTATGTTTTTGCCTTTCAGCATAACAATGCTAATAATTACTTCTGTTTATCAGGATTTTCAGGATTTCTATAGAAGATCTTCTTTTCCTCGAGTTCCTGCAATGCAATGAGGGTTGGTTTTGGAAGCCTTTCGTAAAATTTCGAAATTTCAATCTGCTCACGGTTCTCAAATACTTCCTCAAGATTATCACTATAAGATGCGAACTCTTCAAGTTTCTTGTTCAGTTCCTGTTTCATCTCAACCGAGATCTGGTTTGCTCTTCTGGAAACAACTATAACCGTTTCATAAATGTTTCCTGTCCCCTGAGTCATCAGGTCGAGATTGCGTGTAACAGTTGTTACGGGTGCTGCTGATTTTCTGTAATCCATATATATATTGATTATTTTACTAAGCTTTCAGTTTTTCCTGTTTTTAAAAACTTGTTCGTAGCCTGGAAGATGTCGTCCACGTCTCTTGAATATGAGCTCTTTGGGAATTCTTCCATAAATGAGAAGTAATCATCAAGTGTTGCCTGGTATCTTTCTTTTTGCTTAATCGCTAAACTATGTACGCCATAAAGGTAAAGGGAATTCAGTTTAAGAAACATCATTTTTTCCCTGTATTTGGTGCTTGCGTATTCTTTTAGACTATTTGAAAGAGCCACAACGGCAGCCTTATACTGTTTCATATCGTAATAAAGTTTTGCGTTCAGATATGATTTTTCCACCAGCTTGTCTTCAAGGTCACTGATACGTTTTTTACAATCTTCAATTTTTGTACTGTTAGGAAATTTGTTCATGAAAATATTAAAACCTTCAATTGCGTTTTTGGTATTCTCCTGATCGAGCTCCGGCCTGGCAGAGATATTGTAATCGCTTAATGCGGCCATATAATTAGCCTCCTCAGCATGTTTTCCAAACGGGAACTGATCAATAAATGATTTAAAGTAGCTGCCGGCCATAATGTAATCCTTCATGCCATAATAAGCCTGAGCATTCATCCAGTTAAGGTCCTCAGCTTCGTCTGTTGCCCTGAATCGTGGAAGTATCTGTGTCAGGAGTTCAGTAGTTTTGACATACTCACCTGCTTCAAAAAACTCTTTTGCTTTTGATTTTTTCAGATCATAATCCTTGCTCTTTAAGAGTTTTTCATAACCAGTGCAAGAACTTACCAAAACCAAAATAATCAGAACAATATGTAATCTGAATCTCATAAAAAAAATTGTTGCGCAAAATTAGGGAAAAAATTTCATTTCAGGCATAAAAACGTAATAATTAAACATTTATTATGCTTTCTACTCTCCTGAACAGAAATTAGGTATAAATAGGTATAATGGGAAATCTGTTTATCTGTAATTTTGAGCAATTTTTAGAAAAACTCATTATCATGGATATATTTGAAAAAATAAAGAATAACAGAGGGTCAATTGGTGCATATCAGGAATTCGGACACGGCTATTTTGCCTTTCCAAAACTGGAAGGTGAAATTACTGCCCATATGAAATTCAGGGGTAAAGAGGTACTGACCTGGAGTCTGAATAATTATCTTGGACTCGCCAATCAACCAGAGATCAGGAAAGCAGACACTGAAGCAACAGCACAATACGGACTGGCATATCCTATGGGTGCCAGGATGATGTCGGGACATACTTCAACTCATGAAAAATTTGAAGAGATGGCTGCCCGTTTTGTTCATAAGGAAGATGCATATCTTCTTAACTTCGGTTACCAGGGAATGGTTTCTATCATAGACGCACTGGTTGACAGACATGATGTAATTGTTTATGATTCCGAATCTCATGCTTGCATTATGGATGGCTTGCGGCTTCACATGGGAAAGAGATTTGTCTTTCCTCATAATGACATTGAAAGTTGTGAAAAACAGCTTCAGAGAGCTCAAAAGCTGACGGAAGAATCAGGTGGCGGGATTCTTGTAATAACTGAAGGAGTATTTGGCATGGCCGGAGATCTGGGCAAGCTCGATAAAATTACCGCTTTGAAAAAGAAGTATCAGTTTCGTTTTCTAGTTGATGATGCGCACGGGTTTGGAACCATGGGCGCAAAAGGCAGTGGTACAGGCGAACATTACGGGGTCCAGGACCAGGTTGATGTCTACTTTGCAACCTTTGCAAAATCTATGGCCGGAATCGGAGGCTTCGTCGCCAGTACAAAAGATGTTATAAACTACCTTCGCTATAATTTACGTTCTCAGATATATGCCAAATCGCTGCCAATGGCCATGACACTGGGAGCAATAAAAAGACTTGAATTCATACAGGCCCATCCTGAGCAGAGAGAGAAACTCTGGACAATTGTTCGGGCCTTGCAGAAAGGGTTAAGAGATGCAGGTTTGAATATCGGAAAAACAGAATCACCTGTGACACCAATATATATGAAAAGCGGCGTTCCGCAGGCAACACAGATGATTTACGATCTCCGTGAAAACTTTGGAATATTCTGTTCCGTTGTTATTTATCCCGTAGTTCCCAGGGATGTTGTAATGTTGCGTCTTATACCGACTGCTGAACACACACTTGAAGATGTTGAATATACAGTAAATGCTTTCAGAAAAATTAAAGCAAAGGTTGATAACAATGAATACTCCGATGAACTTGTTGATTTTAATTTTTAGGGAAAATAATTAACAATCATGAAAAGCTGTTTCCAAGTGATACAGCTTTTTTTATTGCCGCCGGTCAGGCCCTTTGCACTGGAAGGAAATGTTCTTACGACATATCACAGGGGACAATGACCAGGACCTGATTACGGTACCAATTGATATCTGTATTTAGCCTTTCCTGGTTTTTAGGATTCAGAAGCGTAAGGAAAAGGTGTAAGATATTCTTTTCAGGTTTCGAACAAATTCTTGTTATTATGGTTATATTATTCAGGAATAAGACATATTTGAGATTTTCATGGTGATGAAATATTTACCAACAAAAGATACAGATAAGTTAATGGACAATAAGAGCCATAATCACAATATTTTAATAGGTTACAACATGCTTTTCTACTTTGCTGGAAGCATGATTATGCATGAACCTTCGGAAGAATGCATTGCAGATTTCTGGGAAAAAGGCATTTTGAAAAATCTTCCGATCTCAAGTTCAAATCCTAATTTTGTAAAAGCGGCCTCCCAGCTCAGGGAATCGATATATGATAAAACAATTTTTGCCAAGGAGATTCATGAAGATTACTTAAGACTATTTAACGACCGTAAAACTGGTATGGCGCCTCCATTTGAATCACTGTATCAAAAGGATATTGCCGACAGGTCAGGCTACGATTCTTACAATGTCACTGAGTTTTATAATTCATATGGCTGGCAATCTAAATTCCAGGGGAGAATTGATGATGATCATCTTGGCATTGAGCTGCTCTTCCTGACTTTGCTGATAGATAAATACCTTATTCTCGATGATGAAGCCTGCAAGGGAGAAATGAGAATAGAGATCCGCCGGTTTATTAATTATCATATTTTATCGTGGGTTCGGGAATGGAACAACAAAGTTCAATCATACGCAAACACGTTGTCCTTCAAGGGTATAGGCAATCTTATTCTTTCCTGTTCAGAAGATATTTTTGTGATTCTGGAAAAGAAGTCCGCAAATTCTGTTGCGTCCGATCTGCTTAAAAATTAGGATTAAAGAAACTTGAAATCGCTTCAAAATAATTTTCTCTCCATCCTTCTGATATACTACTAAAATCTTCATCCGGAATATTAGTTTGTTCCACTGTAACCAGCGAATTTTCCCTGTCGGCTGAAATTGTGATTGTAACAATTGACCTTTCAATCTGATCCCCAAAATACCATTCCTGCACAAGTTTTTTATCCTGAATAAACTCCAGATTTCGTCCGGTTATGTCTCCTTCCCACAGAGAAAATTCGCTGCCGGGTTCTGAACTCATCTGTGCCGGGTAACCTGACCATAGTTCTATTGTATAGGGATTGGTAAGCGAGGCATAAACATCAGAAGGTTCGGCCTTTATTTTAAATGATTTTTTAAATGATTTCATCAGATCAAGATTTGTAAGTAAAGATAAAAACTTTAAGCTATCCTCTCTGAAACTCAGTGATTCTCTGTGATCCTCTGTGACAGTTCCTGTTTTTTGTTTCACAGAGTCACACAGAGAAGCAACTAAGAGCCACTGAGATAAAATTTTATTTTAAATCTGACAAATAGCGCTCTGCATCTATGGCAGCCATACAACCTGACCCTGCAGCAGTAACTGCCTGACGGTAATGTGGATCCTGAACATCGCCTGCAGCAAATACTCCTACGACATTGGTTTTTGACGAACCCGCGACAGTTTTTATATACCCGACCTGGTCAGTTTCAATATATTGTTTAAACACGTCTGAATTAGGAGTATGTCCAATAGCGAGAAAAAAACCGTCTATTTTTATTTTAACTTTTTCTTCCTGATGAGTACCTTTTTTCTTTATAAGAATTGCTCCTTCCACACCATTTTCACCAAACAGATCCAAAGGCTGATGCTCCCATAATATTTCAATGTTCCATGTTCTGAAAACCCGATCCTGCATAGCCTTGGAAGCTCTGAGGACATCTCTCCTTACTATAAGATAAACCTTTCTGCATAACCCCGCCAGATAAGTTGCTTCCTCAGCTGCAGTATCTCCGCCCCCCACAACTGCAACATCTTTACCTTTATAAAAGAATCCATCGCATGTGGCACATGCAGAAACACCCATTCCTGCGTACTTTTTCTCCGACTCCAGGCCAAGATATTTTGCAGTGGCCCCTGTGGCAATTATAACAGCATCAGCTTCAATAACTTTATTATCGTCGAATATTACTTTACGCTTCTTTCCTGAAAAATCAGCAGCTGTGGCAATTCCAAATCTGATATCAGCACCAAAGCGTTCAGCCTGTCTTTTAAAATCTTCCATCATTCGCGGACCTGTTATACCTTCAGGATAACCAGGGTAATTTTCAACATCAGTAGTGGTTGTCAACTGTCCACCCATTTCAAGTCCGGTGTATAGAACTGGATTAAGATTAGCCCTCGATGCATAGATCGCTGCTGTGTATCCTGCAGGTCCAGAGCCGATTATAAGACATCTGACTATTTCGTTTTTTTCAGTATCTGCCACTATGGGAACATTTTTCTGAAGGTCAAGAGGTTTAAAAATTTCCATTTCAGTTTATCTCATTTTTGAGATGCAAATATAATCATCTTTGATCTTTTTGTCTTCTTGTATAATCCGAATAGTTGATTATTTTTGCAGTAGTTTTAACCGCCGTTGCCTGGGCTTAGGTGGGTTGAGCGGGGTGTGGCGCAGTTGGCTAGCGCACTTGCATGGGGTGCAAGGGGTCGTCTGTTCGAGTCAGATCACCCCGACAGGGTTTCAGAAGATCTGAAATTATCAAGTACATAGTTTAGTATATAGCTCCAATACTGACTATGTACTTTTTTTTGTCCGGATTCAAACTTTATATTTACTTTTAACATTGCAAAAGTGGAAGTGTTTAATACGCGTCCGAACCACTATTGAAAAGCGTATTTCATGTATAGGCTGAGAAATCCTGACGAATTGGCCACATTGTCCGGGCAGAATACAATTTAGATACATAAATTAACTACAAACACTTAAATCAGGATTTTGGTGGTTAACGTTTGCTCCGGCGAGGGGGTGGTCTTTTTACTCCGGTCTTAGGTGGTCATTTTGACCGTTTTTTCCACCTCTCGTACTAAAACGAATTTTTCACGTACTATTTATTTATTTTTCAATTTTTTAATAAATATTATAGAACTAAGAGATAATATCGTTAAATTTGTATAAAAATTAATTATGTTAATAAGATTTGTTGTTTCAAACTTCCTTTCTTTTAATGAAGAAAGTGAATTCAACATGATTGCAGGGTCATTTAAAACTCACAAACATCATGTATATAAATCAGGGAAAGTTGATGTTTTAAAAGCAGCTGTTTTCTATGGGGCAAATGGTTCTGGCAAATCTAACCTTATGAAAGCCATACGTTTTGTACAAGAAACTGTACGTGACGGAGGTATAACTCAGTCAGTTGATGGAAAAAAATTTAAGCTTAATAAAAGTAACTCAAAAAAACCTATGTCGTTTGAGATTGAATTCTCAATTGGAAGTAAAGTCTATTCTTACGGAATTAGTTTAAATCACTTTGAGATAACAGAGGAATGGTTATATGAATCAGGAATAACGGTAGATGATAAGCTTATTTTTGAACGTAAATTAATTGAAACTGGGAAGACTACTATAAAAATGGCTGATAAATATGTTAAGACACAAAAAGAAAAAACTCTTATCGAACTTTTAAAAGAAAATTTATTACAGAAGGAGAAACTATTTTTAGGGTTATTTAATTACTTAAAAATTGATGAAATTACTTCCGTTCGCACTTGGTTCCTCACAAAACTAATATTGATATTCCCAGGCACAGAATTCAAAGGCATTTTGCCTTTGCTACTTGACTCTGAAAGCTTAAAACAACATTTTGATCAATTATTAAAATCCTTTGATACAGGAATAAGTCAATTAACTTCGGCTGAAGTAGATTTTGACAAGTATGAGATCGATCCAAAGGATAAAATGACAAGAAAAGAAATCGAAACTCAAATGGAAATCGCACCCTTTATAATTAATAATGAAACAAATTCGGTAATTATAAAGGAGAAAGGTAAATTAATAGTGAAAACAGCAATATCATATCATAAGGATAATATAGGAAATAATATACCATTTATGATTTCAGAAGAATCTGATGGGACAAAAAGATTATTAGATTTCATTCCTGCTCTTTATAATTTGTTGCGACAGGATTTTACATATCTGATTGATGAAATCGACAGGAGTTTGCATCCATCCTTATTGTGTGCTTTGATATGTAAAATAATGACCGATCAAGATACTAAGGGACAGCTTATATTTACTTCACATGAATCTAACTTATTAGATCTTAATATATTTCGACAAGATGAAATTTGGTTCGTGGAGAAAGATAATAAATTAGGTGAATCTAAAATGTATTCATTAAGTGAATTCAAACCTCGTTACGATCTAAATGTGCGAAAGGGTTACTTAACAGGTCGTTTTGGAGCCATTCCTTTTTTAGCTAACCTACAAGATTTAAATTGGGACAATAATGGGTCATAAAAAACGTGGATATATCCGTGACACACCTGAAGAACTCGTTCGGGATTATAAACTTTTTGCTATTACTTGTGAGGGAGGTAAAAGAGAACCTGAATACTTTAAAGTATTCGAATTTTTATCAAGAAAAATCAAAGTTGATGTCATAGAAAATTGGATGACTGACAATGAAAAGCAGTTGAGGCTTGAAGATAAATCAGCTCCCAAATGGGTCTTAGATCGAGCTATGAAATACATTGAAAAAATCGGCTTAATAGAAGAAGATGATTTATGGTTTGTAATTGATAAGGATAACTGGTCAGACGCTCAGATAAGGCAATTAGCTGCTTATTGCGATGATTATCCAAATTGGCATTTAGTCATTAGCAATCCATGTTTTGAGGTATGGCTGTTTTTTCATATGAAGGCTGATATAGCTTCTTCTGATTCTAAGTGCTGTGCTGATTTTAAAACGGAGATTACCAGCTTTGACCGAGCAGGGTATAATCGGTTTATGTTCATTGAGAGATTTCAGGATGCTATTGCTAACGCAAAAGCGAATGATTCTGATACAAATCATTATTTACCAAAATGGAAAGAGACAAAAGTGTATCAACTTTTTGATGCTATTGTAGCAAAAGTTAGCAATGTTGAAATAAAAGAGTTTATAAGTGTCAAAGTTCCTGAATTAAGAAGGTTTTATACTGAGGAATTAAGAACACCAAAGAGAAAATAATGAAAGTATACTTTTTAAAATGAAATTGTGCTTCCACTTGGTTATTTACTTTGTCGACATAGATGGGAGTAGTTTTATTTTTCGATAATGGATTCTAAATCACTTATCGAGAGAATATTGTCAGGGCTAATTTTACGCATTAATTTTGTCAACATTGAGTCATTACTCACAATAATATCAGATTTATTTCTCAAAAACATTAGATGACTAAGATCAAAGTAATCATTTCTGCTTGGAGTATTTCTAAATATTATTTTTTCACCAGTGAAGGCCCCAATACATAAGAAATATAAATCCAAAGAATGGTCGTATTCTCGTATTAGATCTTTCAAACTTTTATCAATTACTTTTATAATCGAGTCTGGTTTTAGCTTTTCTTCAGCAAAATAAACAATAAGATCATATAAGATCCTTTCCTTTAATTCGTTATTAATGCTCAAATTATTCCATTTCTGGTTAAAATCAGGAATCAGATTGGGATCTG
The DNA here is from genome assembly GCA_003157015.1 of Bacteroidales bacterium. Taxonomy (GTDB): domain Bacteria; phylum Bacteroidota; class Bacteroidia; order Bacteroidales; family VadinHA17; genus LD21. The sequence continues at coordinate 27,017 of PMIJ01000167.1, forward strand.
AATAATCAAAATCTTTCTGACGGTTCTTAAGTGACTCTTTGAATTTAATATCAGCACTTTTATCATATTTCTTTAAAAATTCCCAGTAATCGATTAGATTAGATTGTTTGATTATCGTTAAAAATTCAGTATAGAATTTTGAAGTAACACATAAGAACCCAAGTAATATTATTTTATCAGAAATCGTATTATCTATGTGTATATCGTATGCTTTGAACATTTTAGTTTCTGGCATATCCAGATCTGCTGGAATTTTTGATAAATACACTTTGCTAATAATGCCTTTCCTCAGATTAAATGTGTCTTCGTCTTTAATACCAGAGAGTAATTCACAGACTGAAAGAACTGAAGTATAACATTTATCAACATAATATTGTCCTTTTAATTTGTTCGAAAGAATTCTAATAGCATTAGTCTCTAAATAATACATGTTTTAATAATATATTTGCGAATCTAACTGAACAATCTGGTTTTAGGAATTACATATGGTTCTTTTATATGTATGTTAAAAGTACTCATATCCACAGCAATAGGTGGATAAGAATATTTTCTGTCTTTTCATCTCTTATAATCAAAGTTACAGATTTCTTAATAATCAGGTCAGGGCTTAAACAAAACCCCGGCATTTCTACCAGGGGCCTCACTGCGGGGTTTCGTGCTTTCTCCACCCCGGTCATGCTATTTACAGAGCTAAAATAAGAAGCTCCGGGGCCAAAAACAAATCTATTTGCTATTAGGGGAATTTTAAATTAAATTTGATAGAAAGGATGAATTATAATATTCAAATTCCTAAGAAGATGAGAAAAAGAATTCTGACACTTAATAAGAAAGTTGAACCCTATTATCTATTAATAACAATGTTACTATTTATGGTAACAGCACCAATATCATTGTATACGATTATACCAAAAACAAGGCCTTTAATTGTTAAAGTTGAAAAAGAGTCCATACACTACCCAGCATCAATAAATGAGAAATACATAAAAATCTTCAACTATGTTCAAAATACGAAAAATAATGAAGATTTAAAAAGTAATTCAATTGATTTATTCAACTATCTGATAAAAACACAGCAACAATGGAACCTTTATTTATAGCTTAAATGAAGGGGAGGATCAATTCTCCATCTCAATAAACATACTGAATTATTTGGGGGAGGATTTTATAACCTATTAATACTAACCATGGTTATTTGAACTTCCTTTAACTTGGGGAAAGTTGCTTCCACTGAAAAATAAGATGTCAAATCAAAAAATCCCAATGTGTGCCGTTCGGGACCCCGAACGGACAAAAGTTGCAACCAGTTGAATGAAATTTTTTCCCAGAAATTCCGGATTCCCAGTCATAAGGTAATATGGATAAAAAATTTTGGCAGAAAAATTGAAAACCAACCTACTGGTCAATGTTGCATGAAGATTATTTTTCTGGTTTTTTTGAAAATTGGAGTATTGATTCTGAATATTACACGTCTTGGAAGAATGGTAGTAATTTACACCAACCATTCTATTTTTCAGAAAGAGTTAGTATTAAGAGTTCTTTAAAAAAATTGGTTTTTAACTGATTATAGTTCCAATAAATTAAATCCGAAACTAGCTTTTTAGTTTCATTATCTTCAATATTACTTATTTGATCTCTTCTTCCAGCTATGGCTTGAAGCATTTTCTTTGCAATAATCAGTCTACTTATCTGTATGGATTGGCCTTTTTTAATGCAAGCAAAATGTAATCCCCAATAAATGTAAATATGTTCATTATCGGTACCCTTTAAATGAATTAAAGAATTTTGCAACGATTCTAATATTGTATTTTCAAAAACATTGCTATAAAAGGTCTCTGCAGTTGTCTTTGCTAAATCATTATTTACAGGCCAAAGTGTTCCAATATATCCAATGGATCCAGAACTTATAAAAGACTCAGCAATATTATACCATGACCAGCATGTATTGTTAAAGATAAATGGATTGGTATGTTCCCCTGCAATTGTGTTAAACATTGCCTGATAATTGAAATCACTACATTTTATTGCGCATGAATCTGTAATAACCCCTCTGTTTTTTCTGTTGACTCCGTCTTTGTCGCTTAATTCCTGGACCATTTCCGCAAAAACATAACTGGGATATCCAGATTCCTTTAATTCTTTACTTTTCCATACATGACCATCAAACTTTCTCCAAATTCTTTTTATAGTAACAGGAATCAATTCTTGACTTCTGCTTGGAGCAAAACTAACTACCTAATCATATTCTACAATGTGTTTATTGCCATCTCTATCAGTGAATTGTTCAATTAGATGAGATCCTTCGACTTCTCCGCCATGACTACAAATATGTAAGATTTCGTATGGATATTCTTTTACGTGATTATCAATATTATAACTAGTGGCATCTTCCCCAACCAGTTTTTTTACATAATGAAAGCCTTCTTCTAGCTTATTTATTACAAAGTTCGTCTCTTCATCCTCAAACTCTAAGGGTGAAAAAACTATCGAACTCGGTAATGTAGGTCTAAGTTCACATAAAAGGTTAAACTTTAAAAAATGTATCATATGAAGTGTATAGCTATTGATGATGAGCCTTTTGCTCTTGAATTAATTGCAGGATATATTCAAAAAACACCTTTTTTAGAGTTCTCGGGGGCTTTTACCAATCCGTTGAAAGCACTATCATTTTTGATGAATAATAAAGTGGATTTAATCTTTCTTGACATAAATATGCCTGATTTGTCGGGTATTCAGTTATTAAAATCCTTGTCCAATTCTCCCCACGTTATATTTATAACTGCATATTCTGAATTTGGAGCTGAAAGTTATGATTATAATGCCGTTGATTACCTGCTTAAACCTGTGAAATATGAGCGCTTCCTGAAGGCGGTTAATAAAGTAATTGATATTTCGGGCAAAGAAAATCCCAAAGTTGAAACGGTCAGAGACCACGACAATTTTATCTTTATTAAAAGCGGAACGCAGACACTTAAAGTGGCAGTTGATGAAATACTTTATATTGAGGGAGCCGGGAACTATATGATTTTTTTCACATTGAATAAGAAAATAATGTCGTTGTTCACCATGAATGAGATTATGCAAATACTTCCTTCTGATCTGTTTGTGCGGATTCATAAGTCATATATTATTTCAATTAAGCATATTGAGATAATTGAGAAAACTCACGTGATCATTAACAAGAAACCTATCCTAATTGGCATTACTTATCGTGAACACTTTACGAAATATTTTAGACTATAATTATAGTATTTCTATGACAGTCACTAAAATCAAAACTAACTTGACACCTAATAAAACTATTTGATTATTTGGTATAAATGGTGGTAACTACCACCGACCTCTGTACATTCAGAACCAATGATTTAAAAAACCGACAAAAACCTATCAAGGACCTAGCAAGATTTTTGGTCAAATTGCAAATAAATCGAGATATAGGGAAACTGACATTTTGAATAAACTTTCCTCATTGCAGATACTTTTCTATTATTTTTCTCGTTAATTTTGCCAGACTATAACAGTGATTATCATTGACCATGTCCGGAT
>PMIJ01000230.1 GCA_003157015.1 Bacteroidales bacterium
ATCTCTTTTCTCTGCTTCCTTTCGCAGAGCTTCGACCTTGTTCATATCTTTGTCAAAACCCACTACTGAGAAACCATGATCAGCCATGTTTAATAACAAGTTACGCCCCATTACACCTAAACCTATCATTCCAATTTCATATTGCTTTTTTAAATTCCTGTTTTCCATAATATAAGATTTAATGTTGCCAGGTAATCAGAGTTAATTCAAGTGGAACTGAAACTCCAGCGATTTCAGCCAGTGCCCTGGGTGTATAATCAGATGCAGGTCGTTCTGAAGAGGCCAGAGCATTATAATAATACGTATTGGTAGAACCTCCTGTTTTAGTTTCCCGCTTCATCTTTATGATTTCTGGTTTTGCCCCATTCTCTCCGTTCGCAAATAGTTCTATCTGAACTAAATCAGGGTCGAGGTCACTGAAAAAAACCTGAACATTGAACTTATATTGATTTTCAACTTTACCAACTCTTATTTCACCAAAATGAAGTGAATACCATTTTTGATTTAGTCTCTGCAGTTTCTCTGCTATTTGCTTTCCAATTTTACCATTATTGGCACTGCGTTCAAGAAATGATTTTGCTGCCGGCAGATATCGCTGCTCAGTGTATTCTCTCACCGTTCTGTCGGCTGAGAACCTTGGTGTGAGCTGAGCCATGCTTTCCCTCATTCTTGATATCCATTTCGTGGGGATACCTTTTTCATTACGGCTGTAAAATTCAGGTACCACCTGTTGTTCAAGTATATTATAAAGTTGTTCAGCTTCGATAGCGTCGATGGCAGGATCATCACCATGTTCCTTTCCATCACCAATTGCCCATCCTACCTCAGGTGTATAGGCTTCAGCCCACCAACCGTCGAGTTCGGACAAGTTAATACCTCCATTTACAAGCACTTTCATACCACTTGTACCACTAGCCTCCCACGGACGTCGGGGTGTATTTATCCATACATCAACCCCGCAAACGAGATTTTCCGAAATATGCATGTCGTAGTCACTGAGAAATATTACAGGCGGATGAACACCATTCTGCCGGATAAAACGGATCCATTCCTTAATTAAATTCTGACCTTCCTGATCAGCAGGATGCGCCTTGCCTGAAATGATGAGTTGCACCGGGAACTCAGGATTGGTTAACAACCTGAGAAGCCGTTGAGGATCATGCAACAATAAATTCGGTCTTTTGTAGGTAGCAAAACGTCTTGCAAAACCTATTGTTAATATGTCCGGATCAAATAAATGTTTTGCTCTTTCAATCGAATCGGGTGAATGCCCGGATCCGTGCAATTGCTTCGAAAAATATTCACGGGCAAATTCAATAAGTGACTTGTTTGCTTTTGTACGCAATTCCCAGAGTTTTTCATCAGGGACACTACGTATATTCTTTTCAAGTGTATCATTCATTCCAAGCCAGCGATCTTTACCGCAAAATTGTGTCCATATGTCATCTGCTTCTTTTGAGTCCCATGTCGGCATGTGTACTCCGTTTGTTATATGTCCAACCGGCACTTCACTTGTCGGCCATTTTGAGAACAGAGGTTCAAAAATATGACGGCTGACTTCTCCATGGAGACGGCTTACTCCATTCACAGCACCACTGCCTCTTATTGCCAGGTAAGCCATGTTGAACTTCTCTGACTGGTTTAGAGCATCTGCGCGACCCAGGGCCAACAATTGCTGGCGGGAAATGCCGAGTTTCTTCTCAGCATATTCACCCAGATACTGATCAATGAGAATCGGTGAGAACAAATCAAATCCTGCAGCAACAGCAGTATGCGTTGTGAAAAGATTGCCAGGTCTTGTTGATGTCAATGCAATATTAAAGGGCTGACCCGTCTTTTGCATAAAATCTGCTGCACGTTCCAAAATTGCAAATGCAGCGTGCCCTTCATTGAGATGACACACTTCGGGATGTATTCCTAAAGCGTTCAGCAGACGCCATCCTCCTATTCCCAGCACCATTTCCTGTTTAAGCCTGAGTTCAGGTCCACCGCCATATAATTCACTAGTTATTCCCCGGTGGATTGGGAAATTAGCCGTATCGTTGCTGTCTAACAGATAGAGTTTGGTTCTGCCCACCTGTACCTGCCATGCACGCAACCAGACAGAATAACCAGGAAGTTCTATTTCCAGACGAAGCCATTCTCCATTTTCGTCGCGCAGTGGAATAACTGGCAACTGGCCAGGATCGTTATATGGAAAAAGAGCCTGTTGTTCACCATTCTTGTCAATCTCCTGACGAAAGTATCCTTGTTGATAGAGAAGTCCTATACCTACAATTGGCACACCTAAATCGCTTGCAGCTTTAAGCTGGTCCCCGGCTACGTTACCTAAACCGCCGGAATAAATCGGAAGAGCTTCACTTAACATAAATTCCATGCTAAAATAAGCTATGCAGGAGAGAGAAGACTTGAGGTAATTTTGCTGAAACCAGGCCCGGGATGAATTCGCCTGCTCATTCGATTGGATGAGAGAATTAACTGTATTCAGAAAGACCCTGTCAGACAGCAGATTTTTAAACCGGTCCCTTGACAGTGTTTGAAGTAACACCCACGGGTTATGGGTCATATCCCACAAGGCCGGGTCAAGTTGCCGCCAGATTTCATCCGCAGCATGATTCCATGACCATCGCATATCGAGAGCCAGCTCTGTAAGAGAATCGATACCCTCAAGATCTGTTGGCAGGATACTGTAAAAGGGCTTTCTTAATTCAGTTTTTTCTTTCATGATTTTCTTTCAGGAATTAGATGTCATAATTTCTATGTCACGGCATCAGTAACAATTGTTTGCGCCTCTTCAATAGTTTCTAAGATGTTAAAAATATCTAACCTTAAGCTCTCAATTGTTACACAACTTCTAATAAAAGTTGCATCATTTACACTTTAATAAAATCAGGCCAGACTTTAAAAATCTCTTTAAAACAGAGAGCCTATTACAAAAATTTATTTGGAATTAATGCCAATCCAAGGTAAAAATTGTTTAATATAAAATTCAGGAAGATGATAAGCTCTTTGTAAGTCAGGTATAATAATAAGCTGGTAATAAACTAGTATATTAAAAAAAAATACCATATGATTGATGGCAGCATAAAATTTATCGCCATTTTTAAGATAAGTTATGTTTTCAATGAAATTATCGGTTTAAGGTGTTTTAATTTCATAATTCTGGCCTGCTTTTACAAAAAGTTCACAAGATTATAAGAGAATGTATGGAATCAATTCGAAAAATTATTCTGGTTACCGGTGCCAATGGATTAACCGGTAGGGAGATTGTACAAAGGTTATCGTCTAAGGGAGTCTGCGTGAGGGCCTTAGTGAGAAACGTTGCAAAGGCTAAATCTCTATCCTTCGATACACTTCCGAATGTAACCATTTATGAGGGGGATATGGAAAAAATCGAAACTTTAGCCCCGGCACTGAGAGGAGCAGATAAAGCCATGCTTATCTCATTTTCAAATCCTGATATGGAATCAGTTCAGTCTAACTTTATTGAGGCTGCGAAGAAATTCAATCTTAAGCATATAGTCAAACTTTCCGGAATAATTGCTGACATCAATTCGCCATTCCGGTACGCCAGGATGCATGCAGAAATTGAAAGAAGGTTAGAAAACTCGGGAATATCGTTCACCCATTTGAGAGCGGGGGAATTTATGCAGTCATACTTTCGGCAGGTACCATTTATTCTTAAGCAGAATAGCTTGTTCCTTCCTATGGGGAATGAAAGAATTGCTTCGATTGATGTTTCAGATGTCGCTGAGGTTGCTGTAAAGATACTGACCGGTTCAGGGCACAAAGGTAACGTCTATCCGATTACAGGTACTGAAGCACTTACTATGGATGAAGTGGCGGAAAAATTTTCCATTGTCTTAGGGAGAAAAATTAAATATACAAATATACCACCCGAGGAAGCCAATAAAGCCCGGCTGGATGCCGGAATGCCTCATTATACTGTTGATGCACTGGATGAGCTATTTGCAGAAAGGCGAAAAGGCAAAGAGTCAAAGGTATATTATACGATGCAGAATGTTTTTGGTTTGCGTCCAACAACCTTTGAGGAATTCATAATACGGAATCTGCAGGTTTTCAAGGGAGAACTTCCTGTCCCGAAAATTTAATATCCGTGGCAAAGCAGCACACAGGCTGCCTGAAAGGGCCGTCTCTTTAAATTTACAACGGTCAGTTTTCATATCTGACAAATTAGATTTCAAATCCTGATTGGCTTAAGCTTTCTTCTGCCTTAATAATCCTCAGCAAAATACTTAAATTATCAGATTCTGGTTTATAATTATATAAGTATGAGAAATATTGACTATTGAAACTCTTCGCAGCAAGCAACGGAGAACCGATCCGCCACTTGGAGGAGAGCTCGGCGAAGCCAATACGCTCGCGGGGATTCAATTAGTGCCAGAGATATTCTATACTAAATAATTACCAAAACAATTTACTGATAAACCACTTACTCCTCAATGTTTTCAGATAAACTGAAGAAATATCATGTTTAGGAGAAGATGTGAATTATGTAATCTTTCCAGTTTGTTATACAACACTTTAAATAAATTAAAGGTCCATCTTTGCAGTACTATATCAATAGTAAATCTTTATGAAAAAAACTTTATTACTTTTGCTTTTATTAATGACTGCTCTTGTAGTTAATTCGCAGAGCAACATAGTAATAACGGACAATTTTGACCGTACTCCCATTCTGTTTGCTGAGCTTAAGGCGCCAATAACTGATTTTATAACCAGGCATTATGTTGGTTTCATTATTAATCAGGCAACACGGGTTGTTAAACACAACATCATCACTTATGAGATAATCATTGTTTCGGGGCTAAAAACTGATACTCTTATTTATGACCAAAACTATAATATAGTTCGTGAGATTATTCAAAAGGATGATTCAATTAAGCCGGTTCAAAGGAAAAAGCACTAGGCTCCGTTTAATTGGATAACTTTCGTTAGTTAAAAGAAAAAAATCTGCTTTTCTGGAGGTTTTATTCATCCAGGTTCACAATCATTTAAATCCCTGTAATTAAATACTTTATGAGTATTTTTTATTCTTAACTTTAGTCGCTGATTACAAATCATTGAATATTCTCAAAACTAATATAATTCATATCACTTTTTTTCACGAACTATAGCAAAAGTTCTGTCGGGTTTGTTTTTTTCCTTGAAAGTTGCAATTATCTGATCCCTGGATTTGAAATCATAGATCGCTTTTGAGGAAGCTTTCCCGGGATCAGATATATCTTCAAATGGGATCCTTTCACATATGTTTTCCGAGGTGAACCAGAATGCCATAAGAAAGAGTCCTGAATTATTTTTGCTGATAGATGCCGATATATATTTGTCAATATTTTTGTTATATCCATAAATGAACCGGTGTTCCTGAGCAATGGAATCTTTTATCTGGGCCTTCTGATAACCTTCCAGTCCGTCAATTCCATAACGACGGATTTCCGAAGTGATAGATGTGCCTTCAGTTCTCCAGGAGCCTATCCATTTTTTCATCAATTCGACCTGGTTGAGATGGGTTCTGGTAGTTTGTGCAGTAACTGCATTTGAACAAACTGCCATCAATAATATTATAAGCTTGATAAAACAGATTTTTTTCATTCTTTATGTTTATTTATGTGGCTAAAACACTAATAACCAAAAACTATCTTCATCAATAATTTTTAAATTTCTCATCAATCCGGTCATTGAACCATTGGTCAATCATCGATTTTTTGAAGCGCCACTCCTTTCCCAGTTTTGCAGCAGGAATCTTTTTTTCCTGGGCCCAAGTATAAATAGTCTGCGGTTTTACTCTTAAGTATTCCGCGACCTCTTCGAGAGTCATTATTTTATCATCATTTACCATGATTCTTTATTAAGGTAGTATCATTTTTTTGATTAATATCTTCGCGCTTCGCGTTCCTATCCGATTTTTTTTCGGGTTCAAATATGTTGGCAGCAGACTGAATAACCGCAACATAAAAATTGCTTTCACGTGCTCTGAACCATTCGAAGGGAAGCTTGCGCTCTCCTATAAAAGGCCGCAGATTCCAGGCTAGTTGCGAGCTCACAAAAGCCAGGATAACAACCCAGATTTTGAATATTTTCATACCCAGCTTCGGATAGATATTCTTCTTTTCGCATGAGAACGTAAGTCCGCCTATAATTGTTCTAACGGCAAAAATACCCGAGAAAGTGAATATAGCAACATGCAGCAGTTTCAGAAACGCATAATTATCGCTTGTTATCATAAAAAAGATCACAATCGGTGCGAATGACAAAGCAATAGTCGAGAAAACAAAAAAACCGGAAAGCATGATGTTCGCCATCTGATATATGGTCATTGTAGAACCGATCATATACTGAATCACAAAAAGAGCTGGGAAGCATATTAATAATGAAAAAAATATCAGGCATGGTATCTTGATGCCGGTGACCATGCTTTGAAGAAAGCTGAATATCGGCAATCATGCACCTAAATTCATTAATTTTATTCATTTCCCTTGACATTCAATTGGAGATTACCTTCGGTGGGCTCGTCCCGGCCTACGGGACTCGGTTCCTCATTCCGTCGGCCCTTCGCTTTGCTCAGGACTTCGGCTCCTTTACTAATGACTAGATTTCATAAGTTTCACATTTAAAGACACTTATTCTTTTGTTATAAAACTTGGTGCACCTGTAAATTTCAGAACTTGAAATAACGTTGAATACTTTTTTGTAAACTGAGATAATTATTAAAATTGAAATTTGTTTCGAGCTGAACTTCCGGAGTAGTTTTAATTTCTGATATTTCTGATCAGCCCCGTCAGGGGCATAATACTTTAAAGCAGGGCAGTGCCCTGCATATAAAGATACAGAAGCTTAATGAGCCCCGTAGAGGGCGTAATAAAATCCAGACCAGATTGTA
>PMIJ01000099.1 GCA_003157015.1 Bacteroidales bacterium
AATATGGAGGGGTGGTTGCATCATACGCGCAGCTCTCCTGGAAGACATACAGGCAGCTTTTCATGCAAGGCATGATCTGTTAAATTTACTGCTTGATCCTTATCTCTCAAAAGAAATCAGGGAAAATCAGGAAGATCTTCGTCAGATCGTGTGTCTGGCAAGTACCAACGGTATTCCTATCCCTGGTATCATGGCTTCACTTGGGTATCTCGATGCTTATCGCAGTTCCTGGTTGCCGGCTAATCTTATTCAGGCGCAACGCGATTATTTTGGTGCACATTCATATGAGCGTATAGATGAAAAGAGCACATATCACACAGAATGGCTTAAAGGATCAAAATGAAAACGAATATTCAGCTTCAACCTACAGTATTTGCAATTTTCGGAGGATCAGGGGACCTGACATGGAGAAAACTGGTACCATCTCTTTTTAATCTCTTTCAGGATTTAAGCATGCCACAGGAGTTTTCCATAATTGCGCTGGATCGCATCGACCTTCAGATTGAAGTTCTGCATCATCGGCTTCGTGAAGGAATAGAGAAATTTTCACGCGAAGGGAAAGTCAATGATGAACACTGGAAACTGTTTGCCAGTCACATTTCTTATATACAGGGAGATTTTACGAAACCAGATATCTATTATTTATTAAAAGATCAATTACAAAAGCTTGAAGAAAAGTGGAAGATAAAGCCACAACTCATTTTTTATATGGCTACTCCTTCGGTTATGTTTGGAGTAATTCCCAAACATCTTAAAGAGACAGGTTTTGCAGCAGACCATGACAGGGCAAGGATTGTGGTTGAGAAACCTATTGGCAGCGACATTGTATCAGCCCTGAAGTTGAATCATACGCTTACAAGTAATTTCAGGGAATCCCAGATATTCAGGATCGATCATTACTTAGGGAAAGAAACAGTTCAGAATATTCTTGCGTTCCGCTTTGCCAATCCCCTGTTTGAGCCAATCTGGAACCGGCGATATGTTGATTATGTAACAATTACCGTCGCTGAAGATCTGGGTATTGCGCACAGGGGAGCATACTATGAGGGGGCAGGTGCATTACGTGATATGGTACAGAATCATATGATGCAATTGCTGTGTCTTGTAGCTATGGAACCAATGGTCTCGTTTGATGCTGATGAAATCAGAAATAAAAAGGTGGATGTTCTTCATGCAGTAAGGCCAATTCCTGCAGACAGGGTGAATGAATTTGCAATCAGGGGACAGTATGGAACAGGAAACTCAGAAGGTAATGAGGTATCAGGATATCGTAAAGAATGTATGGTATCTCCTGATTCAAATGTCGAAACATTTGCAGCATTAAAGCTGTTCGTTGATAACTGGCGTTGGCAGGATGTACCTTTTTATCTTCGGACAGGGAAACGTCTGCCGCGACAGGTATCAGAAGTTACAATACAATTCCGGGCTGTACCTCATAAATCTTTTCCGCTAGAAACTACATCCGATTGGCAAACTGCAAGTCTTATTATGTCTATTCAGCCTGACGAAGGTATTGTTCTCCGTTTCCAGGCAAAACAGCCGGGTACGAAGTTATTATTGAAACCTGTGACAATGCGATTCAATTATCAGGAAAGCTTTTCAATACCTATCCCCGATGCTTATGAAACATTGCTCTGGGATGTAATGAATAACGATGCGACTCTTTTTATGAGAGCAGATCAGGTCGAAGCAGCCTGGAAAATAGTAATGCCGATCCTTGATGAGTGGTCGGACAAACCTCCGCTTGATTTCCCGAATTATTCAGCGGGTACATGGGGACCTGAAGCAGCTAATTTGTTATTCAATTCCGGACATCATTGGCCATTGCCAACTGAACTATCACAAAAAAATGGAGAAAAATGAAAAAATTAATCCCGGTTACAACATTGTTTTTGGATATAGGTGGAGTAATGCTAAGCAACGGGTGGGGACATGAATCACGCAGATCAGCTGCTGATGTTTTTAATCTGGACTTTGACGAAATGGATGAACGGCATCATGTAATTCAGATTACTTATGAAGAGGGAAAGATTACCCTGAATGAATACCTTAAACGAGTAGTATTCTATCAGAAACGCTCTTTCACTATTGATCAATTTCGTGATTTTATGTTCTCGCAGTCCACTCCGAATATAGATATGATTGAGTATATACGGCAGCTGAAAGACAAGTATAATCTGAAAATAGCCGTTGTCAACAACGAAGGACGGGAGTTGAACGAACACAGAATAATGAAATTTAAGTTGAATCAGTTCGTTGACTTTTTCATTTCCTCCTGTTTCGTCCATTTTCGAAAGCCCGATGCAGATATTTTCCGTATTGCGCTTGACATTGCCCAGGTACCGGTCCAGCATGTTGTATATATTGAAGATATGCAGATGTTTGTCGATGTTGCAAGGGATTTAGGGATCAGAAGCATTCATCATAAGAATTATTTATCAACAGTAGAAGAATTGGCCCTGATGGGATTAAAGGATGGATAAGAAAAGAGGAATCATACATGAAGAAAGAAGAGGCATTCATATTAACTCTTAATAGTGGTTCTTCTTCTATTAAGTTTGCACTTTATAGGGTTGGTAAGATACCAGCCAAGGTACTCTATGGGAAAATTGACAGGATAGGACTGGTTGTTTCAACATTTACTTTCAATAATGAAAAAGGAGTCCATCAGGAAATTCCCGAAGTAAGAGTTTCCGATTACCACTCATCTGTAATTTTCCTGATAGAATGGCTGAAAAAACAGATTGATTTTTCTTTGGTGATGGGTGTTGCACACAGGGTGGTTTTCGGAATGAAACATACAGATCCTGAAATAATCACTAATGAATTGTTAAATGAACTGCATCGTATCATTCCTTATGATTCAGATCATCTGCCCGCTGAGATTGAATTGATTGAGGTATTACGTAAGCGTTATCCAAATCTGTCGCAGGTGGCTTGTTTTGATACAGCGTTTCATCGTACAATGCCACGGGTGGCTAAATTGCTTCCGATTCCCCGTAGGTTCGACAAGATTGGAATTCAACGATATGGTTTCCATGGTTTGTCATATGCTTATCTCATCGAAGAACTCGAACGAGTAGCAGGCAAGAAAGCTGTGAAAGGTCGCGTTATATTGGCTCACCTCGGTAATGGGGCAAGTATTGCTGCCGTTTTCAAAGGCAAAAGCGTCGACACCAGTATGGGATTCACACCTGCCGGAGGAATGGTAATGGGCACCCGGCCTGGTGATTTGGATCCGGGTGTCGCATGGTACATGATGAAATCAGAGAATCTGACACCCAAACAGTTCAATAATCTGATCAATCATGAATCAGGTTTACTTGGAATATCTGAAACCAGTTCTGATATGCGCGATTTGCTTGCCAGGGAATCTGATGATATTCGGGCAGGAGAAGCCGTTGCATTATTTTGCTACCAGGCGAAGAAATGGATAGGAGCCTTTGCAGCTACCCTTGGTGGAATTGATACATTGGTTTTTGCAGGCGGTATTGGAGAAAACTGCCCTATTATTCGTTCCCGCATCTGTAAGAGTTTGGGATTTCTTGGGATCGGGCTCGAAGAGAAACAAAATAGAAAAAATGCTCCTATTATATCAAAAGAAAAAAAAAAGTGTTGCTGTACGCGTAATTCATACCGATGAGGAATGGATGATAGCTAAAACAGTCAGCCAGGTTTTAAATATTAATAAGAAATGAAATATGATCATGAAAACAAAAATGATTGATAAGAAGAATAATCCGCTATCTCAGGAATTGCTTCATAAGATGAATGCTTATTGGCGCGCCGCCAATTATTTGTCAGTCGGACAGATTTATCTCTACGATAATCCTCTTCTAAAGGAACCGCTGAAAATGTCGCACGTGAAACCACTTGTGGTAGGACACTGGGGTACAACACCCGGCCAGAATTTTATCTACGTGCATTTGAACCGGATCATAAAAAAATATGATCTGGACATGTTCTATATTGCAGGACCTGGTCATGGGGGGCCTGCTATTGTAGGCAACGTTTACCTCGAAGGCACCTGGAGCGAAGTTTATCCTAATGTTACTCAGGACGAAGCCGGACTGAAAAAACTGTTCAAACAATTCTCTTTTCCCGGAGGGATTTCCAGCCATGTAGCACCTACAACTCCCGGGTCGATTCACGAAGGTGGTGAACTGGGCTATTCGCTCAGCCATGCATTTGGTGCTGCCTTCGACAACCCAGGATTGATAGTTGCATGCGTAATTGGTGATGGTGAAGCAGAAACGGCCTCCCTGGCAACTTCCTGGCAGTCAAACAAGTTTCTTGATCCGATCACTGATGGTGCCGTTTTGCCTATCCTGCATCTAAACGGCTACAAGATAAGCAACCCAACGGTTTTGGCTCGTGTCGAGCATGAGGAGTTGGACCAATTTTTCCGTGGTACAGGTTGGACCCCTTACTTTGTAGAAGGAGATGAGCCTGAAAAAATGCATCAGTTAATGGCTGGTGTTTTGGAAAAGGTTATCGATGATATCCGGCAAATCCAAAAAAATGCCAGGAACAAAAACGATACGACCCGGCCGCGTTGGCCAATGATAGTCCTGCGATCACCTAAGGGCTGGACAGGACCAAAAATAGTCGATGGCCTCCAGATTGAAGATACATTCCGGTCGCATCAGGTACCTCTTCTGGTAGATCATGAACATCCCGATCATCTCAAGCTGCTTGAAAGCTGGATGAAGAGTTATAAACCAGAAGAACTGTTTGACCAGAGTGGCAGGCTCATGCCGGAATTGGCTAAACTTGCTCCTGAAGGAAACAGGAGGATGGGTGCAAACCCTCATACCAATGGCGGTAATCTTCTGCGAGACCTGCGGATGCCTGATTTTCACCTTCACGCAGTGAAAGTATCTTCTCCTGGTGCTGTTAACGGCCAGGATACCATGGTGTTGGGTAAGTTTTTACGCGATGTTGAAAAACTCAATCAGGATCAGCGAAATTTCCGGATCTTTGGCCCCG
>PMIJ01000083.1 GCA_003157015.1 Bacteroidales bacterium
AATCACTCACTTCCTACTCGATTGGTTTAACGGGTCAAATGGCTCAGTGGCACAATGGCTCGGTGGCTCATAGGAAAAGACTTATTACCTGATAGTTGAAACATCGATTATCATTTTAATGTTTACTTTTGCTCTTAAGATAGCCTATCACTCATAATACATCATCCATTTGTTGCCCATGGGCCTTTGCGCCCCTGTGCACCTGCGCCCTGGCGTCTTTAGCTATCACTAAAATATTCTTCGAATTTTAGACGTGTTTATTCAATAATTTATTATCTTTAACAAAGAAAGCCAGTTCGTTGTTCTTCGATCTTTGTAAGTATCTGTGTTCAAGGTAATTTGCCAATTCTAAAAACTAACTTTTTGTTGATTTAAGTTATAATTCATTGAAGTACCTGATCTATTATATTCTCTTTTCTTCTTTTTTTCTTTCTGCCTGTCACAGGAAAGCATCTAATGTAATAACATACAATCTGAAGCACTCTGTTTATCTGGAAACGATCGAAGCAGAAGGGACAGTGCAGGCAGTTAACAATAATATTGTGGTTACTCCCCGGGTTTACTCGGGATTGCAAGTGGCCCGCCTCGCAAAAGAGGGAGCTTTTGTAAGAAAAGGCGATACGATCTGCATTCTGGCTGCCCCTGATCTGATGAACACATTTGAGCAATTTAATACAGACCTGAAGAAAATGGAAGGTGCGAAGGATTCACTTGAAGCTATTCAGGCTATGCAACTCTCTTTGCTGGAAGCACAGGTTGCAACTAACGAGGCCCAAATGGATATTACAATGTTAGATTCGTTACAGCTGAAATTTGCGCCAGCGGTGAAGCAAAAACTAATCACTCTGGAAATGGAGAAAGTGAAAATAGAAAAACTAAAACTTGAAAAGAAACTTGCAGCCCAGAAGAAAATAGCCAGTTCAGAGCTCGCTCAGATCGGATCAAGGATAATGATGCAGAAAAACAGGATCCAGATGTTCCAGAGTCAGATAAATTCTCTTTATATAGTTTCCGCATGCGATGGATTTGTTATACATGCAGAAACGCCTTCGTTTCAAATTTACGGCGGTTCAACAGTTGGTGGAAAAATAGAAGAGGGGAGTAAAGTATTTAACACTATGCCTTTATTGCAGATCCCGGATATCTCCAAAATGCAGGTATCGGTTGAAGTGCCTGAGGCTGATTATAAAAGGATAAACACTGACCAGAGGGTTGAAATCAAGATCGAGTCAATTTCGAACCTTGAAACGACAGGGAAAATTATCAGAAAATCACTTGCAACGAAAAACAGAGATGAAAAATCAGCAATCAAATCATACGAGGTTATTCTAAGTGTGGATAGCTGTGATTCAAATATGAAACCTGGTCTGAGTGCTTTATGCAGGATAATCATTGATGAGGTGAAAGATACAATCGTTGTCCCCTCGGCCGCGATTTTTGCTAAAGACAGCACTAAAATCGTATATGTCGCAAACGGCAATAAATTTCTACCGGTTCCGATAGAAACAGGTACATCAAACAGTTCAGAGAGCATTGTATCAAAAGGACTTATTGGTAATGAAACAATAGCCCTGATGGAGCCTCCCTACTCATTGGTATCCCATGCAGCGAAGTCGAAAAATTCTCTTAAGAACAAATCAGAATCACACGTAAGAGATACATTAAAAAAAGACACATTAAATAAAATTGTAATACTGAAGAAATAGCCGTAAATCATCTGTAAAAAAGTATACTAATGAACAAAGTAATTATTCTCCTTTTCTGTATCGGACTAATTTCATGCAGGGGGAAAAAAGCAGCTCAGGAGGTTCAGACAACCTTCGTTAAAAAAGGCACATTCACGGAGGAACTGACTGAGGTGGGAAATGTGAAAGCCGTTAACTCCGTCAACATAAATGCACCTAATATATCGTACCGGTATGGTGGTCTTAAAATCACCAAAATGACTACTGATGGCAAAGAAGTTGAAAAAGGTGATACTGTCATGGTATTTGATCCATCCGAAATAAAAAAGGCTATAATTAATGCCCAGCAGCAACTTGAAATAGCAACTGCCGAATTTGAAAAATTAAAGGCAACTCAGCAATCAGAAATAGAGGATCTTGAATCGGATCTAGAGATATCCCGTATATCGCAGGAGATTTCGAAAATTAATTTCGATCAGGCTGTTTATGAGTCGGAGGTAACAAAGAAAGAGATCAATCTTAAACTTGAAACAGCGAATATTGCGCTTGCACGTGCAAAAGAACAGATAGAGAACAAGAAGAAGATCCAGCAGGAGGAAATTTATCAGAAAACATTAAATATTAAACAATTAACAGCAACACTAGATGATGCAACGAGGTCTGTGAACAGTCTTTTTGTGATAAGCCCGAGCAGCGGAATAGCAATACTAAAAGATAACTGGATGACTAATCAGAAATGGCAGGTAGGTGATCAGCCATATTCCGGAACTTCGTTAATTGAGCTTCCTGATATGGATGCCATGCTGGCCGAGGTGAAAATCAATGAGGTGGATATAGCTAAAGTTGCTACGGGTCTTAAAGTCGAGATTAAACCTGATGCATTCTCAGATTCAACTTTTAAAGGCAAAGTTACTGCAGTTGCCAACCTTGCACAAAATAAAGACTCAAAGTCAAAAATTAAAATTTTCCCCGTGCAGATTGTTATAGATGGAAAATCAAAAAGTCTGTTACCAGGACTGACGGTAAGCTGCAAAATAATAATCAGGGAAATTCCCGGAATACTATACATCCCTATTGATGCTATTTTTAAGGATCAGACGAATGACTTTGTTTATGCAAGAACAAATTCAGGTTTTAAAAGAAAACCCGTCAAAATCGGATCAGTTAATTCTGATTTTGCCATAATTTCAGAGGGATTAAAGGAAAATGAAGAGCTTGCATTAACAGATCCGTATCTTAACAAGGAGGAAATCAAAGCACAAAGCAAAAGCAAATAACCGGTCTGTTCATCTAAATTACCCTTCATCGAAAATACAAATATTTTCCTGATGCTCACTCAAAAGATTAGTAAAAACAAAATGAATATAAGAAGAAGATTATTTCCGATTCCCCGGTATTTTAATTGTAGGACAAATTTCATTTTATTTCTGTTCTTGATCTCATTGTCAATTTCCTGCAGCAAAGGTACACAAGAGGTTTTTACAGTTATGTCCGGGTCGTTTATGCAGTCAATAAAGCAGACAGGTGAGCTTGAAGCTGTAAAGGCATCTTTTATCCCTATGCCTGATATAGACTGGCAGTATGGCTACCAGTTTAAAATAATCGGATTGACAGATCACGGTAAAATTGTCCATAAAGGCGACTCTATTCTTAAGCTGGATCCTACATCTGTTTATAAGTTCATAATTGAAAGGGAAGATATGCTTGAAAATGAGCTGGCAGATGCAAAAAAACAAGTGGTACAGAGTGAAAATAATATACAGGATCTTAATGCTCAGCTCAAAAGTGAACAGGCTGCATATGATCTGAAAAAACTTGAAGTAGACAGAAGTAAATTTGATACTGAAGTAAAAAAAAGAATTAAGGAGCTTGAGTTTCAGCAGGAGACTATAAAACTTAATAAAGTAAAACGGAATCTGGACCTCAAACCCAAACTTGACGATTTTGACCAGCATATTCAGAGGATCAAGGTAGTGCAGCGTCAAAATGAGCTGAATAATGCAAAAGAAGCTCTGAAGCTTTTTCTACTAAAGTCTCCTCTTGACGGCATATTTCAGGTTGCAGTAAACGAGTGGACCGATAACCCTCAGATGTGGAAAGTGGGCGATACTCCTTATCAGGGCCAGATACTTGCAAGTATTCCCGATGTTACCTGGATGAAAATAAAAACCTACATAAATGAGTCTG
This sequence comes from Bacteroidales bacterium, assembly GCA_003157015.1. Classification (GTDB taxonomy): domain Bacteria; phylum Bacteroidota; class Bacteroidia; order Bacteroidales; family VadinHA17; genus LD21. The sequence continues at coordinate 3,873 of PMIJ01000083.1, forward strand.
ATGTAAAAAGAGTTCATAAGGGAATGAAGGTTATTGTAAGGCTCGATGCCCTTCCTTCGGTACCTTTTAAAGGAAGTATAACCGAAATCAGTAAAATATGTGTGTCACGTGACAAAGAAAAAGTCTTTAATGTAGTTGTTGGAATTGATGAATCTGATCTTCGTCTTAAGCCAGGTATGACTGTTAATTGCGAGTATATTCTTTATGAATCAGACAAAAATATGTTTGTACCCAATAATTGCCTGTTCAAAGAAAAAGGTCATGCTTATGTTTTTCTTAAGAAAGGCGGGTCAGTGCGGAAGATTGAAGTGCAGGCTGGTGCTGCAAATATTAATCATACTGTCATAACTGGTGAGGTGAAACCCGGTCAGAAACTTGTGCCTTTTAGTGATGTTTTAAATTCAAAAAATCTTTAGTTATGCATTATGCAGAAAATTTAAATATTGCCCGGTTAGGCTTGATTGACCATAAATTCCGTTCATTTCTAACCATGCTTGGGATTATTTTTGGAACCGCTTCCGTTATTGCGATGGTTTCTATCGGAGAAGGGGCTAAAAAACAAGCCATCGCAAAATACCAGGATCTTGGCATAAATAATATTATAGTTCGTGATAAAGATCTGACTGATCCTGAGCTTGAAGCGGTGAGAATGAAATTTTCGCAGGGGCTGTCAATAAAGGACGCGGACGCAATTCGTGAGATTGTTCCCGGTGTTTCAGATGTTGCTCCCCAGTCTGAAGTAAAATTGGAAGCGAAATATGCTGATAAATCATCTAAAGCCACAGTCATTGGGATAACGCCATCTATCCTTAAAATACTTAATTATCAGACTGATAAAGGTCAGTTTTTAACTGAAGATCATTATCAGCGACAACTTAAAGTTTGTATTCTCGGCTCTGCGATTGCCCGTTCACTATTCGGATATGATAATCCGATTTCGCAAAGTGTAAAATTAGGTGATCAGTGGTTTGAAGTTATTGGTGTAATGCAAAACAAAGCACTTTTTACTGAAACAGTTGGTGAACTGGCAGCACGCGACCTGAACAATGATATCTATATTCCACTGTCAACCTTCACCAGGCGCATCCCACGGGATAATCAGTTCTCCAGTGAAGTTAAGCAGCTTACTGTAAAGCTCGATAAATCTGACCGGCTTGTGGAGTCAGCTGCAGTTATAAGAAGCATACTGATGCGGCGCCATTTCAGCAATGATGATTTCAGTATAATTGTACCGTATGAATTACTAAAGCAGGAAGAAAAGGAACGAAGGATTTACAACCTTTTACTGGCTTCAATTGCAGCCATATCATTGATTGTGGGGGGGATTGGTATAATGAACATAATGCTGGCATCAGTACTGGAAAGGACGAATGAAATTGGAATCCGCAGGGCAATCGGTGGCCGTAAGTCTGACATCATGAGCCAGTTCATTACAGAAGCCGTTGTCCTGAGCATTTCAGGAGGCATCATAGGGGTAATATTTGGAATATCTCTGTCTCTTGGAATATCTCTTGCCACAGATGTAAAGACAAGCATTACTTTGTATTCAATAATCATTGCGTTTGGCTTTTCGGTTCTTGTCGGAGTAACCTTCGGATATTTACCGGCCAAAAATGCAGCAAACCTGAAACCAATTGAGTCAATCCGTCATGAGTGATGGCTTAGGGCGCAGAGCACAGTGCTCAGGGCAAGGAACAAAGAGGAAAGAGGTATGAGGAGTGAGGAAAACGCATAACCTGTAGCCAGAACCAGTACCGAGTACCCAGTACCGAGTACCCAGTAGCCAGAAACAAGTAACCAGCAACCAGTAACCAGTAATCAAAACACGATGCATCACTTAAAAAAATCAATTTCAGTTTTATTGCTCTTAATTTCAATTGCTCCTTTAATTTCTTCACAACAGATTTACAATCTTGATCTGGAGTCAAGTATTGAATTAGCAAAAGAACGAAGTAAGATTATGCTCAAATTAAACGAAAGTTTGAAGCAAGCATCCTTTGACCTGAAAGCGGCAACAAGCAGCCTCAAAACGCATGTAAATATGAATCTTACAATCCCGCAATACACTGAAACAGTAAATCAGTTTCAGGATAGCGCCGGGATTAGTTTTTACCCGGTGCGTCAGAACCAGCTGAGCAGCACTCTGACAATCAACCAGCCACTACCTACGGATGGTTTCCTATATATTACTTCAGGAGCGGAAAGTTTTGCAGACTATTATGCACATGACCGGAATGCACAAATTTCTTCAAGCATAGGATTGCAGCAGCCTATAGCCGCATTCTTTGGCTATAACCAGTTACAGATGGGATTTAAGCAGGCAACACTTGCCTATGATCTGTCTTCTAAACAATTAAAAAGACAAGAACTTGACCTTGTATATGATATAAGCCAGGCCTTTTTCAGTCTGCTCTCTTTTCATGAGCAGATGAACATTGCCCAGATGGGTTTAAACAGACAGCAGGAGGCTTATAATATTGCACAGAACAAATTCAAAGCGGGTCTGATACGTGAAGTAGAGGCTCTCCAGATGGAAGTTGATTTAAGCGCAGCTGTAAATAACTATGATATTGCCACTGTAGACTACTATTCACAGGTTGCTCTTTTTAAGGAAAAATTAGGTATCAACCTAACTGACAGTGTAGTAATTAAAAGCGACCTGAGTTACAATCAGGTATATGTTGACCCTGAGAAGGCTGTTGCTTTAGCGCTTGAAAATCGCCTTGAACTGAAAGAAAATGAAATTCAGATTGAATTGTCACAGATGGAGATAAGGAAAAGAAAAGCTGCTGGAAGAATAAATGGGAATATATTATTGAACTACAACTTTATCGGTGTCAATAAGAGCGACCTGGCAATACCCCTGGGATCTTCGATGGATTATTCATGGCAGAATATGATGAGCAGGAAGGGCAGCTTCGGGGTTGGGCTAACTGTGAATATTCCTATTATAGACTGGGGTGAAAACCGGGCAAAAGTAAACAGTGCACTGGCGACTCTGAAGGAAAATCAGATTCAGCAGGATGCAGACAAAGTTACCATTGAACGCGACATCCGCACAACCGTAAACAGATTGCAGAGCAACCTTAAAAGGTTACAATTGCTTGAGAAAAACGTTGTGGTTGCTGAAAAGAGCTTCGAAATTTCACGGCAGCGATATGCAAACGGAGATATTGACAGTCAGGCTATGGCGCTGGAACGAGAAAGATTAAACACAGCTTATTTGTCACGACTCGAATCATTTATAAATTATAAACTTCTCTTATCAGATGTAATGCGCAAGACTTTTTTCGATTTTGAGAAAAATGTTTCTATGATAGATCAATGACACATGACGCACGACACACGACACAAGGCAAAACTTAAATAATACTTTTCCGTTAGTCTTGCGTCGTGAGCCTTGCATCTATTTTTTTATCGAATCATAAATCGCCTGAAGAATCTCCGACCTGATATTCATATTATATAGTTCCTCATTTCTTCTTGTCGGGTAAACCCTGTTGCACAAAAAGACATATGATATTTCTGAAACAGGATCAACCCACACAAATGTTCCTGTGTACCCTGAATGTCCGAAACTTTCAGGTGAAGCGCTTCTTGTAGGATAGGAATCTTTTTGTGACAAAGCAGAATTGTTAAGAAGAGGTTTATCAAACCCGAGTCCACGACGATTGTTGTTCCCCGGAAACTGGACCTTTGTATAATCTTCCAGCACATTCTTTGCGATAAGTTGCTGACCTCCATATTCCCCCATCCTCCGATATAGTTCCATAAGTTTCATAAGGTCATTAGCATTTGAAAATAAGCCTGCGTGACCTGATATTCCGCCCTGCATTGCTGCAGCTTCATCGTGAACGGTCCCTTGCAGCTGTTGTTTTCTGAAGAGAGAATCATACTCCGTCGGGACAATCCTGCTCAGTGGGAATCTTTTATAAGGATTAAAGCCCATTTCTGCCGCGCCTATTTTTTTGTATATACTGTCAGTTACAAAATCGTACCATTTCTGTCCTGTTAAGTTTTCAATTATTTCAGGAGCAATAATGAATGTCAGATCAGAATATACATATTTCTTCTCACCAAGAGGGCTCTTTTTTATCTCTCTGAACATCTTTTTCCTGTAATTCTTATTGATATACAGACGCTGAGCCACTTCAAGAGGGTATTTTTTTTCATATTCGTGACTATAAATACGGGGTTTGAATTCTCCGTCCTTTTTTATTGTCTCCTTCCAAAAGGGAATGAATGGCGTTAACCCGGCCTGATGTGTAAGGAAATCTCTCATCCTTATATTCCCTTTATTGGTTTTTTTGAAATCCGGAAGATAAAATCCGAGGGTTTTGTCGGGAGAGAACTTCCCTTCACTGTTAAGTAGCATTAATCCTGCAAGGGTAGATGATATTTTGGTAATTGATGCAAGATCGTATAGATCATTTTCCCTGACAGCTATCCTGTTGTCATATGTCTGATAACCATAGGCTTTCTGAAAGACTACAACTCCTTTTCTTGCAACCATGACTACACATCCGGGGTATGCTTTTGCTGAAAGACCTGAATTGACAATAGAGTCAATTCTGGAGTTTAATAAGACCGACGACATGCCAACACTTTCCGGTAAACCATATTGAAGCCTTAAGTTACCCGGAGTCATAATACCAAAATCTGAAGTCCATTTATTATTTATGGTAACCGGAAGTGTACCTTTGGCACCAATGCCGCCAAAAATAAGCTGAGCAGAGAGGTCTTCAGTATATTCATTCTCCTGGTATGCCAGTATAAGGCCTTTTGCTTTTTCAAGAATCTTTACTTTATCAATGCCATATGGATTACCGAACCATGTGATAATTGTTTTATTGCCTGATATAAGTTTTTCAAGGAACCCGATCAAATCAGGTGTTATTCCGAATCCCATATTAGGTCTTTGATCGAGATCAAAGACCCCTCCAATAACCAGATCGTAGGCAGACAGCTTTTTTAAGAGAATACGCGATGCAGCTGAATCGGCAGGATCTATGAAGAAATGATCAGCAGGATAATAATCACCCATTCTTGTTTGAAATGATGAAACATTATTCCTGTTAATTGCAATTGTGGCAATTTTTAGATTTTCCAGGTTTTTAACCGGAATAATACTCTGATCATTATTCAAAACTGTCAACGCGTCGGCATACAATTCGCGTATTAATGCTTTTGATAACATGGGCGACAATTCCATGTCAATGTTATCTTTGTTTATGATCCTTGGTTTACTCAGACCCGACCAGTATTTAAGTGCAAGCACTTTCCTGCACTTCAAGGCGATATCATCGGCGGAAAGTTTTTTCTGTGAAATGTAGTTCCTGGTCTCCCTGATTGTTGCATCAACATCAGTTACAAACTCTGCAACGTCATTTCCGGCTTCTAGAGCCTTTGCATCGGCTTCTCCCGGTTTGAAATACTTAGTTACGGCTTTCATCATCATTGCATCTGTAACTATCAGTCCTTTGAATCCAAGCTCCTTTTTCAACAAATCGGTGATAATGACGTAAGAAAGTGTTGACGGAAGCCCTGTTGTCGTGTCAAGTGACGGCAGGTTTAGATGGGCAACCATTATACTTCCTATTCCTTCGCTGATCAGCTTTCTGAAAGGGTATAGTTCAATACTGTCCAATCTTGCCCGTGAATGAGTTATTAAAGGTAAGTCGAGGTGTGAATCAATATCGGTATCACCATGTCCGGGGAAATGTTTCCCGGTAGCTAAGATGCCGTTATCCTGCATCCCCTTCATATACATGATGCTTTTTTCTGTTACTTTTTGCCTGTTTTCACCAAATGAACGATAGTTTATTACCGGATTCTGTGCATTTACATTTATGTCGAGGACCGGTGCGAAATTTACCTGCATTCCGAGTCTTCTGAACTGAGATGCAACTGCTTTGCCAAATAGATAGATTAGAGAATCATTCCTGATTGCTCCCAGAGTCATCTGATAAGGAAATTTATCAATATTTGCCAGTCTCATTCCGACTCCCCATTCAGCGTCGAGAGAAATAATAAGCGGCACTTTTGAAATACTCTGGTAATAATTGGTCAATTCTGCCTGTTTCGCTGCGGTTCCCTGGAAGAATACAATACCGCCTACGCCATATTTTTTGATTATATCACTTACTTCGACTTCCTGAGAAACATCACCATAGGAATAACCTGCTATCCAAATACACTGAGCTATCTGCTGATCCAGCGTGAGAGTCTTCATCACCGAATCGACCCATGGATGGTTTAAATATTTTAAGAAGGGTGGATCTATATTTTGTGATCTGACAGGAATAAAGGAAATCAATGTCAAAATCAGGGCTGACAAAAGGCTTTTTAATCGCATGATTTGTTAAGGCTTTGAATTAATAAAAACTTCAAATTCAAAAGTAACAATTATTGTGATCGAAAACATTGCTCCTTTGTGAGCCTTCGTGATCCCGATAGCTATCGGGACCTTCGTGTTACTTTGTGGTAAAAAAGAAATCCATTTAAACACAAAGGAACACAAAGGGTCTCAAAGTGAAGAATGTAATTTATATGAATTGTACGGTAGGAGAATTCTTTCCTACCCATCTTTCTTAAAGCTTTAAATCGGCTTTAATTATTATTTTTACCGGATATTATCTGATTTTATTCATGGCAAAAAGCAGCGGAAGGTTAGTTTCACTTGATATCTTCAGGGGTTTGACAGTAGCTTTTATGATTATCGTGAACAATCCGGGAAGCTGGGAGTTTGTTTATGCTCCTTTAAAGCATTCTAAATGGAATGGCTGTACTCCGACTGACCTTGTCTATCCGTTTTTCCTGTTCATTGCAGGCATGTCAATGTGGTATTCTCTGAAGAAATACGGGAATGAGATAAACGGAAGTTCAATTCTAAGGATTTTAAGACGAACTCTGGCTATTTTTGCTGTCGGTTTGTTTCTGACAATCTTCCCATATTTTGGAAGAGATTATTCGACTTTGAGAATTATGGGAGTGCTTCAGCGGATTGCCCTGGCTTATGGATTTGGCTCATTGTTATGCCTCTCAATAAAGCGCGATTACCTTTGGATAGTTGTTTCAATACTTCTTCTGCTGTACTGGGGCCTGCTTGCATTCTTTGGAGGAGCTGATCCTTATAGTCTTGGAGGCAACTTTGCATTAAAAGTTGATATGGCTGTTCTGGGTAAAAACCATCTTTATACCGGATTTGGAATTCCATTTGAACCTGAGGGATTATTAGGCACGATCCCAGCTGTATGTACCGTTATTATAGGATATTATATAGGAGAGCAGCTTGGTAAAGGATCTGCAAACGGAAAGACTGTCATTAAGGTTCTGCTTCTGGGAGTTGCGGCTGCCGGTTTGGGATATTTATGGAATATAATTTTCCCTATTAATAAACCACTTTGGACAAGCTCATATGTTTTATATACCGCCGGAATCGCTATGGCAGTGTTTTCCTTAATATACCTGATTGCCGATGTTCTTAAATTCCAGTTCCTTGGAACATTCTTTGTGATTTTTGGTACTAATGCAATTTTTTCCTATTTTATTGCCGGGATATGGATCAAGATGCTATTATTCATAAAAATACAATCGGGGATCGAAAAGATAAGTTTGTATAGTTGGATTTATGAAAAAATTTGTGTCCCGGTTGCCGGCAACCTGAACGGCAGTTTAATGTTTGCCATTATGCAGATGCTCATTATCTGGAGTGTTGCGTTAATTTTATACCATAAGAAGATTATGATAAGACTTTAAAGACAAAAGACAAAAGACAAAAGACAAAAGTTAAAAGAAACCAATGCCGTAATACCCTAATACCGCAATACCGTAGTACCGTAATACTGCAAGACAACAAGTAAATAAATGACTGAAATAGACATAGTTTCAAATGGATACAAAGAGATATTCGGCGATTCCGATATTAGTATAGCAGCTCTACCTCAATCTGGTTCCGACAGAAAGTATTTTAGAATCATAGCTGGTACTAGAAGTGTAATAGGGGCATATAATCCAAATGCCGAAGAAAATGAAGCTTTTATTGGTTTTACAAAACATTTCATTTCAAAAGGACTGCCCGTACCTGAAATATTCGGATACTTGCCTCAGAAATTTATCTACTTTCTCAGGGATCTGGGTGATAACAACCTGTTTACATGGCTGCAGCAAAAACAGGCAAAAGCAGGCTTTGATAGCGAAGACGAAAATATATACCGTAAAATTCTTGACAAACTGATACATTTCCAGTTAGAGGGGATTGACGGATTGAACCTCGATCTTTGTTATCCTCATAAAAGCTTCGACAGGCAATCGATGATGTGGGATATGAATTATTTTAAGTACATGTTTCTTAAACTTGTTGCAGTTCCGTTTAATGAACGCAGACTGGAACATGATTTTGAGTTACTCTCTGATTTTCTTCTTGAGACCCGACAGGACTATTTTCTCTACAGGGACTTTCAATCGGCAAATGTTATGCTGGTTGAGGGAGAACCTTGGTTTATCGATTATCAGGGTGGGAGGAAGGGCGCTCCACAGTACGATGCAGCTTCTCTTTTATATGATGCCAAAGCCCGTATACCGGAAAAATCACGAAAAAGACTCCTCGATTATCATATAAATAATTTTTGTTCAGTATCAGGAGAAAGTAAAGACGAATTCAGGGGTTATTACGCCGGTTTCAGTATGATAAGACTCATGCAGGCGTTAGGCGCATTCGGATTCAGAGGATTATATGAAAAGAAACCGACGTTTACAGGGAGTATAGTTCCGGCAGTAAAACTTCTTATACAATTAATTGATTCTAAAGAACTTCCCTTATCACTTGCAGAACTGTTTCATACAGCAAAACTGATACCGGAAGTTCAGATCTATAAAGAGCTTGAAAAAGGGAAAAACGTAGGATGAAAATGCAATACTTAAAAGAAAAATACCGCCAGGCTGTAAGATTGCAAAACTTCAAGACAACAGGACATCTAAATGGAATGTAAGTATATGAAAGCAATGATCTTTGCCGCCGGGTTGGGAAAAAGACTCGGGAAAATAACACAAAGCATTCCAAAGGCTCTCGTGGATATAAATGGAAAAACTACTCTTCAGCTCGCGGTAGAGAAATGCACTGCATCTGGATTTGAGGACATAATAATAAATGTGCATCATTTTGCAGATATGGTCGAAGATGAGGTGAAAAGACTTAATAAAAAAGGATTCAGAATATCTGTTTCTGATGAAAGGGAGAAGCTACTTGAAAACGGAGGCGGTCTGTACAAAGCCCGTGACTTTTTTAATAATCACCCGTTCCTTCTCTATAATGTTGATATTATATCGGACCTTGATCTCTCGCTCCTCTACGCCTTTCATCTTGAAAAAAAAGGTCTTGCGACACTGGCAGTACGACATCGCCCCGGGAAAAGATTTCTTCTAATAGATAAAGCTGGTCAGCTTCGAGGATGGCGGAATATTTCCACAGGAGAGCAAATACTAGCCGGTGTGCCGGAAGATGGGCTTTCTGAAATAGCATTTTCAAGTATGCATATTGTTGAGCCCGAGATTTTTAATTACATGAATGAAGGTGTTTATTCATTGGTCACTCTTTATCTTAATCTGGCTGCACCACACAATATCTATACTCTTAAGCATGATTATGGTTACTGGATAGATATGGGATCACCTGATAACCTGGAGTATGTAAGAAAATTATTTGAAACAAGATAGCTGAGATGTCATTTTATCAGTCACCCTTCCTCATTGATGCTTCATTTTAATGTTTTATATTTGGATCAGCTAATTAGTTTTTTGTCGCTTTAAATATTTTAAGTAACTATAAAAATATGGGAAAAGTTTTAGTTATCGGTGCCGGTGGTGTAAGTACGGTGGTTGTTCATAAAATTTCCTCTTTACCCAACGTGTTTACTGAAATTATGCTGGCAAGCCGGACAAAGTCAAAATGTGATGCTATTGCTGCCAAAATAGGGAATGACAGGATTAAGACAACTCAGGTAGATGCGGATAATGTTCCACAACTGGTTAAGCTCATAAAATCCTTTAAGCCCGATATAGTTGTAAATGTTGCTTTGCCATACCAGGATCTGCATATTATGGATGCCTGTCTGGAAACTGGCGTTGCTTATCTCGATACGGCTAACTATGAACCGCTTGAGGAGGCTAAATATGCTTATGGCTGGCAATGGGCTTATATTGATAGATTTAAAAAGGCCGGACTTACAGCAATTCTTGGATGCGGTTTCGACCCGGGTGTTACATCCATTTATACTGCTTATGCTGCAAAACACCATTTTGATGAGATCCAATATCTTGACATAGTTGACTGTAATGCAGGTGATCATGGTAAGCCTTTTGCAACAAATTTTAACCCCGAAATAAATATCAGGGAAGTGACACAGGATGGGAAATTTTGGGAGAACGGCAAATGGGTAGTTACCAGACCTCATGAAATTCATAAGCCATTAAATTATCCTGAAATAGGACCCAGGGAATCTTATTTAATCTATCACGAAGAACTTGAATCATTAGTAAAGAATTATCCAACTCTTAAACGAGCACGATTCTGGATGACCTTCGGACAGGAATACCTTACTCATCTTCGCGTAATTCAGAATATTGGAATGGCGGGCATAGAACCAATAATGTACGAAGGAAGAGAGATCATCCCTATTCAGTTTTTGAAAGCAGTACTCCCTGATCCAGGTGAACTTGGAGAAAACTATACCGGCTGGACTTCAATCGGATGTCGTATAAAAGGGGTGAAAGACGGCAAGGAAAAAACATACTATGTTTACAATAACTGCAGCCATCAGGCAGCTTATGCAGAGACGGGTGCTCAGGGTGTTAGTTATACTACGGGAGTGCCAGCGGCGATAGGTGCCATGATGTATCTGAAAGGTATCTGGAAGAAGGCCGGTGTGTTCAATGTTGAAGAGTTCGATCCTGATCCGTTTATGGCAGAATTGAACCGTTTGGGTCTTCCATGGGTTGAGTTACATGATGTGGATCTGGAACTTTAATATGAATGCACAGAGCTCAGAGCACAGAGCGAAGTGTAAGAGGCTTTATTCTCAGTGGTTCTCTGTGATTCACTGTGTACCTCTGTGACAGTTCTTCAAATACCATAACGCCATATTGAAATAACATAACTATTCACAATGTCAATAGATTATACTAAAGTACCGTCCCCCTGTTATGTAATTGATGAGGAACGATTCCGAAAGAACCTATCACTCATTAGACATATTACTGATGAATCAGGCGCTGAAATAATTCTGGCTTTTAAAGGATTTGCAATGTGGGGTGTTTTTCCTATTCTGAAAGAATATGTATCAGGAGCCGCAGCAAGTTCTGTTGATGAAGCCCGTCTCTGTTTTGACGAGATTGGTTCACCGGCTCATACATATTCTCCTGTTTATAAAATGAATGAGTTTGATTCGATTTTAAAATACAGTTCTCATGTCACCTTTAATTCTCTGGCTCAATTCAGAAAATTTTCACCTGAAATAAAAAAACATCCGGAGATATCAGCAGGATTAAGAATAAATCCTGAGTTCTCCGAAATAAGTCATGGATTATATAATCCATGTTCTCCCGGATCCAGATTAGGAATTACTGCTGAAGATCTTGGGGATGATCTTCCGGAAGGAATTGAAGGACTTCATTTCCATGTCCTCTTTGAATCAGACTCATATGCTCTTGAAAAAGTTATGAGAGTGGTTGAAGAAAAATTCGGAAAATTTTTCCATAAGCTTAAGTGGATCAATATGGGGGGCGGTCATCTTGTAACTAGGAACGGTTATGATACAGATCATTTGATAAGAATTCTTAAACAATTCCGTGAAAAAACAGGTCTGCATCTGATACTGGAACCAGGAAGCGCATTTGCCTGGGAAGCAGGAGAATTGGTAGGAACAGTTGAGGATATAATAGAAAACCAGGGAATTAAGACAGCTATTCTTGATGTTTCCTTTACCGCCCACATGCCCGATTGTCTTGAGATGCCATATAAACCAAAAATAATTGGAGCAACAGATCCTGTTAAGGGAAAGCCAACTTACGGAATTGGAGGAAACTCATGTTTATCAGGAGATGTAATGGGTGACTGGTCTTTTGAAAAGGAGCTTATTCCCGGTGACAGGATTGTATTTCTTGATATGATTCACTATACCATGGTTAAAACAACCACCTTTAACGGAGTGCATCATCCCTCCATTGGCATCTGGACAAAAGAAGGAAAATTCAGGTTAATAAGGGAATTTGGATATGAAGATTATAAAAACAGACTTTCATAGGACACTATTACATAACTGTAGAGATGTGCAATTTGCGCGTCTCTACAATCTGCAGGCAATGTCTATTTCTTTCTGTTAATTGTAATATCCGTTACAAACATTTTATCAGTGACAATTACAGCGTTAACGATTTTCTCCGCTACCTCGGCAGGATCCATGAATGTGCTTATATCGCGATTCTGCCCTGGAATATTCCAGAAATCCGTCTTCATTCCTCCGGGATAAACCGCAATAATATTTCGTTTAGTCCCTTTCAGTTCAGTTCTCAGAGCCTCCGTATAACCTCTTGCTCCCCATTTTGCTGCACAGTAAATCGTCTCTTCAGCTCTTCCCAGAAGAGCAGAAGTTGACATAATATTAACGATTGTAAGTTCTTGATATCCAGGAGTTATCCTGAGAATCTCCGAAGTGAGGAGTATCATGCCTTTTAGATTTGCTTCAAATAGTGTGTCTATTAATGCCGATGTTGAATTCTGTGCTTTTGTGAAAAGTCCCATTCCGGCATTGTTGAAAAGATATTCCACTTCATAAGATTTGCTTCTGATAAATTCCCCGACCTTTCTGACATCTTCTTCTTTTCCGATATTGCAGACCAAAGATTCTGCAATCATATTCTTTGAATCTTTCTGCAATACATGTGAAGCTTTTGAAAGTTTTTCATTATTTCGTCCGAGAATCAGGACATTTTTCCCTGACTTAACAAGAAGTCTGGCAATTTCCAATCCAAGTCCGCTGGTTCCGCCACTGATTACTGAGATCTTTTTCATCCTTATTTTTTTTCAAATATATCCATTATTGCTGAATTGGGACTGACACTACGTCATCGAAACTTACGATAAATTATCCCAGTTGCTTCCATTTTGTTCTGAATCCGATATATGGATAAATATCCAACAACGACTTGCTTTAAGTGACAACTGAAAACAAATTAGTTGTGAATTATGTTAATGCCAGATACCTATAAATAGGAATAAATATTGCTTATATTGTATTTCAATCAAATTCCTGAGAAAATGAAAATGAACTCTGTTATAATAATGTTGTGTCTGGTTTTTTCACATATCCTCGCTGCCCAACCTGATTACTTAAAATCTATTGATCATTCTATTAGTCAAAGGCTGGTCCAGAACACACCAGTCAAAACTCTTTCCATGCTTAAAGTGGATATTAATAATCCTCGTCACTTTGCTGACACTTTAGGAACCCCCGTACTTCTTATCGGTGACTCCCCGCAGAATCTTCCACAAAAACTTAGTGTTGCACAGATAGGGACTTATTTTGAGGATTGCCGAAGCAAAGGGATAAACCTGTGCTGGGTATGTATAGATGGACAACCAACTTCTTCAGCTGAAGACAATGCTCCTGTGGATAAAAAAGGAAACCCGGAGTTTTTTCCGGGAGGAACACCAAACAACTGGGATCTGCGCCGTGTAAATCCTGCATACTTTTCTCAAACTATCTACAGTATTTTAATTTTAGCTGAAAATTTTGGGATTTATGTCAACCTGATGCCGATGAGCCAGTGTTACTGGTCATCATCGAATATTGCCGCCAACTCTCCCAAGGCATGCTTCAATTATGGAGTATGGCTTGGGAAGCGCTATAAAAACATGCGAAATATATTATGGCTTTTCGGCAACGATAATCTGGACTCCTCACGTCAGTGCCCGATTGCGAGAGGTATTAAAAGTTCAGGTGATAATCATCTGATGTCGGTTCATGTCTTCAATCCTAAAGTTTGGGGAACTGATCCTGAAAATGATGCAAAGGGTGAATCAGGCAATTTCTTCAAACACCTGCCCAATTCAACTATGAACTGGGTCACGTATAATAATCTTTATTCCGACATGGAGGTATTTAATCAGACCAGGTTCATTTATCAAGAATATATGAAAAAAGATATTATGCCGATCCTGATGTCGGAAGGACCATACCAGAAGCTCTCAGCTTATAAGTGGCAGGTGGCTTCCAACCAGGTAGAAAGGGGATTGAATTACAGGGTGGCCTTTGGCGGAGGTTTCGGTGGTGCATACACGTATGGGTGTGATTGGCTCCAGAATCCTACCTCTCCGTGGGATAAATATTTAAATCTTGGTGCAAGACCGCATATAAAGTTTTTCAGCGATCTTTTCAAAGACCGACCCTGGTGGAATCTTACACCAGATTGGCAACGAAAGTTTCTTGTATCGACAACTTTAATCGGAGGATCACAGATTGAAAATGACAATTATACTTTAGCAGCATACGACTCTTTGAACGCAATACTAGGAGTGGTATATTGCACAGAAATGCAGACAATCACGGTTGATCTTTCAAAGATTACAGGTCCGGTTAAAGTACAATGGTATGACCCAACCTCCGGAGAATATTTAAGGGTAAAAGGGTCTCCTTTCGTTGACAGAGGATTGCGCGCGTTCACTACACCCGATTTACCTCACAAAGAATTTAATACTGACGGTTCTGAAGAGACCTCTCACGACTGGGTTCTTGTTGTTGAAGGGAAGACATTGTAGGAGTTATCGGGCAATAATTTGAAAGTCTTATTGCTTTTTATATTTTTGCGACTCAAATTCCGAGTATGCATAAGAGCCGTGTAAAAACCTGGGCACATCTTTCATTGCTGGCAGCCAATATAATATACGGCATTAACTACTCAGTTGCAAAGGCTGTTATGCCTGATCATATAAAACCATTTGCCCTTCTTTCAATAAGAAGTATTTCTGCAGCAGCATTGTTCTGGATCACCAGTCTGTTTATGCCGAGGGAACCTGTCAACAGGAAGGATTTACTGTTTCTTTTCGGCTGTTCTTTTTTCGGGGTAGTTATAAATCAGGCTCTTTTTCTGGTAGGCCTCGATATGACTACTCCGGTAAACTCTTCCATAATTCTGTCAACAAACCCGATTTTTGCATTTGTTTTTGCTGCGCTGATACTTAAAGAAAGAATTACTTTTCTGAAAGGAACCGGGCTGGCTATCGGTCTTTCCGGTGTACTATTATTGATTTTGCAGAATGGCATGCCTGATCTGGCCAGTTCTACTTTTCTTGGAGATGTTTTTTCCATGGTCAATACAATAAGCTGGGCATTTTATACCGTAGTTATCAAAAGAATGCTGGAAAAGTATCATCCAGTAACTGTAATGAAATGGACATTTTTGTTTGGAATGCTGACTAATATTCCAGCAGGTTATCATCAGTGGAGCACAATGGATTGGTCAGCAATTCCTTTTACTGCCTGGCTTCAGATAGGCTTTGTGATCGTCGGGGCGACCTACCTGGGTTATCTTCTCATTACTTTTGGTTTGCGACGGCTTAGTCCGACAATTGTCAGTACATATACATATACCCAGCCAATTATTGCAGCTTATCTCGCAACATTAATGGGGCAGGATCATATTGATATTGTTATGGTTGTGTCTGCTCTGCTGATCTTTGCAGGAGTTTTTGTAGTAAGTTTTCAGAAGAAAAACCAGCTCATTCCTCTGAGCCCTGAGCCCTGAGCTACACTATCGATCTATAACTCCCGATCCCATCAATTCATCACCGTCATACCAGGCCGCAAACTGTCCGGGAGCAATACCGCGCTGCAGTTTATCAAATACAATATACATCCCTTTATGACGGCAAAACATCCTTGCTGACTGGAGCGGCTGACGATACCTTATTCTTACCTGATAATCACGGCATTCACCCGTTTCCATTCTTAAGTCACGTCTTATCCAGTGGATATCCTCGCTCCTTATAAAAAGTCCTTTACGATTCAGTCCGGGATGAGACTGTCCCTCACCAACATAAACAATATTCTCTTCTACATCGCTTCCAATTACAAACAAAGCCTCTTTATGGCCTCCAATATTCATTCCTTTACGCTGACCGATAGTAAAGAAATGAGCACCGTTATGAGTTCCTATAATATGTCCGGAAGACGGGGTAAAATTGCACGGTTCTGTAATTTGTGAAAGGGATTCATCCGAAATTGTTTGTTCAGGCAAACCATCTGCTATTTCCGTGAAGACAGACCCTGTTTCTTTTTCAACTATTTCAACTATATTACCCTGTTTTGCTTCAAGCTTCTGCTGCAGAAAAGTTGGCAGATGAACTTTTCCCACGAAGCATATTCCCTGTGAATCTTTTCTTTGAGCAGTTGCCAGTCCGAGTTTTTGTGCGATCTCTCGCACTTCAGGCTTTGTAAGTTCTCCAATCGGGAAAAGCGCAGACGCAAGTTGTTCCTGGCTGACCTGGCAAAGAAAATAGCTCTGGTCCTTATTGTGGTCCTTACCTGCAAGAAGTCGGTATATAGTCTTGTTCCCCGGCTTTATTTCATCCTTTCTGCAATAGTGTCCGGTAGCCACAAAATCTCCGCCTAATTTTCTAGCCTCAACAGCAAAGGAATCGAACTTTATTTCCCGGTTGCAGAGTACATCCGGATTGGGTGTCCGGCCTTTTTCATACTCTGCAAACATATACTCTACTACCCGCTGACGATATTCATCACTCAGGTCTACCTGGTGAAATGGAATCTGCAGCTTTTTTGCAACCATTTCTGCAAACATCAGGTCATCTTCCCAATGGCAGTCGCTCTGAAGCAGGCCTGTCGTATCGTGCCAGTTTTTCATAAACAGACCTGTAACATCATAACCCTGTTCTTTCAGAATCCATGCTGCAACACTTGAGTCAACACCTCCGGATAATCCTACAACTGCTTTTTTAATCACGCTGCAAAGTTAGTGAAAAAGTCAGAAGTTGGAAGTCGGAAGTCGGAAGTCGATTGCCAATATATGAGTTTTCAGAGTTAATGAAAAAACGGTAACTTTAGGCCATGGAACAAGGCACACTCACCATTTACAGCGCTTCCGCAGGCTCAGGTAAAACATTCAAACTGACAGCTATTTACCTGGCCCGCATTTTCGGATCGAGGTATAATTACAGGAAGATTCTTGCTGTGACCTTTACCAATAAAGCTACTTCAGAAATGAAGTCAAGGATCCTTGATCACCTTCACAAACTTGCAATAGGTGATAACTCAGATTATCTGGCAGGATTGGTTAAAGCTACCTGCAAAACGGAAGAGTGGATCAGAAAAGAGGCGATGGAAATTTTAAATTCAATTTTACATGATTTTTCAAGGTTCTCAGTTTCAACAATCGACAGTTTTTTTCAGAAAGTACTTCGTGCTTTTGCCAGAGAGGTAGGTCTTAAGTCGGGTTTCAGCATTGAAGTGGATCATAGTATGATACTCTCCACCGCGGTTGATGAGATGATTGCATCAGCCGCTGGTAACTCTCAGCTTAAAGACTGGCTGATTAAATATGCAATGTCAAACATTGAGGATGAGAAAAGTTGGAATCTGAAAAAAGGTATAACCGGACTTGCTGAGGAGTTGTTTAAAGAGAAATTCAAAATACTTTCTTATGAAGAGCGATCCAAACTTGAAGATAAAAAATTCCTTCTTGATTATATAGGAAAGATCCGTTCGATATCCCAGTCATTTGAGAAACAACTGGAAAACTATGGTAAAAGAGCAGGTGAGATATATTCGGAATTTGACCTGTCAGACGAGATGTTCTACAGAAAAGGGCAGGGGGTCCCTTCTTTCATCAGGTCTCTGGCATCAGGGAATATAAAGGGTCCAAACAGCTATGTGCGCGAAATCGATAAAGAAGAAGCAAGGTGGTCGACCAGCGGCGTGTCACCACAACTTGAGAGCGCACTCAAAAGCGGACTGGGTAAAGTTGTAAGTGAAGCAATACATTATTGGGATGAAAATATTCTTTTTTACCGTAGTGCCGTATGTGTTCTCGAAAACATTTTTGCCCTGGGGATACTGTCAGATGTTTTGCATAATGTTCACATGATTACCACATCTGAGAACAGCTTTCTTCTTTCAGATGCTGGTGAAGTGTTAAACCTCATTATGCGCGAAGATCAGTCTCCTTTTATATATGAGAAAGTAGGAAACAGATTTGAAAATTTCATGATAGATGAGTTTCAGGATACTTCATTAATACAATGGAACAATTTCAGAGCATTGATTGAGAACAGTATGGCTGAGGGACACGATAACCTCGTTGTCGGAGATGTAAAACAATCGATATACAGATGGAGGAACAGCGACTGGACTATCCTCGGGAAAGTTCTTATGGGTATGGTGGATAATAAAAGAATATTCAGTGAACCATTAACAACAAACTGGAGAAGCAGGTCTGACATCATCAGGTTTAATAACACATTGTTTACAATAATTCCTGATCAGGTTGATCGAATGCTATCAGAGGAAGGCTTGCCGGTGACATTTAAGAACCTTTACTCTGAAGCAGTTCAGACAGATCCCTGTAAAAGTGCAGGCGGATTCATAAGAATTGAGTTTCTATCAAATAATGAAGAGCAGGAATGGAAAAATGTTGTGCTCGAACGCTTACCAGTTGTTATAAAATTATTACAAGATAAGGGCTATAAAGCATATGATATTGGCATTCTTGTAAGAGATGGGAATGAGGGAAGCCTTGTTCTCAATACATTGATTGATTATGTTAACAAGTGTGAGGACAAAAATGATTATTATAATTTCAATGCTGTATCGAACGATTCTTTACTGCTTTCAAGCTCACCTGTAATTATTTTTATCATCAGCGTTATCACAGTTGTTAATGATCCGGAGGATTATATAAGCAGGGCAATTATGCTCAGGTTTTTTCTGATGGCAACCGGTCATGAAGAAGCCGAAAAAGTATCACTTCAAAAAGAGAAACTGATTGAAAAATCGCGCGATTACTTCCCTGACGGTTATGAAGATTTCCTGGAAAGAATCAGACAAATGCCCTTGTTTGAGGCTTCTGAAAGTATTATAGGTTTTTTCAACTTGGGGGCTTATGCGTGGAATGTCCCTTTTCTGAACACTTTTCAGGATTATATTATAAATTTTACTGGCAGCAAAAATGCAGATATTCGATCATTCCTTGAATGGTGGGAGGAAAGTGGTAAAAAGAAATCTGTAGTTCTCCCGGGAAATCAGGATGCAATGAGAATTCTTACTATCCATAAATCGAAAGGACTCGAATTTAAAGTGGTCATATTGCCATTCCTTTCATGGAGCCTTGATCATTTGCCCTCTAAACAGCCGGTGCTTTGGGTTAAACCTGATAAACCTCCGTTCAATGATTTGGGCATTCTCCCAGTTAAATATGGCAAAGAACTTGCCAATACAGTTTTTGCTGACTATTATAAAGAAGAAAAATATTCGGTTTATCTGGATAATGTTAACCTGTTATATGTTGCTCTTACCAGGGCAAAAGATGTGTTGATAGGGTTTTCAGTTGATAATCCGAAATCTGAAAATACAATTGGTGGCCTCCTTAAAAATTCCATTACTTCAATTACTGAAGTTCACAATAATTCTGAATTTACACTAAAGAGCCATTATAATGAGGATAGCCGGATTTTCGAATATGGTGAAATTCCGGAGAATAAAGTTGCGCCAACCGATAAAAAGAATACGGTCCTGTCAGGTTATAATGTCAGCCAGTCAATGGAATCGCTTAAGCTTAAGCTTCATGGGGAGAATTATTTTTCATCAGAGAGTAAAGCAATAAGGCAAAAGATAAATTACGGGAAATTAATGCATGAGGTCTTTGAAGGTATCGATACTCCGGACGACATTTCCCTGTCTGTCAGGAGACTCGTTCTCGAAGGTAAACTGGCTGAGGATGAATCAACGGAGCTTGAAAACAGGATTAAAGAGCTGGTGGCCGCTCCTGCGGTAGCTAACTGGTTTATGTCAGACAACAGAGTATTAAAAGAAACCGGAATTCTTCTGCCGGAGGGAGCTATGCGGCGGCCCGACAGGGTTATTTTTAAAGATGGAAAAACCACAATAATAGATTTTAAGTTCGGGGAGGAAAATCCTCACTATCTGGAACAGATTGACCAGTACAGAAATCTTCTTATTAAAATGGGATATCACGATATTGAGGCTTATTTATGGTATGTTGACAAAAATAAAATTATCTCCGCTTAGATGAAACCAACAAAAGCTGATTTAAATATTTATCCGTGGGGAAGCGAACGACGATTTAATTCATATTCAAGCTATTTCAGAGATAGATGGGGTGCAAGGGTTCAGAAGGTCTCGATAGATGCCGGTTTTACCTGTCCTAACCGCGACGGATCAAAAAGCTTTGGAGGATGTACCTATTGCAGAAACGATGCATTTAATCCTTCTTATTGCCATCCCTCAAAATCAGTAACTGAGCAGATTCGGGAGGGAATAAAATTTCATAAATGGAGATACAATGAAGCTGTTTCTTATCTTGCTTATTTTCAGGCCTACTCAAATACGTATGCTCCACTGGAAAATCTAAAAAAGCTTTATGAAGAAGCTTTGAGTTATCCCGATGTGGTTGGACTTATTATCGGAACCAGGCCTGATTGTGTGGATGAGGAAAAACTGCATTACTTTAAAGATCTTTCAAAGAAATGTTACCTGGCAATAGAATATGGAATTGAATCGTGCTATAATAAAACTCTTAAACGGATTAACCGCGGACATACGTTTGAAGATGCCGTATCCGCGATTGAAAGTACATCTTCTCTCGGAATAAACACAGGGGCACATTTTATATTCGGATTACCCGGAGAAACCCGTGAAGAAATGCTGGCACAGGTTGATTTCATCTCAGATCTTCCGATCAAGACTGTAAAATTTCACCAGTTGCAGATAATGAAAGGAACACCCATGGAAATTGAATTCAGGAATAATCCCGAAGACTTTGAGCTATTTGAATGGGAGGAATATCTCGATTTCTTTATCAGCTTTCTTGAACGGCTCAATCCTGCTATCGTTGTAGAACGTTTTACAGGTGAAGCTCCTCCACGTTTTTTATCGGGAGAAGGATGGGGGAAAAAGCGAACTGACCAGATCGTAAACATTGTTGAAAAACGTCTCGAAGAGCTTAATACCTGGCAGGGAAGACTTTATAAAGACAAAAGACAAAAGTAAAAAATAAGAAAGAAATGAAGAACTTCCACAGAGAAGCACGGAGGATTCACAGAGTTCCATAGAGAAAGATCTTTTTACCGATTCCTCTGTGGTCCTCTGTGCCTCTCTGTGTCTCTCTGTGACAGTTCTTTAAAGATATAAAATTCAATAGCAGAACTATTTCAAAAGACCAAATGACCTATTTCCTTGAACATATAGCAGAATCACTTTATAAGGAATTCGGAAACACCCTGAATCGTCATTGCCTGGTATTTCCGAACCGTAGGGCCGGAATTTATTTCATGAAGTATCTTGCAGCCAGGATCGAAAAACCGGTATGGGCTCCGTCAGTTCTTACTATCAATGAGTTGTTCAGATCATTCTCCTTACTCCAGATACCAGGTAATGAGGTACTTCTGTTTGAACTATATAAAGTCTTCGATAGGCTGAAGAAGCCGCATGAAAGTTTTGATGAATTTTATCACTGGGGAGATATGCTTTTGAACGATTTTGACGATGTGGATAAATATCTTGTCGATGCCTCAGTTTTGTTCAGGAATGTACTTGATTTGAAGAATATTGATGCGCAATTTGGCGGTCTGACAGATGAGCAGGTGGAAATAATCAGAAGATTCTGGACAAATTTCAATTGGGAAAAACCAACAAATGAAAAAATAGGTTTTATCAGCATCTGGTCAGTTCTTTCAGATTTGTATACAGGTTTCAGAGAAACACTCAGGAAGCAAAATCTTGCATATGAAGGGATGGTCTTCAGAGATGTAGCCCAAAGTATTGAAACTCATAACACTTTTGATGAGGGATGGGATATGATCCATTTTATTGGCTTCAATGCATTGAATGATTGTGAGAAAGTACTGATGAGAGGCTTTAAAAAGGCAGCTAAAGCACGATTCTACTGGGATTATGACAACTCTTATATTAAGGAATCCAGATTGAACTCAGCAGGCTATTTCCTCAGGGAGAACATTAAAATGTTTGGCAGCGATATGCCATCAGGATGGAGTTTTGATACAATGCTTATAAAACAAGCTCCTGCAGTTTATCGAAGAGTAATTGATACATCATCCGATGTGGCCCAGGTTAAACTAGTTTCTCAGTTGCTTGAAGCAATACCTGATATGAACAACGCTGACGCTCATCATACAGCAGTTGTGCTTGCTGATGAAAATCTCTTAATGCCTGTTTTGACAAGCCTGCCTGAAAATATGGGAGATATTAATATAACAATGGGCCATCCGCTGAAGCAGACTCTGGTTTATACTTTGATCAGACATCTGATGGATCTTCACACAGGTGCTTCCATGAGTGAAGATGGCGTTCATTTTGCTTCCGGAAATGTCATAAGCATTCTCAAACATCCATTGTTGGCTGGTTTGTTGAAAGAATCAGAAAATGAATTAGTAAGGAAAATTGCTACGGCCAATCTTTCAGTGGTTTCTTCAGATCAGTTCACAAAATCAGAGACTCTCTCACGCATATTTAAAAAAATCTCAACACCAGCTGAATTGTCGGGGTATTTTAAGGACATCCTGTCTTTTATAGCTTCAGATAATGAAAAAAATACTGAAAATAACCGGAACATTTTTGTCCAGACCAGTATAAGGAATGAATTTATATATAGGGTGGTTCTTTCGTTAAACAGGCTTGAATCGATAGTTAACACTCCTGCGGTACCGTTTACAATGGATACTTATATAAAAATTCTTGACAGACTCCTGAGAATGCAATCAGTTCCATTTTCAGGAGAGCCTTTATCAGGCATTCAGATTATGGGTATTCTGGAAACAAGAGCACTCGATTTTAAGAATCTGATAATTCTGTCAGTAAATGAGGGCATTTTGCCTGCAATATCCTCTGGTTCATCTTTTATCCCTTTCAGCATACGCGAAGCTTTTGGTCTTCCCTCCCTGAACCATCAGGAATCCGTATTTGCCTATCACTTTTACAGGCTTCTTCAAAGAGCTGAAAATGTTACATTTATATATAATTCAAACTCCGAAGGACTCAGAAGCGGAGAGATGAGCCGTTTTTTAATTCAAATGAAATATGATGTGATCCTGAAGCCGGATTTTTTTGATTTCAACTTCGAGATCAGAACACCTGTAGCTCCGGGAGAGAGAATTGACAGGGGAAAAGAGCATTCAGAACAATTAGCATCACTTTTCCTGAACAGAGAGATTGAAAGGTCCCTTTCCCCATCTGCAATAAATACCTGGCTGAATTGCAGGATGAAATTCTATTACAGTTATGTAAACCGCCTGAAAGAACCTGAAAATATTACTTCAGTTATTGATCCGGCTAAGCTTGGAAACATCTTGCACGGGTTAATGAAGAATCTCTATACGCCATACATTGGGAAGGAGCTTACAGGAGAAATTATAAGCGGAATAATCAGCAACAGGCAGTTCCTTGCAAAGATTATTAATGAAGAATTGAATAGTACGTATATGTCCGGCAGTAATGGTGCAGTAACCGGAAACGAACTTATAGTCAGGGACGTATTGATGACATATCTGAACCGTATTCTGCATGCCGATAAATTACGGGAACCATTTATAATCCTTAATCTTGAGGACACTTTTAATTTTCTTTTACCCTTTGTATCAAACGGATCGGAGCTGAATGTTCACATTGGAGGTAATATAGACCGGATTGACTCTGGAAACAGGATAACCAGGATTGTCGACTACAAAACCGGGATCGTTTCAGAATCTGTTAAGGCAATAAGTGATTTATTTACCGATGACAGGAAGAAAGATCCTGATGGATGGCTTCAGACCATTCTCTATTGCGAGGCATACCTTGCAGAAAACCCTGAAAGCATTGTAAGGCCATCAATATATAAGATTAAGAAATTGAATAGTGCCTCAACCGATGACAGACTGAAAATAAGTTCAGGTACCAGGAACGATTTGCCAATTGACAATTACATGGAAATCAGGGAAGAGTTTATTTCTGGTCTGAAAGATCTTATCAGTATCATATTCAGTCACGACGAACCGTTTTTAAAGACAAAAGACAGAAGGGGCAAATGCTCATACTGTCCTTACCGGACATTATGCATGAGATAAATCCCCGCGAGACCATTGGCTTCGCCGAGCTATCCGCCAAGTGGCGGATCGGTTTTCCGTTGCTTGCTGCGAAGAGGTTAAATTGTCTGATCTAAGCCAATTTTATCTTTTTTGCATACTGAACAGATAAATGAAACTGTGGTTTGTGCATTTTCATTCTTATAGGTTAATATACCGATAGAATTGAATTATAGGTTAATTCACCTATAAAAATGTTTTATAGGTAATTATACCGATATTAGTTGTATCTTTGAATAAAATACTCCAGGTATGAATCATGCAGTAATTTCAGGTGATATCATTGCTTATACAAGTCTTAATGAATCAGGAAAAACGAAAATTGAGAGCAATCTTGATATATTAATTAAAGAATTAAAGAAAAAATTTAATGTTTATGGAAGAGTTCTCAAAGGTGATTATATTGAGTGTTATGTACCTGATATTACTGATGTTTTTAGAGTTACCCTGGCTATAAAGAGTTTTGTTAAATCAATAGAAATTTTGGATAGTGACGTAAATTCAGACAAGAGAGGCAGACTAAAATTGTTTAAAACATATGCGATAAGACTTGCAATAGGTATCGGGGAATTGAGTCGTCTTGATTTAAAAAACGGCATAATTGATGGAGATGCAATTTACTTTTCCGGTAGAATGATAAATGAAGATAAAACATATAACAAAGCTAAAGTGACAATTAAAAACACCCTATTCATAAAATCCAATAATGATAAACTTGATGGTGAAATTCAACCTCTCTTATCATTAATAGATATTATGATCAGTAAAAATACAGAAAAGCAATGTGAGGTATTGTATTTGAAACTCATGGGCTATAATGAAGAATCCATCGTAAAAAAGCTTAATAAACGCCAATCTACAGTTAATGAACAATCCACCATAGCGGGGTGGAATGCTATAGAAAAAGCAGTGCAGCGATTTGAAAACGTTATAAAAAACAAAACGGTGTAAATATGAATTTATATAAACTTTTTATTTTACAACTGATTGCTCATCTCCTGGCCGATTTCATATTCCAGAATGATGAATGGTCAACGGATAAAAAGAAATATGGATTTAGGTCTGAAAAATTGTATTTGCACAGTTCGATTGTGTTAGCATTATCCTGGACTTTTTCCCTTCAATGGAATTTCTTTCTCTTTTCATTGATTATATCCCTGGTCCATTTCGTCGTTGATGGGATTAAGTTCAGACTATCCGATTTAAGGTTCGGGAAAATTAAGCCTCTCAAAAATTATGTCTTTTTTATTGACCAGTTAGTTCATTTTGTCGCGATATCTCTAGCTGTTATCATTTTTAATAATATGGTGGAATTAAATCCGGTAATTGCAATACCAATTACAAACCATCATATGCTGATTATACTGGGATATCTAGTTTGTCTTAAACCGTCCAATGTCTTTATCAGGGAGATTTTCACCATTTATGGTATTAAAATAGATAGAAATGCAGATAGCGACTTATTGAATGCCGGACGGTTAATAGGCAATATTGAACGAGTATTAACACTTACTCTGTTACTTATGATGCAATATGAAGCAGTTGGTTTTATAATTGCAGCGAAATCAATTCTTCGTTATGAAGGAGTTAAAACATCTAAAACCGAATATGTGCTGATTGGTTCTTTACTGAGCTTTGGTATAGCAATAATTGCAGGCATTACGATTTTAAAAATACACTTTTAGAATCCTTTCCAGAACTGTTCTGGAATGGATTTAAGTACTATTATGTCACAGATTATTAGATGATACACTGATTGTGTTTTTATTTGTAAATTGGCTTAACTTTTAAAAAGCAGATTAATGGTTACCTCTTATTCTAATTACCACGTAGAAATAAGGAATGTCAAATTCATTGCCGACGATGGCAGGACATGCCCCAGAACTGCTATCATAAGTTTTCATAATGAAGAGGGAGAGGAGGTCGATTCAGAATTATTTGGTGCAATTGACATAAATCAGATTTATACTATAATTAAAGAAGGGAAGGATCTTGTTCTTGACAATTTCTATATTCATGCATTTTCCATTTCTTCCTATAAGCGCATTAACGGGATTGATAAAAAGGAACTTGTTCCGATAAAAGGGTTTTCAGCAAAGAATGCTTTTTTTGAGGCAAAAGGATATACTGACTTTTCATATTCTTCTTTTTCGCAGCCGGAAGTAAGCTTCGATGGCAGCCATTTTGCCAAGGGAAAAGTGCTCTTTAACGGATCAGTTTTTGGCAATGGTAACGTCATACTGTCAAATACTTTCTTCAGGAATGGTAACATTGAGTTTACCGGGTGTGTCTTTGGCGACGGTGACTTTTTGTTTAAGAATTCAATTATTAAGGATGGGAAAAAGGATTTTCAGGATATCGAGTTTGGCAATGGAGAGGTAAGTTTTGCCAATACTGAATTCAACAGCGGCGATTTGCTTTTTATTAACACCCATTTCAACGATGGCCGTTTTAACTTCAAAGTTACCAGGGTTACCGGAGGGAAGGTCGATTTTCATTATTCTATATTCGGAGATTGTGAAATTATGTTTGAAAGAACAGAATTTGGAAACAGCAGAGTGGACTTCCGAACTGTTGATTTTGGCTCCGGAAGAATCAACTTCAACCGTTCTATTTTTGGTAATGGCGAGGTAAATTTCGAAGGAGCTACCTGTAAAGCTGGGAAGATCCAGTTTAAAAAAGCCGAGATGGGGTTCGGTCCTAAAAACTTCAATCTGATAGAGATGGGCGATACTGACATAAGCTTCGAAAGATCTGATTTTGGCGATGGCGATGTCAGCTTTTATGGTTCAACTTTTCATTCCATGTCGCTCAAATCTTGTCATCTCGATCATTATGTCGATCTGCGACTTGCCAAAGCCGAACTACTCGATATTTCCGATACTATTGTCCGCGACATTGTTGATATCGAGCCTTATGATTTTCCGGTTGAGATTAAAACACTCGATATGTCAGGAATGAGGCTCCTGGGGAAGCTGTACATAGACTGGAGGCATAATAAGTGCAATTCTGCCATACAGAACCAGAAAGGAACAACTTTAAGACAAAAATCTGAGCAATTCAGAATCCTGAAAGAGAATTTCAGTAGTACTGGCAAATATGAGGATGAGGATGAAGCCTATATAATGTTCAAACGCTTAGAAGCAAAGTCGTGGCTTACCGAACAGCAGGAAAAAGGCGGAATTGCAAAGATTGCCAGTCATATCCCAAATGGATTTCAATGGCTTGTATTTGATAAAATAGGACTCTATGCAACATCCCCAGGACGAGTTCTTATAAGCGTTGTAATATCGTGGTTTCTGTTTGGATCATTATATTATTTAATTGATCTGTCAGGATTGGGGAAAACAGTTTCTGCAGTCGGCAATCCCGATTCTTTGTCAAGGCTTGTTCAGTCATTTTATCATAGTGCTATTACCTTTTTCACAATCGGCTATGGTGATGTATATCCTGTAGGTCTGAGCAGGGTTTTATCTGGACTGGAAGGATTTATGGGAGTATTTATGATGTCTTACTTTACGGTTGCTTTTGTCCGCAAGGTACTCAGGTAATCTTATTTCTCAATTTCTCGTTGCAGTGAAGCCATTTTTATGGCAGTCACAGCAGCTTCATCACCTTTATTACCATGCTTTCCACCTGATCTTTCGATTGCCTGTTGCTGATTGTTAGTAGTAAGGACGCCAAAAATAAAAGGTATATTGTATTCAAGATTTAGCTGAGTTATTCCTTGTGTCACTCCCTGACAAATATATGTGAAATGAGGAGTTTCTCCCTGGATAACACATCCCAGGCAAATAACTGCATCAAGATCATCGTACTCTGCAAGGAACTGGGCGCCAAGAGTTAGTTCAAAACTACCGGGTACATGTTTAATAACAATATTTTTTTTAGTTGCTCCGTGTTTTTTCAGTGTTTTAACAGCACCTTTAAGCAACGACCATGTTATCTCCGTGTTCCAGTCTGAGACAACAATGCCAAAGCGCATTTCACTTGCATCCGGAATAAGTTCGGGATCATAAGCTGATAAGTCCGTTGTGCCCATAATGATAATGTATGACATTAAAAACGCATCTGCTTTTATGAAAATAAGCCTGATGCGTAATCTATTAATGCAGGGTAATCCTGATAACAGTTATTTTATCAGAAGTTTTACGCGAGCAATGTTTTTTTCAATTGTCGTGCCTTCAGTACTCTCAGGATACTTATTCTGAATTCTTTCATATAGGTTTAATGCTTCCTGGTATTTACCTGTCGACTCGTAGATTTCAGCAGCTTTCATCATGAATATTGGTGAATTAAAAGAATTTTTGGCATAATCTGCTGCTTCAATATACTTCGAAACGCCTTTTTCAAGATTCCCCAATTCGACATATGCATCACCTGTTGCCCCAATTGCCAGTGATCCGATAACTTTATCTTTTTTTGAATACTTGTTGAGGAAATCAATTGCTTCGTTATAATTACCAAGATGTAAGTAGCATATCCCTGCACAATACCTTGCAAGGTTGGCGGAATTGGTGAATCTATAATCCTTTGCAATATCAAGAAAACCAAGGTAGTTTCCATCACCGTTCAGCGCAAGTTTCAAAGAATCAATCTCAAGGTACTTTTCTGCCTGGAACATCTGAGATTGTGCTTCATCGTTTCTTTTATTAAGATATATTTTGGCAAGCCAGCCAAGGCCAACCAATAAAACTATTGCTGCCAATCCGATCAATAGGGTTTTATAATTCTCTTCCAGATATTGCTCGGTTCGGGTAAGAGTTTCCTCAACACTTGAGATGGTCGATGGATTTTCATCCTTTTTATTTTTTGCCATACTGGTCTGAAATATTAACTTCTGAATTTACCACCGCAAAAGTAATTTTTTTCAGCAAATTTAAAAACATTTAATTTAATGAATATGTAAGGAGTTATAAAATATTTATTATCAGACTGGTTATCAATATTTAAGAACTTACAAAGAGTAACGCTCAGGTTTCAAAGAGGTACGCTAAAATGAGCATTTTTGTATAATTTTTGCTTTTTACTGTTATAGCTTAACATTTCTTTGAGTTTTTCTCTGTGCAACTCAGCGCTTCTACTTTTCTCTCTGTGACAGATCTTATTTTTCTAGTTACTTTTGTCTTTTATCTTTTCTTCCGTAAATAATTAATAATTCAAAAAAAATCAGCATATTGAAAACAGATAAGAAGTTAAA
>PMIJ01000027.1 GCA_003157015.1 Bacteroidales bacterium
ATATAGTCCCTCTTTCACTTCCGCTGAATCCCTTCCATGATACCTGGTATGCTCAACCTTTCCAAAATAAACAAGGCTTTCGCCCGTTATCCCACGGTTGAAATTTTTTGCATACTCATCCATAACTTTCCGGGTATAATCCTTCAAAGCTTCCTCGTAACGTTTCAGCTCGATAGAGGTTAATTGGGATATGTCTTTTATATCTCTCCCGGAAACTTTTCTTCCAATGTGCCTTAGTTCGTCTTTGCTTGGGCTAACAGAAATCATGTAAAACTTGGTCTCGTCTTTTCCGAGTTTTCCTTTGTTATTATCAATCAAACTTTGCGCTGAATAGAAAGAAACGTCACTGCATTTTTGGTCGAAAAACTTCTCGTGGTTTAAGGCATCCTTTTCCAGATTTTCTTTCTCCAGATAATTAATGAGGGAGTTACAACTACCCCTATTATTATCCTTTTTTGATGAGTGAATCTTAACGTACATTAAAGCGTTTTTAAGTATTTTTTGTACTCATTTATATCTCCCATTGGAAGCTCAATAACCGGTTTTCTTTCCAGCCCTGTAGCTCTATATTCAGTGTGAGAAAGGATATTTTCAAGATATTCCTTGGTTGTTTTTAATTTCAATTCTGACTTATTAAGCCTCTCCTGAAGTAATTTAATTTCCCCGGATTGTACATCATTTTTTAAAGTTTCATTTACCGTGGATCCACTATTTCCTTCCTTGTTTATATCTGCGGAAAGAGCTAAAGATTTAACTTTATTTTGCCCCGCCACCTCTCCTCTTTTTGGTGCTTCTTCTT
Source organism: Bacteroidales bacterium (assembly GCA_003157015.1). Classification (GTDB taxonomy): domain Bacteria; phylum Bacteroidota; class Bacteroidia; order Bacteroidales; family VadinHA17; genus LD21. The sequence goes on from PMIJ01000027.1 coordinate 800, forward strand.
CTATATATGTTACAAACCTTGCAATCAAAGTATCCATCTTCCCAAAGGTGGGTTTTATAAAATCATTCTCTTGTTTTCTCATGAATGAGATTATTGTATCCCGGAATTTCTTAAGTTCTTCTGCCGGAGAAAGTACTTGCATGTCTTTAGGATTTACCCCGGTTGTGTCAAAGTATTTGGCCATTGCTTCTAAAAAATCAACAAGGCTCATATCAAACTTTTTGGCTAACCTGGCAATAGTTATTTTTGTCTCACTATTTGAGTTTAAAGTTTCATATTTTGCCATATAGTAGTTATTTTATAGTTACTTTCAAAAGCTAAATTATTAATTTTCTTTGATATAAAACAACAAATAGTTATATTTTTTATTAATAATAACTATCATTATTATTTATCTTATTGATTATCAGGCGTAGCCAGATATCAGAATCAGGTTAGCCTGATTCCATCTTGCTTTCCTTCGGAAACATTTCTGTACATCGTGAATATTAGTTCTACTGGATTTATTTTTAATACTCGCATTAGTGCTGTTTAAGGTTTAGAACACGAGAAGCTTTTTTCTGCTTAGAGGCTTCCGAAATATAATGTAGCCTGTAACAAAACGATCACGGAAATAATAAAAGCCTTGCAAAGGAAATACCCTCTACCGTGAAATGCCCAAAGAAATAAAATAAAAATATATGTGGTGCTTCGCTAATTTGTATTATGAATTTTCTTAGTTTTTTTTGCTCAATGAATACCTATAAAAATGAAATAAAAAAAGAGACCTACTTCTAAGATCTCTCTAATAAATATTGAATGTCCCTTATAGCTTCAAAAAGATTACTTTATAAGTTTTACTCCAAAAAGATTAACTGCATTACTATTTTTAAAAAGTATCGCATATTGACCAAGAGTAAATTTTGGAACGGTAATTAGATATGAACCGGCCCCATACTTTTTTACCTTAAACTCTACAGTTTCAGGTTTTAAATAATTCCAGGTTCTTCTACTCTTTTCAACCTTTAGTTTAATAATACTTATCTGGTCTTGCGGGTTAATTGAATTATCCGGGACCCTGACAATAAATTGAGAGTTTATTGTGTCGGCAAAAACAGAAGAACAACAAACCTTCACTACATACTTTAATGTCACAATATGGTCTTCCATGGTTGCTGTTTGTTGTTCCAGTAAAATACCTTTTCCGATAGTATCATTAACGAAAACTGAGGTACCAGAAAACTCCGGCTCGGAGATCCTGATATTTTTTTCTTTTTGACAATTAGCCTGGGCAATTGAAAAAAGTAAAAACGCTAAGATTAATAGATTCCTTTTCATTACTTAAAGTTAGGATTTATTTTTCCTGGTTATATATTTTACTTCAGCCGAATCATCATCAGGCGGGACGAAACTATCTTCCTCTGGGACGGGATAAGACTTCTCATTTTCTAAATTTATTTTTTGCCCGCATATCGGACAATCTGCAAGCCAAATTACCTCTGTTCCCGAAGTCGATTTTCTTAAAGTTCCCTTATCAATTCTTACTTCTCCGCATTTGGGACATTTTGCTCTTGGTGCCATAATTAAACTATTTTGATGATTCTTGAATTAACTTGTTTATTATCTCTTTATTTTCAATGTCTCTTTTCAGAGCATCCTTCAGCTTGTTTAATTGGATCTCGATGTGCTTCTTCTCCTTCTCGCAATTAACCAAACTCTCATGAATGTCCCATGCCGCTTTTTCATTTTTTTCCAGCTGATCCGGTAACAGGATCAGTGCATCAATAATAAGTTTATCAATTAACTTATTGAGTGATGAGAATTTGAATTTCTCCAATCCTGCCATGAGCAGCTTTTCTGTCTCATCGTCATAGCGATATGTAAATTTTTTTCTATTGTCCATTGCCGTCATAATTTAGTATCAAGGATCTTCCGTAACTGCAGTTGCAGAGAATAAATGCCGTCAAAATGTCTGCCAGGGAGCTCCTGATCCGGAGCTGGCCGGCTTGATCATTCTGTAAAATTGCCGTCATTTTATTCTTCCCCAAAAGCTGATGTAGCATGTTCTGTTACACAGAGTCCTATGCTGTCAATTTCGGAATTTTTATATTTTATCAATCTGTCTTTTACCTGTACAAGATCAATAGCACCATTAAAATCCGGATTACAAATCCTGCATTCTTTTTCTATTTCACTTTTGGAAAATAGTCCTTCCATATTAAATGAATCGCCAACATAAGGAACGTTTTCAACTAATAGTTTTGTTTTAATTTCAAATGCAAAATGTGTCGGCTGTTTTGTGTCCAGATAGGGATGTGAGTAAAATATGTGTACAAGAACAGGTTTTTTCATGATCTTAGAGATTTATTATCAGCATACAGATGTACCTTTTTTAATTGTTATTTGGAGAAAGAAGCAAATATTTTCACAGTGGTATTAAACACCGGAAGTAATTTTTCGTCTCTTTCTTCTTTATTGTTATTTTCAAGAATGTCCTTAATTATGTCTGGAAGACTTCTTAACATTTGAATTCTATCATTTTCAGGATATAGCCCAGGATTTTCATCAAAACGCGCCACTTCTTCCATATTTGAAATATCTAATTTTTCAAATCCAAATTTGTCTTTATTCATGAATTTTGTTCTTTAACTAACTTTTTATTGTTTTTTTGAATCCCTTAATCTCTACTCCCTCTTTTCTAAGATACCTGTAAATAGTTGACCTGCTAATATTTTGAGTTTCCTCGATAAAGTTAATGGTTTCTTTTTGTTTATAAAGCGTGACAACTGCAGAAGCTTTTTTCTTGTTGTAAGATCCTTCCGGTCTTCCTCCATTTAATCCTCTTGCCCTGGCTGCTTCAAGTCCTTTTATNNGCCTTCAGGATGGCAATAATTTGGAAGATAGCCTCTCCCATCGGGCTTGACGTGTCAAAAATTCCCTCGGTCAAGCTCTTAAATGCTATCCCCTTTTCTTTAAAGTCGTTTAAAAGTATCACCAGCTCCCGGGTGGTTCTCCCCAGACGGTCCACGCTAAAAGCTATTAATGTGTCCCCGCTCCTTATTTGTTCCAGGAGTTTTAAAAGCTCTGGCCGGTTTGGGGATCTCCCGGAAACCTTTTCCTGGAAGATCTTTTCACAACCGGCCTTTTTAAGAGCATCGGTCTGCAAATTCAAATTCTGTTCCTTGGTGGAAACTCTTGCGTAGCCAAAAATCATAATAGTTCTATTAAGTATCATAACAAAGATAAATAGAACTTAGATTAATAAAAAGCGTTAATCGAACTTTATTGTTTTATTTTTTTATGATTTTAAAAAGTTTCATTATACGGTCGTTTTTTAAAACTTATTGCTTTGTCCTGTTGGAGACAATTAACCATAGCGCCGACCGGGGTTAATTTCAAAATTGACTCGATATAAGGTAATTTGTCCCTTAGGAGCGGGCTGGCAGGCTTTTGCAGCTCTTGGTTTTAGCGGTGGTTTGTAAAAACAGCAAATAAGCTTGAAAGATATGGGATGATTTTAGTTTTAGGCTGTAAATCACTCATATCGTAACGCTTCCACTGGGTTTCTCGTTGCTGCCCTCCAACTTTGCCAACTTACTGTTAAAAGAGCAATTCCAAGTGCAAGTATTCCTGCAAGCACAAATATCCACCAACTCAATTCTGTCTTGTATGCAAAAGCCTGCAGCCATTTATGCATGGCGAACCAGGCAATAGGACAAGCGATAACATAAGCAATGGTTACCCATTTTATAAAATCTATGCCGAGCATTAACATTACTTCGGTAACTTTGGCACCATTAATTTTGCGAATACCTATCTCTTTGGTACGTTGTATAGTTATTTCAGTAATCAGCCCGAAAACTCCTAATAAAGAAATTATAATGGAGATAATAACAAGAATATTGAGCAGTTTCATAGTGCTGGTCTCATAGGCATAATTAATCTGCAACTTCGTATTAAAAAAGGCAAATTCGAACGGAATTTCGGGCGAAATAGAACTCCATACCTTTTTTATTTCTTTAATCGTTTTTTCATGATTTCCTTTCCCTAGACGAATAACTGTTTGACTATAGTTGTCATAATCAGGAAGATATACAACTGCTTTGGGTGTTTCCCTAAGACTACGATATTGAGCATCATCAACAACACCTACAATAGTATAGTTTTTACCTGTCAAGCCCAGTTTAACATGCTCTCCGACAGCTTTAGATAATCTAAGCATTTCAACGGCTTTTTTACTTAGTATAGCAACGTCCTTTTTCTCCATCGAAGCAGAAAAATTCTCCCCCTCCAAGAGTTTTATTCCCATTACGTCGAAGTAATTGGGTACAATTCCGACTACGGCTGAGCCATTCTGATTTTTATCATCTGTTTCGCTTGATAACCTAAAAGGATTTTCGTTGTTTATTTGGCCTGCCGGTGTATTGCTGGCAGCAGATATAGCAACAATTCCAGGAATGGATTCGATTCGATTTTTAAAGAGTTCGTAATGTTCTTTATCTAAGCCAAAAGTAACGTCAATTAGCTGATCTGAGTTAAAACCAAGTTTTTGAGAACTCATCAAACTGATTTGACGTCCCATAACAATGATTCCTGTAATTAATGCAATAGATATTACAAACTGGACAATAACCAACAACTTACGCAAAGAGAGACCCGAAGATGAATTTTGAATGACTTTCCTTTTTAATAAAAAGACAGGATTCTCACCCGAGAAGCTTAAAGCCGGATAAATACCTGACAAGATGATCATCATTAAGACAACTAGGAAAATAATCCAGATTATATTGGGAGCAAGCAGAAGAGAAAACGATATTTGTCTGGTTACAACCATATTAAAATATGGAAGAAGAGACGCTGAAATCCAAAGGGCAAATATTAAACCACTTATCATTAACAATGAAGTTTGAATGAAAATATATTTGATAAGGTCACCGTTATTAGCTCCCATCACTTTTTGAATCCCTGAGATTTTATTTTTGGTTTGAAAATAAGCGGTTGTAAGATTTATGTAATTAAATCCTGCCATAAGGAGTATAAGAAGTCCAACAACAATAAAAGTTATTATTATACTGAAATCACCCTTGTTTTTATCTTCGTCCCAAAGCACATGACCCGATTTCAGGTGGATATCAGTTATGGGCTCCATAGTAAATGTTACGGTGGATTTTACTTCTTTTGGAGCATTTACAACTTCAGGATCTGAATCCATGTAAATATTTTTTATGTTGGATTGAAGTTGAGAAATGCTAATATTCGATGGAAGTGATAAATAATAGTTATAGCTTTTATTTCTCCAACTTGTAATGTTTTCCGGCCCTAATTTTTTCCATGATGATACTGAAATAACTGCATCAGCACTCAAGTGAGATGTTTCTGGCAAATCGCGGAATACACCTATCACTGTAAAATCATTCTTCCAGAATTGAATTGTTTGGTTTATTGGATTTGTATTTCCGAAAATTGTATGGGCAGTATGTTCTGATAAAATAATCTGAAGTGGAGCAGTCAGCATACCTATAGGGTTACCTTGTACTAGTGATGAGCCAAACATGGAAAGGAAATTGGAGTCGGAGAAAAGTATGTTTTTATACTTATAATCGTTTTGATTAAATGAAAGATATCCAGAACTGTGAGACACAATACATATTTCTGATCCATCAGGAAGTTGTGATTCAATCTTTTCTTGAAAAGCATATGGGAATAAAGCCGAAATATAGTTTGGTGGTCCCCATATAATTCGGTATTTGTTTTTTGCAGCGGGAATATATTTGTCGAAACTGAATTCAGTTACAACATATAAGATCGTTATAATGCAAACAGAAAATCCTAATGCAATACCGGCAATGTTAATAAGACTGAAACTTTTTCTCTTTATTAAATCTCGTAGAATGAGTTTTAAATATTTTCTTATCATCTTTTTCGCTTTTAAAATCAAAGAGCAATCATAAACTGTCTGCCAGAGGAAAGTTTTTGCTGTAATTAGTGCCTAGACTATATACCGAATTGTCATCATCAAATTCTTACTGGGTAATCATTTTTACTACCAAAATCCACCATATGGTGGACTTCATAACATTTCTTTCATTAATTGTTTAATGTTCATATACTATAATGATGCCATAAATGTATATGTTTGATATAAAGCTGTTTAAATATTATGATATTCTTAGGACGTAAATATATTTTACAGTTAATCGTAAAAGTATTTTACGGATTGTAGGCATTGTCTTTAACATTAAGAATGAAAATTAGTTACCTTGATCATAGTTGGCAGGATTATATTGACCACTAGAAGCCAGAGTTAAGTGCTGGTTGATTAGTCATGTATGCTAATCTTAATTTGAATTGTCAAATGTTGTCAGAGCGTCCGGCTTTTGCATTTAAACAATTGATTGAAGTGAATTCAAGAAGTCTTTAGGGGAAAAAATTGATGAAGAATTTTTCCAATACAAAANNTTTTGCTCCCTGGCAAAAATGATCTTTGTAAATCATAATTTCTCCCAGAATCAAAAATGTTTTTTTTGTACCAAGTAACTTCATAAATTTAGTATGCTGTATTTAAACGTGTAATCATTATAAGATATTAAGATCCCAGGTGACACCTTCCTTTTATCAGACAGTAGACACAGTTCACATTGTCTTCCAGACATTTGACTTTCACATTAAGTGTCGCCTTTTTTTAAGTTCTTTTTTGGTCAGGACTTTTGACCTTTAGGCGGTACATTCTATTACCTATAGCACAGAGTAGTAATGCAGCGAGCCTCTAGATATGTACCGCCTTTTTATATTTGAACTAAATTCGATTTTATGGCCTCTTTGTGTTTGGAATGCCGAACTCTTTCAAGTTCTTTGATAAAGCTTTGGCTATATAATTATTATACAAAACTTGGCATTGTGCTTGCTAATATCGATGTCAAAATAGCAAGACAAACAAATATTACCAAATCTCCAATATTTCCATTGCAAGAGAATTTGTACGATCAATAATCTTTTTTTCATTCCACACCTTATCACCCTTATCATATATTGATAAAATATCATCTTTAGTTATACATAAATCTGCATAGGCACGAATTCCTTTTTTCTTGCCCTCCCCTTCAATTTTTCTTTCAAAAACATAGTTACGAAGAGAAGTGTTTAAAGAACTATTTAGTAAAGTCATATTGCCAATAGAATATATTCTAGAATAACGTTCTTTTTTAGCTTCATTTGAATCTGAAATTTGTTTTGAGTCCTTATCTACAACCGGAACAGAAATCCAGTATTCTTCCCATTTTTGAGGAAGAATGTGTTCTAATGAATAATTGTATTTAAGCTCTTTAACAGATTGTTTATTGTCATTGAAACGTCTATACAATTCAGTCCAAAAAAGTAAGAGTGAAGCATTTTTATTAGTAATTGATTGTAAGCCAGACTGAATAGAAATATCTGATATTTCAGTAATTTTTGCATTTATCATTGAATTATCGTTAATGAAGTCTCTGCATGTTTTGTTGTAGCTTTTTGTTTCTTGATTAGTAATCAATCTACGAATAATAAATTTTTCAAGTTTACAAAGTTCTGGAATAATATTAACATCGTCGTGTTTAAAGTATAATGAAAGAATATAGGGGTGAAAAGTAGAAATTTCGCATTGACTGAGGATATGAAATAATCTTTGAGGGACATTATCATAAGAAAAAAGAGAACTTCTATCAAATGAGAGAATTTTTTCACGATATAATTTTGCATATTTTGCAATCTCCTTAATGAAAGTAATTATTTTTGGCTCATCCAGTTTGTTGATATAATCTTTATAAAGAGAAGGGATATCTGCTAAAGTGTTTTTATCTGGATCAAAAAATCCTTTAATAACAGCAATAGCATGCAATAAAAGTTCAATGTTATCCCTTCTTAAACGACCTGTTAATCTTTCAGTATCCCAAAAGTTAATTGAGTCTTCATCATTTGAGAAAATGTCTTCCCAAAATTCTTTATGGAGAGGCAAAACTGGGTCAAGACTACCCAATAATTCAATGGCCTTCTGAAAAAGAGCATTTTTGACAGTATCTGCACTACTTAACCTTATACCAGCATTATTGATTGTATCAAAGATTGCCTGTTCATTATCTTTTTCTGTAAGGTCAATGAGAACAAGAATTTTGTTCTCATTATCAGAAAGACGATTAAATAGTCCTTCACGTATAGAAAAATTCATGGGTGTTAGTTCTTCCTTAAAATATTTATAGCATTGAAGGATTTTATTAAATTTTATATTAATGGGGTTCTTGTCTGAATTATCAGAGACAATTATTGCATTATAATCATTTGAACTCAATTGACTTGTAATAATTCTTGTGTAATGAGCAGAATCAATATGAGAATGATTTATTTTTACATAAAGTTTGCTGTCTGTTGCGTTTTTCTTATAAAACAAAAAAGAATTTACAGAGGCTTCGCAGTTCTTTTTAACATCCCCATCAAAAGTATCATATAAAGCTTTTAATAAAATACTTAGAGTTGTTAACCTTTGCTGTCCATCAATAATTAAAACATCTTTAGGTTTACCAGTTTGCTTGGGTTGTTGCTTAAGAATTAATGAGCCCAGAAAATTACTTTTAGATGAATTTAATAAATCAACAAGAATATCTTCCCAATTGGCTTTGTCCCAAACATAACCACGCTGAAAGAATGGTATAGTCACTGAGCCTTCATTAGCGAGAAAAGTTAAAGACATTGCATCTGCTTTCATAAAAATTAACTTAATTTATATAATAATTGTTACCCTTGTTGGCTTGTGGTGTTATCAAAACTGTCCCCTCTTTTGCATTTTTGGTCTGTGAGTTGGAATTGTACGAACTACAAATGTGCCAGACTACTAAAGACAATGGTTAAAAGGATTTTGAATATGGTAGAGTTTTAATATATTTTTCCATGAAATCGAAATCAGGTTGGTTGTTTTTAGAAGGAAGTTTTATACTGATCTCTCTCATTCTTGATTGACTACATTTTCTCCCATAATTGTATCTGTATTGCTCTTGGTTAATAATTGTCACTAGAAATATTGCAGAATACTTATTTAAATTGAATTTTGGAACAAGTTTTTCTACATGGTCACTAGCAGAGAATGACAAAGGTTGATATGAACAGAATCCTAATACAGCACTGTCGATAGTTAAAACGTTCCCTGGTTCTGTAGCGTAATCAAAGAATCCTTCAATACCATTATTTGTTGCTTGTGTTGTTACATATGGGAGCTTACCATTACCATATTCTTCTAGTTCTAAAATAGGAGTTGTTTTACTTCCTGTTATCTCAAAGAGGTCCTTAAGAGCAAATTTTCCCCAACTTATTGTGTCTAAGTCTAGTACCTTATCAGATATACTATTATGATTAAGCGTATTAAGAGAATCAAGGTCAATCGAAAGAAATTCTTGAGGGATTTCCTTAGGAATCAAAATATTTTTGAGGGTTTTGTTTGCCTGTCTTCCGAAACTATATTTATATTGGTTTTGCCTAATACAAAAACAATAAAACAATTTTTCAAAATCGGACATATTTTTCAGTGGCCTTAAAAGAAATACATGATAGCCTGTATAGAATGGTGAATATTGTATGAATGATTCGAGAACTGAATTTCCACTACCAGCGACAGTAATTAGACCTTGATCAAAAGGGGTCGTATCATTTCTTAGTTTTACAAATTCTGAAACTCCATTATTTTCTCTAGTCCTTGAAACATAGTTTACTTTATCTGGATCATTTTCATCACAAATCTCCAAGACATTTAAATCAAAACTATTTCCGTACTGTACTGAAAATAACTTATGAAGAGGAATTAGCTCCATTTTGTTTAAGGTAGAGTTCGTTAATAAAAACAAAACTTTTCAATGTTTTAAGGAATTGAGCCTTTGATAGTTTACTGTAATCAGTTTCCATGTATGCTTCGGCACACCATTCATCTTTTGCACTCACACACTTGTTAATACTAAATCCTGGCTTAGATTTTCTATTCTGATAAGACGTAAGCCATTCTTCTTTAATTTGTGGCCATCTTCCGTAAAAATCTATTCGACCTTGAACTTTTCTTTTAACAAATCCATCGTTTTTGAAATAGCCAAAAAATGTTTCCTTATTTTTAGGATGAGGTTTATGTGCTGTAAATACCATAATACATGAAACAACTCCAACGTTCGAATTAAAAAATAATTCATCAGGCATTGATAAAACAGCCTCCAAAGTATGCTTTTCTAAAAGCTTCTTTTTAAGTTCAAAAACTTTACCGCTTTGGGCTAATGAACTTTGCATTGGAACAATAGCAATACACTTTGCCCCATCGACCAAGCATTCCATGTTGTTTAGAACAAATTCTAATTCGTCAGTGTCTTTTTTCTTATCAGATTTATATGGAGGATTTAAAAAACCGACTGTAGGTTTTTTGTTTTTAGCCTCACTTATTATTTCGTCATCAAAACAACTTCCGTTAGTAATATTAGTTTTACCATCTTGATGAATATACATATTAGAAACAGCCAGAGCAAAAATATGTGCTTGATATTCAACTCCAATTAGTTGATTCTTTTTTATGTCCTTTATTTTCTCTTGGTCTCCTTTTGCGTCCTCAACCATATTTTTCATCGCACTTATAAGAAATCCACCCGTTCCTGCACAGTTATCGTAAGCAATACTATTTTTATTAACCTGTGCTAAATCAGAAAAAAGTTCTGTTATATGAGGAGGAGTCAGTACTATTCCTAACCCTTTGTCACTATTTGCATAGCGAAGAAACTCAATGTATAATTGACCGAGGACATCAAAATATTCATGGGTCCTAATAAATGAATTAATATTTTTGTCAATATCTGAAATTAAATTTTTAAGAACATCCACTTTAGTTGAAAGAGAGGTATCGGTTCTTATAAAACTAAATTGAACATTCAAGTTTTCAAGCTTATCGCCTTTTATATTTGCATTTTTCAATTCATTACTAACTGTATCAACCAGATAACTGGATAGCTCTTTAGACGCATTTTCAATTTTTTTCTTTTTTTCTTCTGGAGAATCTGTTGGACTAGTAGAACCAAATAATGGGTATGCAGCTTTGAAAGCTTTATTCTCTAACGCTATAAGTATACAGCTGATTAAAAGGCTTCTCTGGCTTTCAAGAATTTTATAGGAATGTAGTGTATCATTAAGAAATTTTGTAAACGCAAGTAAAGAATTATAATCCTGTCGAAATTTTTCCGGACTTTTTAAATATCCATCTAAGTAATCGTTAGCCGTAAGCAATTTATCCCCAAAAATAGTAATTGGTTTTCTTTCGCCCTTAAGTTGTAGAAAATGAGATACTTTTAGTTGCTGTTTTGTCTCCCCACTAACAGCAATCCCGAGGACATCAAAATCCTTTGATAAATAGGAGGAGTAGAGAAGCACTCCATCTACAGAAAATTCAGAATATTTATCCTTTGAAAAACTTTCGTGTTTAGTAATATCTGCCTTACATTCAATAACTATTAGCAAATCAGAATTACCAATGAAAGTTATAAGAAATTCAGGTCTGCCAATTCCAGACCCTTTTTTAGATGCGGATTTTAAAAGTTTATTAACTTGGGCATTTTCAGATATTTGTTCTTCAATATGAATTATATCGTTAAACTTCTCAAAATGCGAGCGGACTAAACTTTCTGTTTTTCTTTCATTTGCCATACACTACAGCTAATTAAAATTCAGTTTCCCTTGTTTTGCTTTGGCACTCTTGATATAATTTACTTTTAATTCTGCTAGTTCAAAAACTGTATTTGGGCATTTATATTTATAACAGTCTTCGGCAAATTTTTCACTGAAATATTGCTTTTTTATTTCATCTGCTTTTATGCCTAATGCTTTGGCCAATTGTAAAAGTTTATCCTCATTAATATCCTTCTTGCCTGTTTCTATTTTACTTAGACCTCCACTGTCAAGGCCAATTTTAGCGGCAAGTTGAGTTTGATTTAACCCTTTTTCAATACGTAATCTTCTTATATATAACCCGAAACTTTCCATTAATTACCTTGTTAAATTTACCTTGGAGATTTTTACCAAAATTATAATATTTTCTAATTGAAACAAAATAAAAAGGAAGAATATTTGGCAAAAAAGCATGTGCTAGGCAACAGCGATGGCCATCGCGGTGGCAGCTGCCTGTTAAACTCTTGCTTGCACGGAGGAAGTCCTGTTAAAGTATAGATCTTATACCCAAGGGCAAATTTAGTGTTGGTTTCCGAAGCCATCCGGTCATGTGTCCTATTGCTTTAGCCGAAAAACAATCCCGGTGAAGAAGAAACCACGGCGCGCTTTTTGCCGTCATGGTACAAACTTGATGAATTAGATGAGTGTCGTGGTACAAGCGCGGGCGGAAAGCACAAATTAGTCCGGGTTACAAATTTGCAGATCGGTCACTGGTGCAGTGTCGCGACGCAAGCTAGGTCGAAGCCAGAAAGTAGACACGATGTAGAATTTTCATGGTGTGCAGAGGTGCGTGTCCGGGTTTAACTCTAATAACGAATTTGTCTTACGAGCAGGAGCACCGCCCGAGTTAGCACCAGTGTTTATTTTGGTAAATCACGGTTAACTTTCTCAATAATCTCAGCTCTAATTCCATTTAGCGCCAAATGAAAGATACACTTAACCTCATCACCTAACTTGATATTTGCTTTATTTCCTTTTCCAATAAATATAACTTTTTGTAAATCAACAGATCTGAACGCAAGGAATTTTCCTTTAAAATCAACAATTTTACCCAAAAAAACTCTTGGTTCTTCACTTTCTTGCTGCTTCCAAATTTGATGAAAATCAGGATTAATAAAATAATGTTGTCTTTCTATGTCCTTTAAGTAACCAGATGCGATATAATAATTATTTCCATAGAGTTCGCAGATGAACATATAATAATTGTAATGAAGAGACCTCTTTTCTTTAATTAAATTCACATTTCTAACCACATTTAGAAATTTCATTCTAGAATCGTTATAGTTTAGTTTTTTAGAATAGAATTTGAAAAGGAATAGGCCAACTTCATAGTTATCAAGATATTGATTCATCTCATCAATCAAGCTAATGCAATTATCATCTTGACCATTTTCTAAGTAGAAATTGTATTTTAGAATGCATGCAAGGGGCCTTAATACATAATCTTCATACATTTCATCGAGTTCTCCAATATAGTTTTCTTTTTTTGAGATGTACTTAAATTTATCTTGGTACCTTTCTTTTATATCAAGAATTCGGTTAGTACCTTCCATAACACTATTAAGACTTTGATCTATATTTTCTTCAATTCTAATCTTAAGTACAAGTTCTTCGTCAATATCAAGCTGAACATTTTCAAGTTCCCATAACAAAAGTTCAAGATAATCTACATAGCTATAGGAAGAAAATGGGTCCATTAATTGCTTCTCTTCAAATAACTCTTTTGACTCATCGAGATACCTTAGCGTGAGATTAAGTTCTTCTGTTTCTTCTTTGTACATTTTTTTTGCTAAAGCAAAATAAAGAGCTCCCCTTCTGTGTATAAAACGATCACTTTTAAATTCTAGTAATCCCTCAGCATATTGGATGAGATCAATAGCTCTTTGAATCTCTTTTATATCATCCCTGTGCTGGAGATTTGTTACATAATTTAATATGAAATATGGCTCTTCTTGAAGAGCTAAATAAGAAATGTCAAATAGTTTGTTAACTTTTTCATTATCAAATTCTTTTGATCTGGAAATCGCCTTTAGTAAGTCATTTGTCATGGTTACATAGTGAGGACCTGTCAAAAGTTTTGATAGGATAAATGTGTAGTAATTATATTTTTTTTCGTTTGATTTAACTATTTCAGTAATTAGTTTATCTGCAATAATCGGGTGTTTAGTCCTAAAAAATAAATCAGACGCTCCGTTTTCCATTGACTTTTCTTCTTGAATTAAAATCCCTTTCCCTTCAGCCTTAATAACTTCTTTAATGAATACATCCCAAGGCTTAGATGTGAGTTTTCGAAGTAATGAAGCAGGCATTAACAGCTTAAGTCTATGAAGTAATGCAGTGTAAATGAAAGCATCACGACACTCTTGAGTAAGTTGTCTATACGCATCCCTCAGAGCAAGAAAGTGCTTACCATTTGTGGCTAAATCTATTAAAGATACAAAAGAATCGCCCTTGTAATCATTTTGTATTTTATGAATTATTGCATTCTTTTCATGGTTATCACGATAATCGATAATTGAACATTCCTTAAGATTTGTAACAAATTCTGATATTTCACTAGGTTCCAATTTAGTATCAACATGTAACTCATAAATATTTTTATAATCCAAATCTAGTGTATTTACTTTAAGCATATTTTCTCTAATTGGTACTACAAAAAGTACCTTTAAGTGATTTATTTGCCGTGAACTAATGGCTGTTCTTAAGGCCATTAGAGATTTAAAAACCGAATTATTTTCAACATTGTCTAGAAATAATATCAAGTAATCCTCAGATATTGATTCTATTAGTGAGGGTAAACATTTTATAATATTCGTGTTTATTTCAATTATCTCGAGTGTAACAGCTTTAATATCACCTGATTGTTGAATGGTATTAATCAATCTATATGCAAAAGTTGATTTGCCGGTTCCAAAAGTGCCAACTAGGAAAAAGATTGGAATTAGAGTAGAAGTATTCTCATCTACTGTTTTAAAGATTCTAACCTTAACTTTTTCTAGTGTTTTAGTTTTCTTGATATCATAACTTTTTAGAATGACATTATAATTTGGCTCTTCCCCATTATAGAATTCATGCTTTGTAATAAAAGAACCATAGAAAGATTCATTCAATTGGACTATTGAATTTTTAAAATTATATGCAATTTTCGGAGGAATACTAATTTGATGAGAATCACTAGATTTCAATAGGAGACCAGGAAATTTCTTTTGCTTGTTTTCGTAAAGAACGTCTTCCCAAAGTTTGTATCTTTCAAAAAACTCATCTGATGACATTTTAATTATACAGATCTTTTTTGAAGTATAATATGATGCTAATTTATCATTTGCATTAGGATCCACTTTGAACAGCCACCTTTTTTCTCTATAATCTTTCTCATCTAGAGTGTTAAGTAATCTTTCTCCAAATTTATCTGCAAAAGAATATCCAATAGATAAAAAATTCGTTCTATATGAAGCACTTCTCAAGTTTTTCAAAACGGTTTCATGATATTTCTTTGACTTTCTAAAGTCACTCGATGAAAAGGCGAATGGATATAAACTTTTATCCGACATACACCCATTTAGTTTAATATACCTAAGTTCATTTCTTAATGTGAATGAGTTATATTCTTTGGTCGATCTAATTGGCTTTATCTCAAAAATGTTCTCAGAACCGATGATCTCTTCGTATGCCTTTTCAATAAGAAGATCATAATTTGTTGTAATAATCTGTTGCCAAGGCAGCCTTACAATATTTCTTTGAGTTTCAGTAACCTCTAATCTTGTAAGAAGTTCATAAACAAAACCATCAAATTCATTTCGGTCAAAATAGTCAGTTGTTTCTAAAACATCTAATAATTCTGTTATATCACTTATATCATGTTTAATACCGATTTTATCTTCATAATATTCTATTATTTGAGAGGACAAGTACTTTTTATTTGTTATTGATGCTCCAGCTCCTAAGAATAAAATCATATTTCCTTTATCAATGAGTTCAAAAACAGATTCTAGGCTTTTTAAGTTTTCCTCATTTAATTCAAGTATGTGTTTCATAGCTTATATTGTATTGATCTTTAGGAATAGTCTAAAGTAATCACAAATTATAAAGTAAACAATTGTAATTCTGAGTATTAAAATTCACAAATAATATAACTTATTATTAAAGCGTTACAATTACTTTGATTCTCAAGGTATTAATAATCTTCAAACCTGAAGCACCTTGTTGCTAACGGGAGTCTGTCTAATAACCCTTTTAATATACTTTTATATTTGGATACCTATACACGAAAAATTTCAAATATTCGATTCTCAGGGACTTCATTTTAGTTTTTAGACAGTCTGACGGCCCGGCGGTTT
>PMIJ01000233.1 GCA_003157015.1 Bacteroidales bacterium
GCAAGAATTCTCGATCTGGAGAAAAATAATATCTATATTAAATATAAGGATCGGATCGGTGAAATCGTAACAGGAGAAGTCTACCAGGTATGGAAGAGGGAAATACTTGTTCTTGATGATGACGGAAATGAACTTATACTGCCTAAAAGTGAACAGNNATTATTTGAACTTGAAGTTCCTGAGATATTTGACGGTCTGATAACTATTAAAAATATTGTCAGGGTGCCAGGAGAACGCGCTAAAGTAGCTGTTGAGTCATATGATGAAAGAATAGACCCTGTAGGAGCATGCGTAGGGATGAAAGGCTCAAGAATACATGGTATCGTTCGCGAGCTGAGAAATGAAAACATTGACGTAATCAATTATACATCAAACAACCAGCTTTTCATACAGAGGGCACTGAGTCCTGCCAAGATCACATCAATAAAACTTGATGAAGAAACAAAGAGGGCAGAAATTTATCTGAAACCCAATGAGGTATCTCTTGCAATCGGGAAGGGCGGACTGAATATTAAGCTTGCAAGTCAGCTTACAGGATATGAGATTGATGTTTACAGGGAACCGGGAGGAGAAGATGAGGAAGATGTAAATCTTGATGAATTTGAAGATGAAATTGAAGACTGGATCATTGAAGAACTTAAGGCTATTGGTTGTGACACAGCAAGAAGCGTCCTGAATCTTTCAATCAGCGACCTTGTCAAGAGAACCGACCTTGAAGAAGAAACAGTAAAAGAGGTAGTAAACATCCTCAGGGCCGAATTTGAATAAATGAAATATAAATAAACTATTCATTATCAGGGTTTTTGAAGTTATAATAAAGGCAAGGAATATTTATGACAGAGGATATTAAGGTTACAAGATTAAGCAAAGCTGCCCGCGAATTCAATGTGGGAATATCCACTATTGTGGAATTCCTTCATAAGAAAGGGTTTGATCTTGATCCCAACCCGAATACGAAACTTCCGCATGAAGCTTATATTTTGCTTGTAAAAGAATATAGTACAGATATCAGTGTAAAAAAGGAGTCTGAAAAACTCATTCTTAAAGATCTCCATAGAAAGAAGGAATCTGTCTCTATCAATGATTTTTCAGAAAAGAGTGAGGCAGAAGAATCTGAAAGGGATGATGACGTTCTTGTAAAAGATTCTTCAGGAGTCAAATCATCTGTAGACATTAAGACAGAGATTAAAAAACCGGAAGTAAAACTTGTTGGCAGGATAGACCTGGAAAAGACATTAATGCCAAAGGTTGAAAAAGTAGTTCCGTCAAAAGAGGAGCCTGTTCAAAAACCTGTCCATGCTCCGGTTGTTGAACCTGAAAAACCTGAAAAGAAAAAGCCGGCTGCTGAAAAGGAGAAAGTTGATACAACTGCACCGGTTGAAGAAAAAAAATCCAAACCAAACATTGATCTTCATATTGTCGGAAAAATTGATCTCGATACCATTGTAAAAGAGACCAAACCTGAAAAATCAGAGATGCCTAAAGATAAACCAAAGGTTTCATCTAAAGGGAAGATCAAAGAAAAGGATATCCCTAAAGAGCCTGAGCCGGAACCTGCAATTACGAAAGATCAGGCAATATTGGAAGAACCTGCAAAAAAACCGGTAATCGCTGAGCCCCGGATTGATGATATTATAGAAGATGCTATAGTGCCTGAACCCGAAGAGGATATAATTGCGCTCTATAAGACTGATTTTAAAAAACTGGCCGGCCCTCGGGTTGTCGGGAGAATAGATCTTCCCGTTGAAGAGAAAAAGAAAACCACTCCATTTCAACCGGTAAGAGTTAACGGAGATTCCGACTTCAGGAGGAAAAAGAGAAGGAAGCGGATACTTAAGGAAAAAGAAGGTATACCCGTTGTTAAACCTGTAACTACAGATAAAAAAGAAAAACCTGTCAGCAAAAAGGTTGTAAAAAGGAGGCCAGTCAGAGCCGAAGTGAATGAAGAAGAGGTTCAGAAGCAGATAAAGGAAACACTTGCAAGACTCACCACAAAAGGTAAATCGAAAGGTTCGCGATACCGCAGGGAAAAAAGGGAAGCAATAAGTCAGAAACATCAGGAGGTCGTTGATCAGCAAGAGCTCGAAAAGAATATTCTCAAAGTTACTGAATTCGTATCAGTCAACGAACTGGCTTCGATGATGAGTATTCCCGTTACTGATATCATTTCGACATGCATGAGCCTGGGACTTTTTGTTTCTATTAACCAGCGCCTCGATGCAGAAACTATGTCACTTCTTGCCGATGAATTCGGTTTCAAGGTGGAATTTGTAAGCGCAGAACTACAGGAAGCTGTACGTGAAGAAGATGATGAGGATGAGGATCTTAAACCACGACCCCCAATTGTTACTGTTATGGGACATGTCGATCATGGTAAAACCAAGTTGCTCGACTATATCCGCAACACAAATGTGATCGCCGGTGAAGCCGGAGGGATAACACAGCATATCGGTGCATACGGCGTTATACTTGAAGACGGACGACAGATAACATTTCTCGATACACCTGGTCATGAGGCCTTTACAGCCATGCGTGCCAGGGGTGCCCAGATAACTGACATAGCAATTATAGTGGTTGCAGCCGATGACGGTGTAATGCCTCAGACAAAAGAAGCAATAAACCATGCCTCTGCAGCAGGTGTTCCTATCATTTTTGCCATCAATAAAATTGACAAGTCTACAGCTAACCCCGATAAGATAAAAGAAGCACTTGCCGCTATGAATTATCTCGTTGAAGATTGGGGAGGCAAGTATCAGTCACAGGAGATTTCTGCAAAGAGCGGACTTAATATTGATCTGCTGCTTGATAAAATCCTTCTTGAAGCTGAGATGCTCGACCTGAAAGCCAATCCTGACAAACCTGCTCTGGGAACGGTTATTGAATCTTCTCTCGATAAGGGAAGGGGATTTACAGCAACTGTTCTGGTCAAAGCAGGAACTCTCAAAATCGGAGATATTATGCTCGCAGGCAGTTGCTTTGGACACATTAAAGCCATGTACAACGAAAGAGGTAATAAGGTTGAAGTAGTCGGGCCTGCTACACCTACTCTCATACTTGGATTAAACGGGGCGCCTCAGGCAGGTGACAAATTTAATGTTATGGAAAGCGACAGAGAAGCCAAAGATATCGCTACAAAAAGGGCACAACTACAGAGGGAACAGGGGCTCCGTACCCAGAAACATATTACTCTCGATGAGATTGGCAGAAGAATCGCGATCGGTAACTTCCAGGAGCTTAATATCATTGTTAAAGGTGATGTGGATGGTTCTGTCGAAGCTTTGAGTGACTCACTCATAAAACTCTCAACTCCTGAGATCCAGCTCAATATTATTCATAAAGCCGTGGGCCAGATCTCAGAATCAGATGTTCTTTTAGCAGCTGCTTCAAATGCAATTATTGTCGGCTTCCAGGTAAGACCATCTTTAAGTGCCAGAAAACTGGCTGAGAAAGAAGAGATCGATGTGCGCCTCTATTCAATCATCTACAATGCAATAGAAGAAATTAGATCAGCTATGGAGGGTATGCTGTCACCTGAAGTAAGGGAGGAGATTGTTGCAACACTTGAAATACGCGAGATATTCAAAGTGACAAGAGTTGGTACTGTTGCCGGTTGTTATGTTAAAGAAGGTAAGATTACAAGGAACACAAGGGTAAGGATAATTCGCGATGGCATTGTAATTTATACAGGGGAACTCGGCTCTCTTAAACGATTTAAAGATGATGTCAAAGAAGTGGTAGGAGGATATGAATGTGGTCTTAACATCCATAATTTCAACGATATAAAAACAGGCGATATAGTTGAAGGCTATCAGGAGTTCGAAGTCAAAAAGACTCTGTAGGATTGCTTCCCATCAAAAAATTTAAACACAAAGGGTCACAAAGTAAAACTCAAAGTAACACAAAGAAAAAACAAGAATAATTTACAGCAGAGTTTTATATTGTTCTGCAGTCAGAAGGCTGGCAGTTTCAGAAGGATCAGTTATCTTAATCTTCACCATCCATCCCTTTCCATAAGGATCTTTGTTAACAACGTCAGGCGACTCTTCAAGTGCCGGATTTAATTCGAGTACTTCGCCACCGACAGGCATGAACATATCAGAAACTGTTTTTACAGCTTCAATAGTACCGAATACCTCTTCGCTCTTAAGTGTTTCACCAACTGTTTCAATCTCGATGAAGACAACGTCACCCAGTTCACCCTGAGCAAAATCGGTAACTCCTACAAAGCCAAAGATGCCTTCTACGCGTAGCCATTCATGGTCTTTGGTATATAACAAATTTTCAGGAACGTTCATATCTTATATTTTTTAATAAATTCGTTCAAAAATAAAGCTTTTTTTGTTTTTTCAAGGCGACAAATATCTTTTTAGCTCTTGATTCAGCATTAACCTGCAGAATTATTAGATTTAACCAACATTCCTGGAAGATCCTTTGATGACCATCTCTGTTTTAATTGTAATAGTCCGGAAAGGAAGATTCTGTTTCTTTTCGATACGATTAATAAGCAACTTAACAGCTTCCTTCCCTATCATGTAACCATGTTGTTCAACAGATGATAGTGTCGGGCACGTTATGTCAGAGATCATCCCGTTGGTAAATCCTACTACCGACACATCCTTTGGAACATTAAAGCCACATTCCTTTATCATATTCATAGATTCGACAGCAGTAAGATCATTAACAGCAAAAATGCCATCTGGTCTGTTTGTCCTTTTCATCAGTTCGGGAACAATTATTGTGGCTTCCTCACGGGTATCACATTTGATAATATTTTGTTCATCTGTAATTTGATTGTAGTACCTCAGGGCTCTTAAGTATCCATCCTTTCTGTTTTTCCCAATCTGAAGATTCTGTGGCCCCGAAAGATGAACGATATTCTTGCACCCGGTCTTAATTAAATGTTCTACTGCATCAAATGCTCCCTGCTCATCATCCACTATTACCCTGTCAGTATCCAACTCGTTGCATATCCTGTCAAAAAAAACCAGTGGGATTCCGTTATCCTGAATTTTTCTGAAATGACCGAAGTCTTTGGTAACTTTGGTAATTGAGACAAGTATGCCGTCAACCCGGCTCGAGAGCAACGTTTGTACTGCCTTGACTTCCCTTTCATATGTTTCATTTGACTGGCAGAACATTACATGGTAACCTGAATCATAAGCGAGATCTTCAATACCGCTGATTACGGTAGAAAAAAAATAGTGTACAATTTCAGGAACAATAACACCAATTGTTTTTGTAAGTCCGCTTTTAAGACTGAGAGCAATAGGATCAGGCTTATAATTCCATTTTTCCACAAGATCCCGGACTACCTTTTTCGTTACCTGGCTAATGTCCGGATGATCATTTAATGCTTTTGATACTGTTGAAGGAGATATCCCCAGCTCTTTTGCTATATCTTTTATAGTCACCTGACCTTTGTACATTTTCTTTACTGAGATTTATGACTCTTTTCGAAATATATAGAATATATTCTGATTTTCACAAAAAATTCACAAGTATCTGCGGGATGAATGAAAATAGAAATTAAATAATTACTTCGGATAATTAAAAACTGTCAAAATTGATCCTTTTTTGAGCTTTTTCTCTGTCATAAAATGAAAAAAACTAAAAGAATATTTACAATATCCTGACAAAAAGGAAAAGTAATATGCATTTCAAACGTTTGCGGAACTATATGTTAATTAATTGAAAATTAATGCTTTCAATTGAACAATTTCAGAATTTCTTTCCTAGTTTTGTTGATCGGTAGAGAATAACGAATATTCTAATTAATTCTTTAGAGAAAACTTTTATAATCCTTAAACCAAACAATTTATGAAAAAACGAATTTTTACTATGCTGTCTATTCTTTTCCTTGGGATCCTTGTTTCCGGAGCTATAAATGCTCAGGGAATCCGGGTTTCAGGTAAAATAACTGATGCAGCAGATGGTTCTTCCCTGGTTGGAGTTACAATCCAGGAAAAGGGGACCATTAACGGGACTAACACGGATGGCAATGGTAACTTCAGCCTCACAGTTGCTCCAAATGGGACATTGGTAATATCATATATTGGTTACGCTTCCCAGGAAGTTGTTGTAAATGGCAGAACCGTAATCAATATCGTTATGGCCGTAGCCAACCTGAAACTTAATGAAGTGGTGGTGATCGGTTATGGAACTGTAAAGAAATCAGATGCAACGGGTTCGATAGTTGCAGTCAGTTCCAAAGATTTCAACCAGGGAGCTATTACCTCGCCTCAGGATTTATTAGTTGGGAAAAGTGCAGGTGTAGTAATTACGAATGCAGGTGGTGCACCCGGAGCCGGCGCAACTATACTCGTTCGCGGTGGTTCATCATTGAATGCTTCCAACAAACCGCTGATTATCATCGATGGTGTTCCAATCGATAACAATGACGTTGCCGGGAGTTCTAACTTCCTTTCATTCGTTAATCCAAACGACATTGAGACCTTTACCGTTCTGAAAGATGCTTCTGCTACCGCTATTTATGGTTCACGGGCGTCTAACGGTGTTATTCTTATCACAACCAAAAAAGGCAAGGCCGGCAGTAAAATGAGTATTACCTATAATGGAAATACGTCAATATCAAGTGCCATCAAATTTTTGGACGTATATACCGGTGATCAGCTCAGACAAATCGCTTTAGATCATATTGACCTTTATGGAGCTGATAATTTAAGTAAACTTGGAACTGCGAACACTAACTGGCAAAAGCAAATTTTCCGCAATGCTGTTTCCCAGGATCATAATTTAAGTCTTACAGGTTCTTACAAGACCCTCCCATACAGGGTATCACTTGGGTACACGGATCAGAATGGTATATTGAAAAACACCGACATGCAAAGAATGACCGGTGCTATTAGTCTCGATCCAACATTTCTGAATAATAGCTTAAAAGTCAGTATCAATGCCAAAGGGATGAGTACCAATAATAATTTTGGTGATGCAGGGGCTCTAGGTTCTGCAATCAATATGGATCCGACACAACCTGTAAAAGATGGCAACCCTGCTTCAGACGGGTATTTTCAATGGAGCAATTATGGAGCAAACCTTGGTACACCTAACCCTGTAGAACAGCTTCTTGCTACCGACAACAAATCAGTTGTTAACAGAGTTATTGGAAACATACAATTCTATTATGCACTTCCTTTTATTCAGGGACTGAATGCAAATCTGAATTTAGCAACAGATTATACAAAAAGTACGGGCCACGACAACCTTCCGTCAACAGCGCCTTCCGTACTTACAAGTCCGTTATTTGGAAAATTAAATGATTATAGTGGCAAAAACTATAACAACCTGCTCGATTTTTATCTGAGCTACTCGAAGGACCTCACAAGCATCAATAGCAAAATTGAGGCAACCGCCGGTTATTCATGGCAGCATTTTAAACGTGAGGGAAATAGCTATACCCGCGGGATAGTGGATGACACCCATCCCTACCAGAAATCAGACAGTTCATCTTTTGCCACTGAAAACTTTCTTGTTTCTTTCTTTGGAAGATTGAATTACACTTTAATGGATAAGTATTTACTCACGGTTACTGTGCGTGATGATGGTTCTTCAAGGTTCGCTAAAGGCAACCAGTGGGGTATATTCCCTGCGGTTGCACTGGCCTGGAAAATTAAAAATGAAGCATTTCTGAAAGATGTTGAAGCGCTTTCTGACTTGAAACTGAGGTTAGGTTGGGGAGAAACCGGCCAACAGGATATAGTCGGTAATGATTATCCTTCACAGGCAAGATACATGATCTCCTCACCCGGCAGTTATTATCTGATTGGGGGTGATTATCTTCCGACCTTGCGCCCGAGTGCATACGATCCGACTATTAAATGGGAACAAACAGCAACCCAGAACTTAGGATTGGATTTCGGTTTCCTGAAAGACAGGATTACAGGATCTTTTGATATATATAAAAGAGTCACAACCAATCTTCTTAACACGGTTACCATTCCGAGCGGCAGCAACTTTTCAAATACTTTGCTGACAAATGTCGGCAGTCTTGAGAACAGAGGAGCTGAAATCTCCCTGAACATTGTTCCCATATCTCAGAAAGATATGTCATTGACAATAGGTTTCAATCTGAGCTATAATATGAACAAAATTACAAAACTGCTTATCACAAACGATCCGAATTATATTGGCATCCTTTATGGTAATGCATTTACTGGCCAGATACAGGTAACTAGAGTTGGTTATCCTTCATACTCATACTTTGTTAATAAACAAGTATATGATGCAAGCGGCTACCCTATTGAAGGTCTTTATGTCGATCTGTCAGGAAAGGGAGGCACAGTGAACGGGAACACTTCTGATCAGTATATTTTCCATAATCCTATTCCGGACTATTTAATGGGCCTGTCTGCACGCTTTAACTATAAGAACTTCGACATTTCCGCCTCAGCAAGGGCCAGTATAGGAAATTATGTTTATAATGCTGTCGCTGCAGGTGCTTCATACGACCAGATGTACCAGATTGGATACTGGAAAAATTTCACAACCTTCCTGAGTGACACACGATTTGTGAAACGTCAGTTTACAAGTGACTATTTTGTTAGCAATGCCTCATTTTTAAAGTTAGATAATTTAAGCGCCGGTTATAAGTTCGACCATATCTTGAATAATAAACTGAGTGCAAGGATAAGTCTGACTGCTCAGAATCTTATGACAATCACTAAGTACAAGGGTCTTGATCCTGAAGTTCCTGGCGGAGTTGATAACAATTTCTATCCCAGGCCCCGCACTTATATGCTTGGAATTAGTTTAACCTATTAATATTCTAATAATATTTATATGAATAAGAAGATTTTTATATTAGGAATAATTCTTTCCACGACGATGGTAATATCGTGTGTGAAAGACCTTAACGTCAAACCAATTGATCCCAACTCGATTCTTGCGGGCAACTTAGGCGATAACCCGGCTTACATGAAGGAAGTTTTGGGTAAAATATATGCCAGCTTCATAATCAATGGTCAGGGAAGCAATGGAGGACCGGATATTTCTGCCCCCGATAATGATTTTTTTACTACTACAAGAGCACTCTGGAATTGCCAGGAAATAACTACCGATGAAGCGATTTGTGCATGGGGAGACGTTGGAATAGCCGATTTGAATACTCAGACATGGAGCCCGAACAATCCTTTTCTGACAGCCCTTTATCAGCGTTTAAGTCTTAGTGTTACCTATGCTAATGATTTCATAAGGTATACAAACGGAAACACCGACCCCGCTGTAATGCAATATAACGCTGAAGCCCGTTTTCTAAGGGCTCTTGCTTATACCTGGGATATGGACCTTTTTGCTAATCCGCCTTTTACAACAGATGCTGACGGAGTTGGAAAATTCTTTCCAAAACAGATTCAGCGGGCCAATTTATTCAATTATGTAGTATCTGAATTGCATAGTATTGAAACCAAGTTGGGCGCTCCAAAGTTTTCGTATCCCGAAGCTGATCAGGCTGCCTGCTGGATGCTGCTGGCCAGATTATATCTGAATGCTGAGGTTTATACAGGTACCGCAAAATATGACAGTTGCAAAATTTATTGCGACAAAGTGATCAGCAGCGGTGCTTATTCTCTGGCTACAAACTACAGACAGAATTTCAGCGCTGATAATGACGGCAATCACAATCCTGAAATGATTTTTGCATGGGAACAGGACGGAGTAAATACACAGGGTTATGTGGGAACAACTTTCATTATAGAATCCTGCAGCGATGCAACATATGTGAGAGCCGAAAGATTTGGCGGATTGACATCAAATACAGACTGGAACGGAAACAGAACAAAAAGGCAATTCATGAATGTATTAGTCGATACACTTTCCACTTATGGAAACGTTGCTATTCCTCTCGGTGATTCAATTTTTGCTCAATGCAAAGACAAACGCGTGTATCTTAAAACTAAAAAGAGTATGGTCATCCCAAGTGCTTCGTCAAGTGGAGATTACGGGATAGGCGTCTATAAGTTCACTGCAAAGAATACTGATGGCAGTCAGGCTGCTGACTATAATCCCGCATACGCCAGCACTGATTTTCCGGTATTTCGTTATGCCGATGCACTGCTGATGAGGGCCGAAGCTTTACACAGGTTGGGCGACGATGCAAATGCTGTTCTTGATATAAATACAGTAAGAACCCGTGCTTACGGAGATGCAAGCGGGAATATCACACCGGGTCAGCTTACTGATCAGTTTCTACTCGATGAACGTGGCCGCGAATTCTATTTTGAAGCTCAAAGACGCACCGACCTGGTTCGTTTCGGGAAATTCACAAATGGAAATTATAACTGGCCATGGAAGGGTGGTTCATTAAATGGTATTAATACAGACAGCCATTTGAATATCTTCCCTATTCCAGGCGCAGAGGTATCTTCAAATCCGAATATAATACAAAATCCTGGTTATTAATTTTTTAAATTTTATAACAATGAAAAAGAAACTATTTATATACTTAGCTTTCATTGGGTTGATCGGGCTTTTGTCTAGCTGCAAAAAGGAGGAGACAAGAGTAATAGCTCTTTCCAGCCCTAATGCACCAACATTAGTGACCTTACCAGATTTAACCCTTCAAAGGGCAAATGGAGCAGATACAATAATATTTATTGGTACTCCAGTTGATCCCGGGTTCGCCGCTTCCGCAACTTACTTCCTTGAAGCTTGTCCCACAGGGAATAATTTTGCAACTTCAATCCTTCTCTATTCCGGTATTCAGGATGCCCAGATAAAACTTTCCATTAGTGATCTGAATGGAATGTTACTTAAAGGTTTCCCAGCCGACTCGATTTCATCTGTCGATTTCCGGATAAGATCAGTTCTCTCTGTTGATGCCGGAACCGGAGCAATCGGAACCAGCACTCAACCACTGTCGTATTCATCTGGTGCAGTGACAGCTCAGGTGACTGTTTATGGTTTGCCAAAGCTCGATTTAATTAATTCTGGAATAGTACAAAAAATTGAATCAGCTCTTGGTGATGGCTCATATACCGGATATGTAAAGCTCGATGCGACCAAACCTTTTACATTAAAGGACCCTGACGCAAATATTGTTTATGGCGCCAATGGAGCTGCCCTTGCAGTGAACGGAACTGGCATTTCAACCGGTACCACCGGTAGCGGATGGTATATCCTCAGTGCTAATACTAAGACCCTTAGTTACTCACTGACCCAATATATGATTGGTCTGATTGGTGATGCCACTCCAAATGGATGGAATTCACCTGATCAGAAAATGGATTACAACTATAAGACCGGACTCTGGTATATAACTCTCAATCTTACTGTTGGTTCTGTAAAAGTAAGGTCCAATGATGCATGGGGTTCGATAAATCTTGGACTGGGAGATGCAACACATCCTCAGTATACTCTTACCAATCTCTGGAACAATGGAAGCAGTCAGAATATTCCGATTGCAGCGGCAGGAAATTATACCGTAATGGTATCCATAGGAAGTACCACTTATAGCATTACGATAACGAAGAACAACTAATCGTATATGAATTTAGTTTAAAATCAATTGATTAACGAAATAATAACTTATTTATGAAAAAAATTGTCTTAAATAGACTTCTGGTTGTCCTTGTCATCGATGCATTCTTTTTTGCTTCATGCACAAAGGAACAATCGGATGTCAGATTAAATCCTAAACTGGCATCCACGCAGGTATTAAATCTTAAATCTGATTCGGCAACTATTGTGAGTTTTGTTGTTGCTTCAGGCAGTGGTTTCAGTGAACGAGGTGTTGTATATGATGTAGCTACCGCTCCGACAACAGATAAATCCAAAGTTATCGATACTGAGACGGGTAATTCGGCAACCTTTACAGTGAAGTTGGGTGGCCTTTCTTTTGCTACCAACTATTTTGCGCGTGCTTATGCAATTACAGCAAACGGTACGATTTACGGTAAAGAAATCACTTTTACCACACTGCCTGTTCTGGCAACCGTTACCACAGATTCCATAACCTCAATTGCGGGTACTTCAGCTACGGGAGGCGGTGATATCACGAATGATGGAGGTTCCGCAATAACCGCACGTGGTATATGCTATAGTTTGACCGCAAATCCAACAATTACCAGCAGCAAAACCTCAGATGGAACCGGAAGCGGTGTATTTGTAAGTTCAATGACTAAATTAAACGGGCTTACTACATATCATGTTCGCGCTTATGCCACCAACACTGTAGGCACGACCTATGGCAGCGATGTACAGTTTACTACTTTGGTTTCCACACGCCTCTGGTACGTTCCGGGTGATTATGTGACTGCAAGTTACCCGGGATCGACACTAAAGGATTGGGATCCTGCCAACTCTCCTCAGGTGAAGAGTCTCGCAACTTCTCCTGATAATATCGAAGGTTATGTATATATGGCAAATACAACAAATGGATGGAAATTTGCTACCCTTCCCAACTGGAACGGACCTAATTACGGCGATGGTGGTTCAGGCAAACTGGATGCCAACGGTGGAAACTTCAGTTCTCCAATGGGCTATTATAAAATAAATGTTAATGCAGGAGCAAATCCAATGACATATACAGCAGTCGCGACTGTTTGGGGTGTTATAGGTGATGCTTCACCAAATGGTTGGAATGACGAGACAGCTTTAACTTATAATCCGGCATTAACTACCTGGAACGGCGGCATGCATCTTACAGTTGGATCTTTCAAATTCAGGGCTAATCATTCATGGGATTATAACTATGGAAGCACCGCAGCAAATGCAACATTAGATGCAGGTGGCAGCAATATTGCCAACGCTCTGGAAGCTGATTATGCATTTACTCTTGATTTAAGTCATCCCTTGGCCTATACTTATAGCGCAAACAGATGGGGTGTAATCGGAGATGCAACACCTGACGGATGGAACTCTGATCAGAATATGACCTGGGATCCTGTAAATCATGTTTTCAAAGTTACTTTGAATCTGGTTGTTGGGGCTTTCAAATTTAGGGCAAACGATGCATGGGACATTAACTATGGCGGTGCGAATATGAATGCACTTACAGCCGGAGGTGATAATATTCCGATTACAGTTGCAGGAAACTATACCATTACTTTCGATCCGTGGGCTCATGTAGCTACTCTAACTATGAACTAGCAAAAGACTTAAAAAAGTATTTGAAATAGGGTTGATAATTAGTTGAATAAGAGGCTGTCAAATCACACGACAGCCTCTTTTATAATTATATTTCAACAAAGATATTTGCAGTTAAAGGAGGAGATTTATATTTCAATCGTTTGCTGAAAAATATTAACCTATAACGTTGAATTTTAGCATTTTTCAAGCGGTTTCAGTAACTTTGGACTAAACTATTATCTTATCTGAGGAAGCAATATGAAGAGGGTGCTTTACATCATGCTTTGTTATTCGGTATTC
Source organism: Bacteroidales bacterium (assembly GCA_003157015.1). Classification (GTDB taxonomy): domain Bacteria; phylum Bacteroidota; class Bacteroidia; order Bacteroidales; family VadinHA17; genus LD21. The sequence continues at coordinate 13,381 of PMIJ01000233.1, forward strand.
AGCTTTACCCTGTATGGCCAGGTGATAACAACCGACCCGGCTGTGCCAACCCCCGGAAAGCTGATAAAGATCTATTACAACAGCTCTGCAGACGCCGGAAGTTTGCATAATTACGCGGGTGATCTTTATGCGCATACCGGGGTCACTATAAATGACCTGTCCTGGCAAAAAGTGATTGGCACCTGGGCAAATAATTCGACTCAGCCAAAACTGAAATACCTTGGAAATTACCTTTATGAGCTCGATATAACCCCCGATATTAAAACCTTCTATTCTCTGGGCTCATCTGATATTGTTACTAAGATCTGTCTCGTAATACGCGATGCTGCAGGAGACAAGCAGACATCACCCGACATATTCATAAGTGTTTTCCAGGCTGGCCTTAATGTTACGTTTACCCTTCCTGGTAAAGCATCGTTTGTAACTGAATTAAATAAGAAAATAATCATCCAGGCTTCTGCCACACTTGCAGATTCTATATCATTGTACATTAATAATATTTTTGTCAGGTCCGTTACAACTGCTCAACTTCTGACTGATACTATAATTCCGGGTCAGTATGGTGAATTCCGGGTTAAAGCGATTGCATGGGCCAAACCTGCTTTTGCTGCTGATTCATTTTTCTATTACGTCAGAAAACCAATAATAACTGAACCATTACCTTCAGGTTTTGCGGACGGTATAAATTACACAAGCGACACATCGGTAGCGCTTGTGTTGCATGCACCTTATAAAAACTATGTATTCGCAACAGGCGATTTTACCGGATGGCTTGCCCGTGAGAAAGGTTATATGAAAAGAACCCCCGACAGCGAAAGATTCTGGGTTCAGATTAATGGACTTAAACCGGGGAAAGAGTACCGCTTTCAGTATCTTGTTGATACTGTTCTATATATTGCCGAACCATATTGCGATAAGGTTCTTGATCCCGATAATGATCAATATATTTCGGTTTCCACATATCCCAATCTTATTTCATATCCTAAAGACACAGCGTCAGGAATTGTTTCAGTTCTTCAGACTGCACAGGTTCCTTATGCATGGCATACAACCACCTATACACCCCCGAAGCAAACGAATCTTGTAGTCTATGAATTGCTGGTCCGTGATTTTACTGCAAATCACGATTATAAAACTATTATTGATACTTTGGATTATCTTGTTAATCTGGGAATCAATGCAATAGAACTTATGCCCATAACTGAATTTGAAGGAAACCTCAGCTGGGGATATAATCCTTCATTTTATTTTGCTCCGGATAAATATTATGGTACAAAAAACGATCTAAAGGCGTTTATCGACATCTGTCACAGCAAAGGGATAGCAGTAATAATGGACATGGTTCTGAATCACTGTTATGAACAATCTCCGTTTGTCCAGCTATATCTCGATCATATTGGTACGGATCAAATCTATATGAAAATCCCAAATCCCTGGTTTAATGCAGAATCGCCGAATCCAGCGTATAAATTTGGTGCCGACTTCAATCATGAAAGCATTACGACCCAACAGCTTGTTGATCGGATAAACGCTTACTGGCTTACAGAATATAAAGTTGATGGATTCCGTTTTGACTTCACCAAAGGCTTTACAAATACTCCCGGCGAAGGAAGTGCTTATGATGCTTCCCGGATTGCAATTCTTGAACGAATGGCTACCCAGATCTGGAAGACAAAGTCAAATGCTTATGTCATTCTCGAACATTTCACGGCCAACGACGAAGAAATAATGCTTTCAGATTTTGGAATGATGCTCTGGGGGAATAACAATTATAACTATGCAGAAGCAGCAATGGGATATTCATCTGATCTCACTGCTGTCAGCGCCCAGGGTATGGGTTGGACTGTTCCCAACCTTGTAAGCTACATGGAAAGCCATGATGAAGAACGAATAATGTATAAAACAATTACTTATGGGGCTTCATCAGGAAGTTATAATACGCAGAATCTAAAGACCGCACTGAAAAGGATGGAACTTGATGCAGTCTTTCTGCTTACTGTGCCTGGTCCTAAAATGATATGGCAATTTGGTGAACTTGGTTATGATATTTCCATCGATTCAGGAGGAAGAACCGGCGTAAAACCGATAAAGTGGAATTATTTCTCAGATCCCGATCGTCATAGATTATATATAATATATAAACTTCTTAATAATCTCAGGAGTTCCCAGCCGGTATTTGGAACCGGCAGCTATTCTTCCTCACTCTCAACTCCTCTGAAAAGTATTCAGTTGTTTGATCCGACTATGAATGTCGATGTCCTGGGTAATTTCGGGCTCACTCAGGCTTCGATAAACCCGACATTCCCACAGACAGGAATGTGGTATGAGTATTTTACAGGTGACTCAATCAACGTATCCAATATAAATGATCAGATCAGTCTTCAGCCAGGCGAATACAGACTATATACAACCAGAAAACTTGCATCCCCAGGCATATTACTGGGTGTCAATGATATAAAGGCAACAGGAAAGGAACCGTTCATTACTATTTATCCTAACCCCTCCCCGGGAGAATTTACTTTTGAGATTCAGAGTATGAATCCGACATCAGTGTCCGTCTCAGTTTTCGACATAACCGGGAATATGATCTGGCAAAACAAAGCCAGTATGTCAGCTGATGAGATTCAATCGGTAAAGTGGGATGGGAAATCCGCCAACGGGAGTACAATACCCAGAGGAATTTATTTTGTGCAGTTCAGAACATCAATCAGCAGCGAAACTGTAAAGATTATTAAAGAATAGCAGTTCATTTCTTTTTGAGGACAACCGCCGTCAGTGGATCAAGATTTAATTCGATTTTGTTTTGATTGCTAAAGATGCTTTTATTGTTTTCGGACAAAACGTTTGCATATTCCCCGTTAGTTTTTACCGGCACTTTAATGATTTGAGTTTTATCTGACCTGTTAAAAACCACAACTATTTCATCGTTGCCCATTGTCCGATTATAAGCAAGTGTCAGGTTTTGATCGTCCGCTACCGAAAAAGAAAGATCACCGTATACAAGGACAGGATTTTCTTTTCGCATTTTACATAGCTTCATATAAAACATTCTGAGTGAAGTATCAGGTCTGACAATATCAACCGGGCGGCTTTCCTTTGGATCAAAAGCTGCGCGCTCATCCTCATATACAATGTCATCCCATATCATTGGTTTTCTGCAATCAGGGTCATCTGCACCCCACATACCTACCTCGTCTCCATAATAAATCTGCGGAGCGCCGATGAATGTAAACTGATGGATCAACAGCAGAATTTGTTCTTTTCTCGTCAGATCATCCGGCTTATTTATTTTATAATCCGGGTTGTCGGATGGCTTCGCTTTATATTTGTCCATCGTCTTATTATACAGCGATGTAGATAGCCTGGGAGAATCATGTGTTGATGCTACATTCATCATTACCTGAAGATTGCCTTTCCTGATGCCTTTATTTATCCGGTTGATCTCCTGTACAAATCCTGTGCTTGTCAAAACAGGTTCTGCCTGGCCAAAAAAACCCCTGGCAACCCTGAACCACCTGTAATTCATTATGGCGTCAAATTGATCACCCTCGAGAAATATTTTTGGATTCATAAGTTTTTCGGGCCAATCAAGCCACCATATTTCACCCACCAGGTAAGCTTCAGGATTAACCGAACGAACCACTTTACGATATTCTCGCCAGAATCCCATGGGAATTTCTCCTGCCACATCAAGCCTGAAACCATCCACACCATCAGCAGGATTTCCATCTCCGTCAGGATCGAGCCATCTCCTTGTGACATCGAATATATGTTGTTTCAATGATTCGGAATGAAAATTCCCTTCAAAAGGCATTACCTTATTGCCGGGAGGTATAATATCTTTTTTCAAAACCGGCATATAAGGATTTTTCCCTCCCCAACCTTCATAGGTCAATTTATCTTCTTTGTTTTCCGGATCGTTGAAATGGGTTATAGTGTACCAGTCAACATACCTGGATTCTTTCCCGTTTTTTCTTATATCGTTCAATGCCCAGAATGTTTTGCCTGTATGGTTCCAGGAATAGTCCATTATCACTCTTATTCCTCTTTTGTGAAATTCCCTGATTATTTTCAGGAAGAGCAAATCGGCACAGGTCCATTTCCACGTTGAGGGGTCATCGTGAATTTCCGAATCCATTATTGCTGCATCGCCCCTGGGATCAGGACCAAAATTTCTGTCAATGTGGGTATAATTTCTGGCATCGTATTTATGTAGTGATGGTGAATCGTTAAGCGGATTAAAGTATATTGCCGTGACACCAAGTGATTGTATATAATCCATTTTATCAAGAACTCCCTGCAGGTCTCCGCCATATCTGCGTGCCTGAATTTTTGAGTAAAATCCTTTTACTCTGACACTGTCAAGCCACGGTTCGTGAGAATACCAGTCATGACCCCAGGGTGTAATCTTCCACTTTGAAGGTATCTTATCAGGGTATGAACCGTACATATCTGCAGGAGTAGGATCATTTGTAGTATCTCCATTGCGAAACCGCTCAACAAAAATCTGATACCATATCGCCTCCTTTGCCCAGGAAGGAACAGATGCAAGAGATTTATCAACTGTTATTTTGTTTTTATTTTGCATTGGTCCGCATCCGACAAGTATCAGGACAATAACAATCAAAAGTAATAATATGTGCTTTATTGAATTCATCGTAATTAATTTTTACTCCTGAAAATGGAATCTATAATCGCAAGATCGGAAAGAAGAATTCAAGACTGCAATAAAAGATTTGGTTCTTCTCTGTGATTCTCTCTTTAACTCCGTGTAAGTTCTTGGTTTTTAATTACACAGAGAGACACGAAGGATACACGGAGAACTACAGAGTTACTGAAGATCCAAATCATTACATTCACTTTTGCAATTTTAACCTTTATTTCACCAAAACCTTATAGCCCCATGGTTCGAGTCTGAGCGAATCGGTTAAAGGAAAAGCTGTTTTTAAACCCGTAAAGTAATCCGAATATTCACCATTAAGATTCCCCTCAGAAGGTTTTATGCTAACACTTTTCTTACTGAGATTCAGAAAAACCATGACCCTGTTAGCGTCCTTTTCCCTGTAGAAAGCAAAGACCTGCCTATCTTTACTGGTTCTTATTTTGATCATCGGCCCGCCTTCATCACCATTCGAGAGAGCTTTGTTCTGTTTCTTTAATGACACCAGATTCCTGTAAAATCCTGTAAGATTGCACGTATCCCATTTAATTGTATCTCTTACGAAGAATTTGAGTTTTTTATTAAGACATGCCTCCTGACCGCTGTATATTAAAGGCACACCTTGTGATGTAAATATTAATGTAGCAAATGCCATTTGTGATTCTCCCATTAAAGAGTCAATTGTTCCTCCCCATGAATTTTCATCGTGGTTAGTAAGAAACTGAAGCCTGTAAACATTGTTTGGATATGTTGCCCACTCCTTCTTGTAATAATTTGAGAGTGTTTTTACGCTATCTTTTCCCTGTGCGATATTTACCATAAGGTGGTACATCTCCCAGGCATAGTTCATGTCAAAACCTTTTTCAAGAAAAATAGTCGGTTCCTCTATTTCACCTATCAGAAGAACAGGTTTAATTGAAGTCAATTCAATCCGTGCCCTTTCCCAGAATTCCTTTGGCGTATTATGCGGATGATCAATGCGGAAACCGTCAACTCCCATATTAACCCAGAATTTCATCGCTTCAATCATATAATCCTGAAGGCCTTTCTTTGACCAGTCAAGCTGAATCACATCTGTCCAGTCAGTTCCGAGAGGCGGTGTAAATTTGCCGGAGGCATCTTTTATATACCAGTCTGGATGATCAATGGTAAGCTTATTATCCCATGATGTGTGATTCGGTACCCAGTCCATTATTACATGCATACCCAAATCATGAGCTTTGGCGATGACAGCTTTAAAATCATCAATAGTTCCGTAATTGGGATTTACATTCATAAAATCTCTAACAGAATAATAGCTTCCCAGCTCTCCTTTCTTGTTAACTATGCCAATGGGGAACGTCGGCATAAACCATAACACGTTAATACCCAGTGTTTTCAGCCGGGGAAGATGTTCTGCAAAAGCATTAAAAGTGCCCTGGTCCGTGTATTGCCTGACATTTACTTCATACAATACTGAATTCTTCGACCATTCAGGGTGTACAACATCGGAATGAAAAGGCTTTATTTCCTTTTTCTTTCCAAAAACAAAACAACCGGTTATTGTAATAGAGAGAGCAATAAATAAAACCAGTAAACTTAAAGGCAACTTTTCCATTATCTGAGAAGTTTTATTATAATCATTAATAGTAATTATCTTATTCACAAAGCACTAAGAGAAAAAATCTACTTTAAAGGTATGGATTATTTTTTGCAATCCGGTTATTTGATATTTCTTATCGTAAATATCAAGATCCAATGGTTTTTCCGACAAATTATTTATAGTCACACATTCTTTTGTCACTTTAACTTCGAAGAGTACACCACGGAAACGGGCATGAAATGAATAGGATTGCCAGTTAGCGGGTATCAAAGGATTTAGAATAACTTTACCATCATTGATCCTCATTCCTCCAAATCCTTCAACGATTGCCAGCCATGTTCCTGCCATGCTTGTTATATGAAGCCCGTTTGATACTTCATTATTATAATCATCGAGATCCAGCCGGGCGGTACGAAGGTAAAGTTCATAAGCCGTCTCAATATTTCCGATTCTGGAAGCAACTATGGAATGAATGCAAGCTGACAATGACGATTCATGAACAGTCATCGGTTCATAGAATTCAAAATTCCGTTTAATAGTCTGTGTATCAAAATGATCTTCAAAAATGTACAGACCCTGCAAAACATCAGCCTGTTTTATAAAGCATGATCTTAAAATCCTGTCCCAGGACCAATGCTGGTTGATTGGTCTTTCGTCAGCCGGTATGCAGCTTGCAGGCTTTAATTCCTTATCCAGAAAACCATCCTGCTGAAGGAAGATATTGCGGGTGTTATCAACAGGGAAGTGCATGTTTTTAATAATATCCTGCCATCTGGCCGATTCGGCAGAAAAATTAAAATGTAATTTTTTGTAAAGACCCGATAATTTCTTCGGGGTTTCTTTCTCAAGGACCCTGATGTTTTTTAAGGTATATGATAAGGTCCAAACTGCTAATGAATTGGTGTACCAGTTATTGTTGACATTGTTTTCATATTCATTCGGTCCGGTAACTCCCAGTATCACATATTTCTTAAGGTTTTCGGAGAAAGTTGTCCGCTGGCTCCAGAATCGAGAAATCCCTATCAGTGCTTCCAATCCATAGTCAGCCATATATTCATAATCACCAGTATGTCTTATATAGTTAAAGATAGCGAAAGCAATAGCGCCATTTCTATGTATCTCTTCGAAAGTAATCTCCCATTCATTATGACATTCTTCGCCATTCATTGTTACCATGGGGTAAAGGGCCGCGCCGTTTTTAAAACCAAGTTTCTCAGCGTTGGCAATGCTTTTTCCCAGATGCTTATAACGGTAGAGCAACAGGTTCTTTCCGACTTTCGGATCAGCTGTCTTTAGAAAAAATGGCAGGCTGAAAGCTTCAGTATCCCAGTAGGTGCTGCCACCGTATTTTTCACCTGTAAAGCCTTTTGGACCAATATTGAGACGTTCATCTTTTCCCGTATATGTCTGATTAATATGAAATATATTAAATCGTATTGCCTGTTGAGCCGATAAATCACCTTCAATTACCACATCTGAAGTAGCCCATATTCTTTCCCATTCCCTTACATGCTCAAGGAAAAGATTATCAAAACCCTTGGCTTTTGCTTCTTTAAGGCGGATTTTTGTATCTCCCATCAACTTTTTTTTCTCATTATTCAGTGACGAAAGAACGGATACATATTTGGTCAGAATTATCTCTTCGCCCTGACTTATTAAAAGAGAGATATTACTTGCAATATATTTCTCGCGATCAATGACTTTGGCTTTTACCGGCAATTCCCGGTCATCTTTAAAGAACCCGAAACACATCCCGGTTGCAACATGAAAATCTGTTTTCAATGTCCTCGTTATAAGAACTCCTTCATGGCCGTTATGGTCTTTGCTTACTTCCTTCCAGAATTTCTCGCCATAATTTGTGTCTTCATTTTTTACATCGCCGTCAATATAAATCGTAAAATCGATAGTGCCTTCAAAATCTACTGATTTTACAGAATACCTGATTATTCCCAGATCAGGTTCGGCCATACTGACAAATCTCCTACTGTTAAAATCGATTCTTTTATTTTCTGAAACAGCAATTCTGAAAGATCTTTCAAGATAACCTTCCTGCATATTAAGAATCCTTGTGAATGAGACAATTTCTGAAGTTGCCAGGTCGACAGGCGTATCATCTAAAGAGATATCAATACCAATCCAGTTCGGCGCGTTCAGCACTTTAGCAAAATATTCGGGATATCCGTTTTTCCACCATCCAACCCTTGTTTTATCGGGGTAATATACGCCGGCAACATAACTGCCCTGAAGGCTGTCGCCTGAATATTGCTCTTCAAAATTGGCTCTCTGTCCCATATAGCCATTGCCGATGGAAAAAATGCTTTCCGACTCCCTGTTCATCTCAGGATGGAATCCCTCCTCGATTATCTGCCAATTATCTCTTTTATAAAAACTATTCATATCCTGATTCCTTTTTCTATTTCTATTAGTTTTGACAAGCTCATGTCATCTAAACCCCGAATAACGAAATGAGCCTTTTTCAAAATCACCGGTGATCCGACGCCTACACATAACATCCCGGCGTTTAGGGCAGCCTGTATTCCTGCAACTGCGTCTTCAAACACGGTACATCTCCCGGGTTCTATCCCTACCATTTCAGCAGCTTTAATGAAAACTTCCGGGTCGGGTTTTGCCTTTTTTACGTTGTTCCCATCTGCTATGGCATCAAAAAGTTCAAGAATGCCTACTCTTTCAAGTATAAGAGGAGTGTTTTTGCTTGCCGAACCAATTGCGACACGAACATTTGCACCTTTAAGTTCTTTAATGAATTCGAGACAACCCGGAAGAATTTCATCCGGTGTCATTTTGCTTATATAATCTACATACCATTTATTCTTTAGTTCTGCATACTCATGTTTCTGGCTCTCTTCGATTTTTCTGCCTCCAATCTCAAGAATGATTTCGAGGGATGCCATCCTGCTGACCCCTTTCAGCCGTTCGTTGTCTTCTTCAGTAAAATGAATACCGATCATATCCGTCAATCTTTTCCAGGCAAGAAAATGGTACCTGGCAGTATCAACAATTACTCCGTCGAGATCAAAAATACATGCAGCCGTATGCATCATAAACTTCTTGATTTTGTTTCATCCACATCCTTCACAAACAGGATAAGTACTGCTGCAATAAACATTGAGATTCCTCCTGTCACAAGAGCATAGATACTTTCACCCCCAAAGACATCCCTGACAAAGAAACCGAGAATGCTTGCAGCAAGAATCTGTGGAATGACAATGAAAAAATTAAAAATACCCATATATGTTCCCATTTTAGCTGAAGGAAGCGATCCTGTAAGAATTGCATATGGCATTGCAAGAATACTTGCCCAGGCAAGACCGATACCAAGCATGGAAATTATTAACATTCCAGGTGTATGGAAAAGAATGATGGATATTAACCCTAATCCACCGGCAATCAGGCTCACGGAGTGAGTTATACGCCTGTTGGTGAGCTTTGCAAGGACAGGAAGCAAAAAAGCGACTAACGCAGCAAATCCATTATAAACAGCAAATAGAATTCCTACCCAGTTTGCTCCCTGATTGTAAAGTTCACTTGTGGGATCCTTTGTCCCGTAAATATGACTTGTTACAGCCGACGTCGTATAAATCCACATTGAAAAAAGTGCAAACCACGAAAAGAACTGAACAATGGCAAGCTGGCCCATTGTCTTAGGCATCCTGTAAAGGTCACTTAAAACAACTACAAGTCCGCTTTTGGTCTTTCCTCCCGATACAAAGAGTCCTGAAATAATCTGAACCAACCCAAAAGCACCGATCCCGACTGAGAGGATATACAACTCCTTTTCAAGAGAATAATAATATACAATGAGACTTATAATAACTCCGGCAAAAATCCAGTATGCTCCTCTCCTCATAAATACACCGGAGCCAAAAGAATTCTCTGTTTCTGTTTCATAATCAGTAACAGATTTTTTATCATCCGAGAATTCAAGAAGCTCTTCCGGGGAATATTCTTTGGTTTTAATTATTGTCCATATAACAGCAGAAATAAATACAACTCCTCCTATATAAAAAGACAATTTAACAGATAATGGTATCTGTCCGGCAGGTGCAGTATTTTGAATATGAAACCAATTTGTAAGGACATATGGGAGAACAGATGCAATAACGGCGCCCGTGCCGATAAAAAAACTTTGGGTTGCAAAACCTGTTGTACGCTGGTCTGATGGCAACATATCGCCAACAAAAGCTCTGAATGGTTCCATTGAAATATTGATCGAAGCGTCCATTATCCAGAGCGTCCCGGCGGCTATCCAAAGAACGGGTGAATTCGGCATAAAAATCAAAGCAAGAGAAGCAAGAATAGCACCGGTAAGGAAATATGGACGCCGGCGGCCAAGCCTGTTCCAGGTGTTATCACTCATATGCCCTATTATGGGCTGGATAATCAACCCCGTAACCGGAGCAGCAATCCACAAGATCGGGATGTTCTCAACTTTAGCACCCAGAGTTTCAAAAATCCTGCTGACATTTGCATTTTGCAGGGCAAAGCCAAACTGAATCCCAAGAAATCCAAAACTCATGTTCCAGATCTGCCAGAAGTTTAAACGTGGTTTTGATCTTTTCATATTTCAGGGGTTAATAGTATGAAATAAAATAAAGGCTCCGGTTTCTATCCAAAATTAGAAAAAATGGTTTGATTAATGCAATTAAATATTACTTATTTTAATCCAGACTGGCTGATTCTCAGATAGAAAGACCGGATTGACTTTGTTTCAAACGATTTCTGAAAAAATAAGCAATTAACATATTTAAGGGAAAAAACTACTGAACAAGTGTAAATTTAAGACTGAAACCGAAGTTGGTATTTGAGGTGGGGAATGTAGTCGCAACAAACGGATTATTGACAGTGCGGTCGTAGAATACCTGAAGATTAAATTTGTCGCTTAGAACATAATCAGCAGTGGCTCCTAAGGTAACCACTCTTTGCCCTATTACAGGCTGATCAACATCCTCAACAAGCTTTCTTGCAAGTGTCTGATCATCGCGGATAGAGAGGTCAAAACGAAGGTTAAGATCACTTTTCAATGAGTGCTGTGCCCCTGCGGTTTTTAAAATTATCTTGACATTATCAAACCTGTAACCAGCGCCGAAGATAAGCTCATTGCTCCGTGCATCTGCAACCTGGTTACTTGTCATATTTAGTGTGATAGTACGCGATTTTTTCCATTCAAACCTGGTAGTAAGACTGTTTTTCCAGTTCATATCCACATTTATCAGGGGGCTGAACTGTTCACTGATTGTAACAACATTTATATTGTATTGCTGTATAAAGTTGTTCTGAAGGTCGCGTACACTGTTTATGCCATTTTCATCGAGCCTGTAGTTCAGATTTGTGTTAAAAGACCCGATTTGATAGGTGCTTCGGTATTGATGTGTCAGGCTGATAGATCTGAAGACGCTCTGAATAAAGTCAAATTTTGATAATCCGTCAAAAGTTATTCTCCAGTTTGGCATCATTTTCAGAGCAGAGGGGAATGGATCGAGGCCTACATTATTGGGATTAGTTTTGGTATATGCAGCCAGGAAGGCAGGTATCATGACGTCACTGGAAGTCTGTCCGTATCCGCTTTTATATGGCCCTAATATGGGATCACCTGTTGCCGGATCAATATCCGGATTATAACCAGGGTCTGTCTTTTGCCTTTCAGCAGCCCGCCTGGCCGAAATGACAATAATATCCTTTTTAAAAGTTTCAAATGCAGAAGATGCATAATCATTTGTCTTTGATATTTTTTCAAAAGCAGTCCCCCATGAGATGATGGAAATGGAGTAATTACCTGAAATCATCCGGTTGCGTGTACTGTCGGGAAAGTTACCGTTGTGATCAGCAGTATAATATGAGCTGATTTCTTCCTGGTATCTTCTGTCTGCATTCAAATCAATTCTCAACCCCGGAAAAGGTTCAATGAGACTTCGCAGAGATAAGGTTATGCTATTATCAAATACAGCTGGGGTGTTAATCAGTGTATCCTTTGAAAGCCACCCATTTGAGAGTGCCTTATCAAAAAAGTTTTTATCACTATATCCTAGTATGAATGGCCATCCGGGAGCAAGCTTTCCATTGGCATTCGACATACCCAGAAACTTTGTATCAGGATTATACCCCGGAAGGTATTCTCCCTGGGATTTCGTATAGGTCAGGCTTAATGACCTCACCCCCATAACTGCCCTGACAAGATATTCGCCGGCAACAATTATCGGGTTTCGGCTTTTTTTCACCTTGCCTTCGATTACAACCTTTGCATTGTCAGTCTGTTGAGCAGCAGTGAAATTAATCCTGTTCTCGCTGACAATATCTATTTTGCCTTTCACTTCTATACCGTTTTTTCCGATAATCTTTACTTTTACATCCTTTGTCTTAAGATTATGATAAATCGGTTTGACAATGTTAGCTTTGAAGCTGACGTTTTCTTTAGTATAAGTAACCGTTATTAATTCTGCCTTCATTTTCTGTGCAGCGCCCGGCATCGTATTACTTTCTATTCTTTTAAGGAATTTTAGTTTAGTATAAAGCGAGGATAGATTCGCCATTCCTGTAAATGTCATCTCGCTATGGTTCTTAATTGAATTTCCCATATTGATGTTCAGACTGTCAGGGAAAAGAGGGCTTGCAAGCCAGGTATAATCTGCGCTATAACGGGCGTTGGCATTTAACCAGGAAAGCAGAGGTAGTTTATTTACCGGAATAGTATAGGTAATATTCATGAAATGATTATAATCGGTAGTTCTGCCGCCTTTCTTTAAGTTAACCCAGACCGAATCGCGCCATGCATCGTAAAGGCTGCTGTACCTTTTTTTGTCAACACCACCCGGTGGCTCGTCTATCCTGGAAAGATTTGTTGCGGTAAAGTCAAATTTCAGATTCCTGCTGATATCATATTTCATATCATAAATCCGGCTCCATTCAAAATCTTTTTTGAAAGAAGGTGTGATTTCCAGGTAAGGATTATTTATATCTCTTGTTATCAATTCATTATAATCCCTTGTCAAGTCTGTTCTGAATGAAATGCTTTTTGGAAAAGTGTAAAAGTTGAAGTCTTTTATAATTTTAAAAACGGGAGCATTCAGAAAGCTGACATTCTTAAAAGGCATAATATTGGCAGGCTGCGCCTGAAAATCATAATTAATGCCGCCTCTGTAATCTTTTTCAAGATTAATTTCAGTTGTAGTATTGCTGCTATATATCTCATTATAAGTATAGTTGACACTAAAATTCGCAGGGTCCCAGGGATGATGGATTTTCCCCCGCTTTGTTATACCGGCATTGCTTATGGTGATTGTCTTTCTTCTTGATAAATCCTGGGAAATATTTAATATAGAATCCCTGACTACCTGGTTTTTTGCATTCTTTAAGGCGGTTGTGAGAAGAATATCAGGATCAAGAGGATCATATTGGGGCCTTATCCTGGTTTCTGAATATCCTACATAAACAGGGAGTCTTACACCTAATTTTTCTGGAAAGAACTTTCCAAGTTCAATATTGGATGATATATCATACTTCAATGTCTGATCCTTGCTCCTCTCATCCACCTTTTTATCTATGCTACCCCAGCCGGGAGTGCTAAACTGACCAACCATATCAACTGTACCCAGGTCGGCCAGTCGGGCCTGCATATGTCCATTGGCTGCCCATCCTCCGTTTTCAATAAAGTCGTTAAGCCTCAATTCGTCGAACCAGACTTCGCCAAACTTCGGCAGACCGTCGTCGGTGGATTTGTTCCTTGTTTTTATCGGGTTTCTCACACCTAACATTATAACCTTTATATCGCTCATATTCGGATTCCCTGAGACTGAAATCCTGGCTGTTCCATTTGTATACACAAAGACATCTGAAATGCTTAAGGAGGAACCTGGAAGGTCCATTTGGCGATTTCGTTCCTCCTTGGCCGCCTGCAACAAAGAAAGATCAATATCAAAACTGTTTTCAGCAGGCCAAACCTTAAGTCTGTCAGCATCTAAATTATTATCATAATGACCTGGCGGAGTAAGCTTCAAAGGAAGCTCGTATTCATAGAAATTGCTTTTATAATCAGTACCTATTCTGATAAATGCAGTCAGATCACCATCTTTTAATGGCTGCCCGATCATTGCTTCTGCATGAACCTCCATCCGAAGTTTGCGGTACTGCCTTATATCGAGAATTTGATTTTTGAATGCAGCCCTCGCATCGCCATCTTCAAGGTTCATTACCCGGAGCACCATTGATTGTTCATTAAGAAGCTGAAGCTGTGGATTCTGAGGGTCAGTCTGCCGTGTAAATCCCGGAGGTAATGTATAATTTACAGGTATTTTCCCTGAATTCTCCTCAATACTCACAGAGCTTATTTCAAAGGTGCCATCCGAAGCCTGTGGCATAGTGATCCTTTCTGCTCCTTCTGAAAACGAAATATTGTATTTTCTCCATTCTGCCCGCACAAGGTCAAGATTGGCAAACCGCATAATAACCGGATTTTTGAAGCCCTTTAGAAAAATCCTCATGAAGCGGATTGATTTAAAATCCTGGATCGGACCAACCACTTTCTGATAATCAGTTATTGGAATCTGAAACTGATACCACGTCACTTTTGATTTTTTCCCATTTGGAAAGGTAATTTCCGGTGGCTCAATTTTATCAACTACAAAATTTGAACCGACCTTTATATCTCCGGGACGAATACTTACCTTATACTGATAGTAGCTTTCTGTTTCGCTCAATGTATTATCACGGTTGATGTCCTCCATGTCAGGCAATGTTGATCCTGCAGTAGGATAAGACTCTTTCGACATCTCGGATGTAGGTGAGTTTCCTTCCTGACCGTTGTACTTTTTATATCTGTCGAGTATGCCCAGCTTTTCCTGGTCGTAATCCGTTCCCCTGTAATAATGGTAATCATCACCCGACGGGTCCTTATAAATCTGCTGATATGCATCAGGGTTCAGTATAAGTGAAGATTTCTGAAGGTAATTCTTGAAGAATGTTTCTTCATCCGCGTCGCTGAGCCCATCAAGACCTATATCCTGATACAATCTTGATGAAGGGGCGTTATCAAAAGCATTAACAACAGCCTGGATAGTTGGTACCCTGCCCCAGGCAGTGGTATCAACATTTTTTACATCCGGTGAATTCGGAAGGCCATTCTCAAAACTTTTTCTTGAATCCTTCAATATATCTTCCGATATATCCCCCAGGTTTATATAAAGATCTCCGCCCTCATCAGTGGGATTATCGACAAATGGATCCATTACCCAAAACTTAATATACTGAATGTTGGCAGCTTCAAAATCGTTTGTCAGCACTTCTCTCATTATGCCGCCCCATCTTGATTTAGGGTTATTCAGCGTTCCATCTGGATTCATCCCTGAGGAATATGCACCGGGATCAGTATCATAATTATACGGACCTTTTTCATCAGGATAATAAGCGAGGTTTAAAACAGCTATTGTGGCAGGAATTCCACTGGGCTCTGATTTATTTGGGAAAATTTCATTTTCATAAATTTCTCTGACAAAATGGCTGGATTGTTCATCAGCATTATTCCTTATATAATCCGGAGTCGATGAGCCGTTGCGCAAAAACAAAGGATCTATAACATACCAGGCTATTTTTGCGCGGTTAAAACCACTGACCAGATTATTATTAAACTGCGCTTCAGGAAATAGCTGGTCCTGGCCCTGCGGTACACTTGAAATACTCCATGCATTAAAAGCTTTCATATCGAGTGGGATTTCGCTCGATTCAAAATCATCGATATAGGCGTTCCCGGCACCCGAAATTGCCTGGGAATGACCCGGTATAAGATTAGCAAACTCTCCAAAGAAAGAGACAGTCGAGACAGTTTTTGTATTCAGGAGGGGTATCTTGTCAATTATTTTTGTAAGCAACTGTGACTCTGTCTTATATGAAGTATTCAAACCCCATATTGTGTTTGATATAGGATCCTCACCATAATTAACTTTCTGGGTATAAGGTCTTTCAGTAAGGTGAAGTATTGTTGCACCGATATCGAGCTTATTGGAAGCTCTGTAATCGAAATGAGTGCCAACAAGTGTTTTAGTCTGGAATCCAAAAAACTGATTGTTCTCCAGCGAAACCTGTATGGGAGTTTGTGATTCAATAAGCGCACTGTTTATTATTGTGACAGTGCCCATATTATAATCAACTATATAATCAGTGTTTTCTGTAAGGGGTACTCCTCCCGCAGTGACTTTGACTGATCCCTGCGGTATGCTTGTTGCATTAAGCCTTATAACTGATCCGGATTGAGCAGAGTACTGTCCTTTGAACTCGAATTTGTCTTTCTCTGCAATCTGTTTTGCTACTGTCTGTGTTGAATCATATAATTCCTGGAAGACATATTTGCTGGCAAGTGAAGGATCGGAAATCATGCTCTTGAGATGGCTTCCGAACGGTTCTACAAATGGGAAAACGATTCTTCCCCTGTCGGCTATAACAGTAACACCATCTATGAAATCGAAAAAACCATCAGGCTGCCTGTCGAGCTGGGAGTTCAGGTTATCGAGACCCATAACCTGAAGCAATATCTTGTTTGCAAGATTGCCTTCAGGCAGGTAATTAATTGAATTACCTGTCTTATCATCCTGGTAGAGGATATTAAAAATGAAGTCTTTAGTATCGAGTTTTCCTGATCCGAGAGAGTATACGTTCTTCATCATCAGTTTCCAGGTAGGCAATTTTGGACTAAGATTGGTGCCTTTTAACAGTTTAAGTATAAGGGTTTGCGGCGCAGGAATTCCATCTGTCGAAAACTCACCCACTTTAAACACCTGACCACCGATAGTATATTCGTAAGCCACTGCAAGAACCTCATCTGCATTTAATGCGGTATTAAGTGAAATAAACCCCAGCTGCTTGTTAAAATAATATTCCCGTGGATCAAGCATTCTGGCATTCTCAATCTTTTCATAATCACGCCCGATCTGGAATCCCGGATATAAGGGGGTAAA
Organism: Bacteroidales bacterium; assembly: GCA_003157015.1. Classification (GTDB taxonomy): domain Bacteria; phylum Bacteroidota; class Bacteroidia; order Bacteroidales; family VadinHA17; genus LD21. Next base: position 30,584 of record PMIJ01000233.1, read on the forward strand.
TGCATTTGTTACCTGGTCAACGCTCCTTATAATGTTATACGCAGTTATAAACTGTTCGTACATATTATTTGCCTTATTATCTGGATATATCAAAGCGCCCGGAGTTGCCTGAAAAGCCGGCACCTTATTGAAAATATGGTTTTTGCTTTCACCAAGGTCGACAAAAGCAGCTATGTTCCTGTTACTAGCATCCTGAAAACTTATTAGTTTGTTTGTTACCCATACTTCGATCCGGTCGATATTGATTCCGGAGCTGATAATCGGAAGGTTCTTCAGTGAAGCATCATATGTATCTCTGAAGTATTGAGAAATGAAGAAATGCTTGTTTGCCTCGTAGGCATCAGCAAGTATATCAAAATCTGTCAATTGAGCACCACCTGTAGCATTTATGACAGAAGATTGTCCTTTCTGCTGGGAAAGTACGGTAGTTATTGTAAGCTTCCCGAACTGCATTTCTGTCTTCAGTCCAAAAAGGCTGTAGCTCCCTGTGATCAAAGTCCCTGTAAGAGGAAGAGTCACATCGCCGGCTTCAACTTTTTTAAGTATTTCATCTTCTTTTCCTGCATACTGAAGCTTTGTCCTGTTCTCAAATTCAAACATTGCATCAGTGTTATAATTCACACCGAGCGTCATTTTGTCACCAATTGTGCCAGTGACATTCATCTGAATTTTCTCCTTAAAATCGAAGGTCGGTATCGTTCTGAGTTTTTCCGATAATGTGGGGTTTTCAGTTTTTGAAATGTTAATGCCAAATATAAGTTCTGCCGACCCCTGGGGAATAATATTGATAGTATTGCTTCCAAATATTTTATCAAATGCCGCACCTCCGAATTCGATTTGCGGTATAAGACTTGATTTAAAACCTGCCTGTTTTCCTGATATTCTGGATTGCCAGTAATCGCGCATTGCTTTCGCATATTCATATTTCCTGAATTCTTCAGGACTCATATGCACAGGAGTGCGATAATCTAAAGCTCCTATTTTCTCATAAAGGATATATTCATTCTTATCTGGATCATAAATAACAGTCGATTTGTAATTTGATGGTTTATCGAGGAAAAGAGGGGCTCTCTGTTGTGATTCCCATGGTATTCCTGAATCATCATTGAGTTTCAGAATGGATTTGCGCGTTGTATCGGGGGTTCCGGATTTTGGCACGGCAGTCTGGCTACTTGCTTCTGAAGACATTAAGAGAAAAGAAGCTAACAGCAGCAGATACGAAAATATCAGAATATTCTTATGTGATATCCCTGATCTCAATCCGGCTTTTATTCAGAATTACAAGTTTTTAAGCGCTCTCTTTATCATTTCCTCAACGGTCAGGTTTTTTTCATCTCTGACAATTTTATCAAGGGCTTTGGAGACAGCACTTTTGGCAAATCCCAGCATTACTAATGCAGATAACGCTTCTTCGCGCTTTGTATTGTCTGCAAAGGCAAATATTTCACCACTTCCGGTGTGTTTGCCAAGCTTGTCTTTCAGGTCAATAATAATCCTCTGAGCCGTTTTTAATCCAATGCCCTTAACGCTTTTTAAAAGGTCTGCATCTGATCCTAAAATTGCCATTTCGATCTCCCCCGGACTGAGTGAAGAGAGCATCATTCTGGCAGTATTTGCACCTACACCTGAAACAGAAATTAATAATCTGAAAATATCCCGTTCCTCATTATCAGCAAATCCGAACAACTGGTGGCTGTCCTCCCTGATGACTTCGTGAATCAGAATTTTAAATTCCTTTTTGGAATCAAGTTTTGAAAAGGTCGTCAGGGAGATATTGATCAAATATCCAATTCCTCCCGTCTCCATGATCAGGAAGGTCGGAGTGATCTGAGTGATGTCACCTTTAATATAATCAATCATAATTATTGTTCAGGATTAAAAATATCAGGAGGTAGTTCATCGATACGGTCGCTATGAATTTCAATATCCTGATGCTTAAGAGGATTTTTCGTCATTTCCGCATACATCTGCCTGTTTCTGAATATATCGCATGCAAGAAAAATAGCCTGCCGGAATGAGTTTTCCGATGCCTCGCCTTTTCCCGCAATATCGAAAGCTGTCCCATGAACAGGTGATGTCCTGATAAATGGTAATCCGGCAGTGAAGTTTACTCCGGAATCAAACGAGAGTGCTTTAAATGGAGTAAGTCCCTGATCGTGGTACATTGCCAGTATCCCATCAAATTTTGTAAATGATCCTGCTCCAAAGAAGCCATCTGCAGGGAAAGGTCCAAAAGCCATGATGCCTTCTTTCTGAGCAAGCTGAATTGCCGGGTCTATAATTTCCCCCTCTTCTGATCCAAGCAGACTTTTGTCACCTGCATGAGGATTAAGTCCAAGTACTGCAATACGCGGCTTGCGAATCCCGAAATCAAGTATCAATGACCGGTTCATCAGCCTGATTTTTTGAATAATTGTATCAATGGTTATTAAACCCGGAACTTTACTAAGCGGGACATGATCGGTAGCTATCCCTATCCTCATGCTCTCGCCGATCATAAACATAAGAGCTTCTCCGGAACCTGCTATAGATTTCAGATAGTCGGTATGCCCATTAAAATGGAAAGACTCCGATTGAACATTCTGTTTATCAATGGGTGCAGTAATCAAAACATCAATTTTTCCGTTTTTCAGGTCTTCCACGGCTTTTTCAAGGGAAATTAACGCAGCTTCTCCTCCCTGGGGAGTTGACTTTCCAAGTTCCACCCTGATATTATCATCAAGACAATTGATCATATTTGCCTTTTTAGAATGGGCCTCTTCAGCAGTTTTTATATTATTAAAGCTAAAGTTATTAACATTCAATGCCTTACGATGATAGGCAGCTACTTTAGGTGATCCGTAAACTATTGTTGTACAAATATCAGTTATTGCAGGATCAGAAAGTGCTTTTATAATAACCTCATATCCGATGCCATTAATATCTCCGTGAGAGATACCGGCAAGTATTGTTTTCTTTTCCATAAATTTCTATTTCTTCTCTGAGTAGTTATATGCAATTTCCCTGAGAAATGTTGACAGTAATCTTAAACCCGAAGCGGATCCGCTTTTAGGCCGGTAATAGTCATCTTTCTTCAGCATTTCTGTTCCGGCAATATCCAGATGTATTAAAGGAAATTCTGCAAAACGTTCCAGGAATTTACCAGCGATAATAGCTCCTGCTTCGCGACCTCCTATATTTTTAAGATCAGCTACATCAGATTTGAGCAACTCGCCATATTCATCCCAGAATGGCAGTTCTGCAATTCTTTCATATACCTCTTTACCACATTCCTCAAGTAGGTTTATATATTTTCTATCGGCATTTGTCATTAAGGCTATAGCCTGGTTTCCGAATGTCATAGCTGCCGAACCGGTAAGAGTTGCAATATCTATTATCAGCTCCGGAGAATATTTAGAAGCATAACTGATGGCATCAGCAAGGATGAGCCTTCCTTCAGCATCGGTATTGCCAATTTCTACACTCATTTTGTTAAACATTGTTATTATATCGCCCTGGGTATAAGCATTTCCTCCGGGACGATTATCTGTTGATGGTATCAAGCCAATTATATGAAGAGGAATTGCGGTCTTCGCAACTGTATGCATAACGCCTGTAACAATCGCAGCACCGGCCATGTCACCATTCATACCGGCCATAAAATCACCTGTCTTAATATTCAAACCTCCTGTATCATACACAATTCCTTTCCCTACCAGAACAATGGGTTTATCGTTACGGCAATTTGCCGGATGCCAATCCAGGATACAGAAAACAGGGGGGTCAACACTTCCCTTATTTACTGCAAGAAGTCCTCCCATTTTTAAAGCTTCTATCTTACCCTTTGTTAAAACTTCAACTTTAAATCCTGCTGAATCACCTATTTTTTTAATCTCAGAAGAAAGGGAGGTTGCATTTAGCTGGTTAACAGGCTCCTGAATAAGGTCGCGCGTAAAATATACGGCATCAGTAAGATCAATAAGCCATTTAATCTCTGAATCTTGTATGTCTCCGCTCAGCAGTAGTTTTTCCGGATAATGCTTTTTATCATCCGTGCCTGCTTTTGTCTTGTATTTATCGAAAGAATAGATACTCAGGAGGAGCCCCTCTGTAAAATCCTCTATTGCTCCTTTATAAGCCTTATCGGAAGTAATGACCAGCTCGGTATGATTATTTTCCCTGATAAGCTTTTTTAAATTATATGCTGTTCTTCTGAGTTCCTCCCTGATTTTGTAATGTGGAATATTGTCCTTTAACCTGATAAGGTAAGTGCTTTTATTATAAGAATTTATGAATATATATTCATCCTTCGCCTGAAGCTGAGCCTGTGCAAATCTAATTTCCTGCGTGGAAAGCATTAATCTCTCGGGAATATGATCACCTCCCAGAATGCATATAACAGAATGGTCGGGTAATATTTGTGTAATTATTTGAATTTCAGGTTTCATAATATTGTCCGGTAGTTTTTGAAGATGTAAAGTTAACTAAAATATTCATTGTTTCGTTTTCAAAGAGTTACCTTTGAGAAGTCTGAAGACGCAAGCCATAAGTCAGAAGTAGCTTGACTGAGACAATATAAATTTCCTTCTTCGGACTTCTGAGTTTGGCCTTCCGACTTATTGGTTACAAATGTGTTAGCAAAAATGATCCTCGAACAGCTATATGAGAAAGCACTGCATCTGGTTCCTCTTGATATTGAGGAAGGAGTCGCACTTTATAATGCTGCTCCTGTTGAAGAGTTGATGTTTGTTGCAAATAAACTCCGTCAATTGCATAATCCGGGGAAAATTGTCGGCTGGATGATTGACAGAAATGTGAACATTACCAATATCTGTTTTTCCCAATGCACATTTTGTAACTTCTGCAGAACCAAAGGATCTAATGACGCATACGTTACAACATTATATGATTATAAATCCAAAATTGACGAATTATACTCACTTGGAGGAGATCAGCTCCTTCTTCAGGGAGGGATGAACCCCGAACTCGATTTGAAATTTTATATTGATCTGTTCAGGAATCTAAAAAAACTTTATCCTTCAATAAAACTACATGCGCTGGGGCCTCCCGAGATAGTCTACCTGGCAAAAAAAGAAAAGTTATCCTATACTGAAGTTCTCTCTAATCTGATTTACGCAGGTCTCGACAGTTTACCAGGAGCCGGAGCAGAGATACTATCTGACAGAGTAAGGAGAATTGTTTCACCTGCAAAAGCCACATCTGAACAGTGGCTTGGTGTAATGCGCGAGGCCCACAAACTGAATCTGCCCACTTCCGCAACAATGATGTTTGGCCATGTTGAAACAGTAAGGGAGAGGATTGAACATCTTATAATGATCAGGGATCTTCAGGCTGAAAAACAGGAAAACCATTATGGTTTCATAACATTTATTCCCTGGCCATTTCAGGATAAGGGAACTGTTCTCTTAAAAAAACATAAGATCAGAAGCAGCTACAATGGCCCGGATTATATCAGGATGATAGCCATAAGCCGGATTATATTGAATAATATCAGGAATATACAAGCATCCATTCTGACTGTTGGAAAACAGATCGGGATGTTGTCGCTGCATTCCGGAGCAAACGACCTTGGATCCATTATGATCGAGGAGAATGTGGTCAGTGCAGCCGGGTCGCAGAATCGATTCAATGCTATTGAAATGCAATCAATTATAAAAGAAGCCGGTTTTGTTCCGGGGAAAAGAAATCAGAAATATGAGTTGGTTTAGGTCTTGCCCCCCATCCCCCTAAAGGGAGTCTAATTCCATTATAGTAAGAAAATATTCTTAAAAAACGAGAATAAGCCCCATAGCCGTCAACTTAAGGAGTTGAATATAATAAAATATGGAGAGAGTTTAGTA
>PMIJ01000025.1 GCA_003157015.1 Bacteroidales bacterium
ATGCAGTTCTTGTTCATCAGGCCGAAAATTTGCCGCCGGCTTCCTTCAGATTCCTCCTCACGAAGGACACCCTTGCCTTTAGCTAACACTTCCTACTGCCAAGTGTGTTCGGGTCTTGCACCCTATAGTCATCGCCCATGCCGGGCGCACTAAAAGCCCCCTGCTTCAACAGGGGGCAAACCAAACAAATGTTCAACTCGCTAAAATCAAACAAAATGAATGGAATTACAAATTTACAAATTTCTGACCGAAAAATTAACCCGTATGGGGGAATAAATTTCATTATTTCGGCAATGAGAGAAAAGAAAATCAATGAACTTATTGACAATCACCTCGGGAAAAGACCAAAACAAGCTCAGTATTCTTATTCTGACATCCTATTGGGATGGATATATTCTAACCTCTGTGGAGCGGAACGTATAGAAGATATCCATCAATGCAGAGATCTATTTAATATACCAGATCTCAAAATGCCCTCTTCTGACCGTGTCAGCCAGATTTTCCGGGCATTGGCATCAGAAACTGAAATATTTAAATCTGTCGGAGGAACAAAACATAAATTTAATATTCATACTGGTCTGAATAATCTTATGCTGGATCTGATTTTAAAACTTAATGTTATAAATAAAAATGCAACAAATACCATGGATTATGATAACACTGTTATAAATTGTGAAAAATATGACTCTGAGGTATCCTACCTTCAAACCAAAGGTTATCAACCAGGTGTCTGTTTTATAAATAAAATACCAGTGTACATCGAAAATAGAAATGGGAATAGTCCGGCTCAGTATAAAATAAGAGATACGGTAGAAAGAGGATTGACTATGTTAAAAGACAAAGGAATTTCTGTTAGCAGATTCAGAAGTGATTCAGCTGCCTGCACAAAAGATATGTTTATGTACCTGGATATTAATCCAAACATTGAATACTTCATTAAATTTCATAAGCATAGAAATTCTTTTACAAAGGTGACCGTTATTTACGATTGGGAAGAATTACCCAGATATGGGGTCAAAATTGCTTGTCTCAGATATACTTTATATGGGAAAAAGAGACGGTTTATATTAATAAGGAAAACTAATGATATAGACCCTAATAATTATGCTGCAATCTTAACAAATAATGAGTCTTTATCAAATAAAGAAGTGTATTATTTTTACACAAAAAGAGGCGCAATGGAAAGAAACTTCGATGATTTGAAGAATAATTTTAATTGGAGCAGGCTCCCGTTCAGTTTTCTTAATGAAAATACTGTATTCCTAATCATAAGCGCTCTTGCATATATAATCTATCAGTATGTTCTCAGAGTCTTTAGTAAAAAAGTAGATTTTGTCAAGAAGAATTTTTGGTTAAAAAATTTCATTTTCAATTTTATTACTATAGGTTCAGAATGGGATGAAGGACAGACGTTGAGACTCTATACACAGAAGCCATATTACCTATTACTTTGAATTTAAGAATGGATGATTGATTAATGATTTCGTGACTTTTATTTTAATGAACCCATTGTAATATCACTGTGATGGAATAGTATCATTAATGTTTTGCGATTTTGCGGAAAAATATTTAAGTGACTAGAGCCCTAATTATAAGGGTTTAAAAATAACTTTACAGACTATGATGTTATAATCATCAAGATATGGAATCAAAAGTAATGGGGAAAAGAGTTATGCCATTTAAAAATGATGATTATTCCAATAGTTTAAATAATAAAAATATTAACAAATAAATTACAAAAAAAAATAATTATATTTTCTTAAATAATTGAATATCTATTATTTAAGAAAAGTTTTCAACAATTTAAAAATAAAAGAAAAATTATATTAATAAAAAATTATCTATTTTATTGGTATGCTATTTAAATGATTATTAGTATCTTTAATCAATGGTTAATAATTTATTATTGGAAATTAAATAAATTATAATTAACTTCGCACCCATTTAATTTTATGAAAAATTTTATTGAATTAATCAAAGAAAGTCTCCAAATTAAATTAGGGATTAAAGATACAGATTCTTTAGAATATAAAGAATTACCTTATGGAGATAAATCTCGATTTAATCTAACTAAGATGATCGGTAATAAGAATCTTGTTGCCGGAAGATTTAAAACAGAACACGAAGTTGATGAATTGGTAGATGAATTTCTTAGTTTAGTGTTACCATAAAAGATAATGAGTACTACGTCTGAAGATTACTTGAAAAAAGTAACGGAATTGTTTTCTCTATATGAGAAAGTAAAACTATGTATTATTTATGCCGAAAATTTTGATCCTAAGGATGAATTATACGTAGCGCCAGTTAATCAACTTAGGAGTTCTCTTGATCATTTTTTAAAAGCAGCAGTTCACCCAGATGACATGACTTATGAACTAAATGAGGCAAGGGAACATATGGATAGGGCTGGATATGATGCATTTGAAATATTAGCTTCAAATTTAGGGAAGACTATAATAGAGAAGCTAAATGTTTATCCTACAGACGTTATTACAACTAATTTCCCCGATTACTATCAAGTTATAAAACCAAAGTTGATTGAAATAAGGGCTAACTTAGCTGATATAAGAAAGAGAAAGAAAAATAGCACAACCGGTAGTGATGAATCGTTTAGTTCTTATTTTGATCAGGTTTTGCTTTTACTGGAGTTTAATAAGAATGTTGATTTTAATATACCTTCTCTTGAGGAATATCATCAGAAAAAACTAAAAGAAGAAGCTATTAAAAAAGAAGAAGGAAGAAGAATTAGAAAAAAAGAACGAATATTCAATTTCTTTATTGTAGGTATAGCTTCTGCTGTAATTAGTGCTATCATAGTTTATTTTGCAACAACTTATTTTGCTGATAAAAAAGAACAAATTAAAACTGAAATTAAAGGTAAGTAATAATCATTTGTTCTTCATATAGTATATTTTTCAATTTCCTATGATTCTTTATCTTTAAGGTGTGATTTAATATTGATGGCATTTAATACATTAATATTTAACCTAATAGCAATGAAAATACCCTGGCATAGAATTAATAACATTGACCCAAGTATTAAAGATAAAGTTGGGAATATCCTCATATATTTATCAACAAGAATAACACCTCTATTTTTAACTAAAGCTTTAAAATTGCTTTATTTTATCGATGAAGAATCGGTTAAAGAATCTGGGGCTCCAATTACCGGGCTTAAACATGAAGCTTGGAGAAATGGTCCCGTATCGAGAGAAGTTTTTATAGAACTACACGAAATTGCTAATAATAATGGTGATTCGAAATCACTTAGTGATTGCGTTGAAGTAAGAACAGTAACAGATGGACATGAAGATGCAAGTTCATTTAAGATTATTCCCAAAAAGGAATTTGATAATTCTGAATTTTCAAGATATGAACTTGAAATAATAGACAAGGTCATTGAAATTTATGGCAATAAATCTGCATCTCGGCTTATTGATCTGGTGCATGAGGATGGGACTCCTTATAGTACTGTTGTCGAAAAGAATAACTTAAAAGAGCGTTTTAAAAATACCGCAGAGTCAGATTTTCCTGTTGATCTTTATCCTCTTGTGGCTAATGACGATTCCAAGAGAATTTTATATTTGTCTGCCCAGGAATCATTTTGGTTCAATAAAATAGTCTGCAAATAATGGAAGTCCCCGCTAAGGCTTATTTCCAAGAAGGATGCCTTTACTATATAAATGATTTCGAATTTGATAATGGAGGGGGAAAAGAAAAACGAAACAAATTTGTATTGGTGCTGGCAAAAGATGATAATATCGTCGTGTTTTGTTTGACAACTACAACTGATGTTAGTAGTCTTCCTGTCGAGTATAAACTACATGGGTGTAGATTTCATAAAGTTAACAAGCGTTTCCAATTCTATTATTTTCCTCCGACAATAGTGATAGGATCAGAAAAATTTAAATTTGATTCAGAGACGATAATCTCATTTCAAACTAATATTCGCAAGAAAGCTTTTAATGATTTAGATAGGTATGTTGGTAAAGATGGATGTAAATTTAAGACGAAATTGAGCAAAGATGAATTAAAGCCTATTTTGGGTTGTATTCTTTCAAGCTATCATTGTCCGATTGGTTGTGAAAGCTTGCTTAATCAGAGATTTATTAATTAAGGGAATTACATAGAATTAAGCGTCTATATTTTTTTATATGCCACAGATTAGATGTTAAATAATTGTTAAACTTTGAAATTAATAGTAGACTTGCGGAATTTAGGTGATATCTTTGTTAAGGATTTGGCACGATATTTGTTTTAAAAGATATAGAGGTTTTTTTCATAGGTTAGGTTAGTTTTAGGGTTATCAAAACTGTGGGTCGCTATCATGGCGGCCCACTTCTTTTTTATACCTTCCCTGTAAGAGTAACAACTTTTATTACTTTGAGACCTTTTTCTTTTGCAGCATAGAATATTTGCTTTCTGATCAGGCTGGATTTTTTTCTCTGTACCCAGGTGAGATTTATGACAAAAGATGAACCATCAATAAAAACCAGTTTAATTTTTTTCTGTTTACGCGGCATTATAAGCTCCTTTACATCAATCCAATTGAATGAATGTGTGGAAGGCCTTATAATTCCAAACTTATATTCTATCTTCTCATTATTAATCAAAAAGAACAGGTCAGTTCCCTTAAATGTAGCGAAGCTGGCTATTAATGAGACCACAAGGCTTATGCCCAATGGAGCCACTGATAGTACCGGAGATATACTTTTATGTCCCAAAATAAGACTTACAAATAAAACATACATACCGGCAAGAAAAAATAATGAGGCAAAACCCCATAGAAGAATTTTTCTTCCTCCTGAAAATTCCTCTTCTGAAAGATTGTAATACATATTTTCCATAATCTATTGATTTAGGTAATGTAAATTCTTCTCTTTTATTGTATTAAGATCGATATTGAAAATTGCTGTGATGGTTTTGATTTCCCTTAGGCTTAAAGTCAGCTTGTTCAGGTCAGTGTTCCTTTCAGAATTCTGAATTAGTAGAAGGTAATCGACGTTCTTGAGCTTATTAAGAAGAAAATTTTTGCCGGTTCGGTTTGAAATAAGGGAAAACGTAAGATCTGATGGGGCAACACAATTTGAAAATCTGCTGAAAGTTTGTTCTGAGTTATTATCTCCGGGTAGCACCAGCGGAGCAATGTTCCTGAGAGAAATTCCGAATTTTTTATTTAGCGATAGTGAAAGTTTGTAATCAGGTTCTGCCGAAACGAGTCCAAGCAGGAGATAGTCATTATCCTGTTCAGTATTGAGTTTTAGCTTCGTGACTTTTTGAGAACTCTTCATTTCTTTTAACTGGAAATGATAAAGTTAGAAAAAAGCGAGATACAATTCCTTAATTGCAGAAATTATCTTTTAGTTTCTTCCAGGCCTGACAGGCTGACTCCTGTTCTGCCTCTTTTTTTGACGAGCCATGACCCTCTCCGAATTCTTTCTTATCAATAAAAAGTACCGTTGAAAATACCGATTTTTTCAGATTAAAATCATATTCTTCATTGTAAGTAAAAATCAGATTTGATTTATGTTTCTGTACCCATTCAAAAACCAGGCTCTTATAATCTGTATCTGTTTTAACAATAAGGTCCAGGTCGAGGTATTTATTAAGTACATTTTTTATGAATACTTTTTTGGTCTTCTTAAAGCCTTTATCCAGAAAAACAGCTCCGATAAGCGCCTCGAAAGCATCACCATACAGGTTCTTTGTGAGATGGGATGAATTGATTTTGCTTATGAGAATTTTATTGATACCCATCGAAACAGATAGTTCATTAAGGACATCGCGGTTAACGATCCGGGAACGGATCTTGGTAAGGAAACCTTCATTGGCATCGGGGAATTTTTCGAACAGATAATCGGACAGGATTGCGTCAAGAACTGCATCTCCAAGATACTCAAGTCTTTCGTTGTTCACCTTTTTACCGCTGGGAAGAGTAAATGTTGCAGAACGGTGAATGAAGGCTATTTCATATAAATCAAGATTTCCCGGGCTGAATCCCAGCATCTTTTTTAAACGGGAATTAAATTCTCGTTTATCGAGTAAATGAGTACCGTTTATTCTCTTTCGGAACAGCGACACTAAACTTCAGCTTTTTTTATAACAACGGAAGCATTATGACCACCAAAACCAAATGTATTACTGATGGCTATATTAACTTTCCTGTGTTGAGCTTTGTTAAGTGTTAAATTAAGATTCTGATCAATATCAGGATCTGGAACCTTGTAATTTATTGTAGGGGGAATGATATCATGAACAACAGACATGATAGCTGCTATAGCTTCAATAGCTCCCGCGGCACCGAGAAGGTGACCGGTCATGGATTTTGTTGAACTGATATTAAGTTTGTAGGCATGTTCTCCGAAAACACTTACAATAGCTTTTGTTTCTGAGACATCTCCGAGCGGAGTTGCGGTCCCGTGTACGTTAATGTAATCAACATTTTTAACCTTCAGGTTGGCATCAGCGACAGCAAGCTTCATTACATTACGGGCGCCAAGACCCTCAGGATGGGGGGCAGTCATGTGATAAGCATCTGCCGTCAATCCGGTACCAACAAGTTCAGCATATATTTTTGCACCTCTCGCCTTAGCATGTTCATATTCTTCAACAATTAATGCACCAGCCCCTTCTCCCAGGACAAATCCATCACGAGTCTTATCAAATGGTCGTGATGCAGTTTTGAATTCATCATTGTTTGTGGACAGAGCCTGGAGAGCATTAAAGCCTCCAATTCCAGGTTCATTGATGCTGGCTTCTGATCCACCTGTAACGAATACATCTGCTTTTCCCCATCGTATGTAATTGATAGCATCAATTATCGAGTTGGTGGATGAGGCACAAGCTGAAACTGTTGCGAAGTTTGGCCCCATGAAACCGTATTTTATAGAGATTGCTCCTGCAGCAATATCACCAATCATCTTGGGGATAAAGAAAGGACTGAATCGAGGGGTCCCATCACCGAGGACATATTCTTTAATAGCCATGTAAAATGTTTCTATTCCCCCGATCCCTGAAGCCCAAATGACACCAATCCTCTCCTTATTTTCCTTATCAAGATTTAAACCCGAATCGATTAATGCTTCATCGGTTGCAATAAGTGCATATTGAGAGTACAGATCAAGTTTGTTGGCTTCCTTCCTGTCAAAATACTTTTTAGAGTCGTAGTCTTTTAATTCACAGGCAAACTTTGTTTTGAACTTTTCAGTATTAAAACGAGTAATCAATACAGATCCGCTGACACCGTTTTTTAATCCTTCCCAATATTCATGCAAATTATTACCTAAAGGAGTTAAGGCTCCTAGTCCTGTTACTACAACTCTTCTCATAAATGGCTTTTTAAAGATGCAAATTATTTTGCATTCTCCTCAATGTACTTGATCGCATCACCAACTGTGCCGATGGTTTCTGCCTGATCGTCGGGAATTCCGATATTGAATTCTTTCTCGAACTCCATGATTAACTCAACTGTATCAAGAGAGTCCGCACCTAAATCATTGGTGAAACTGGCTTCCGGAGTTACTTCTGATTCGTCAACTCCAAGTTTATCTACTATAATTTCCTTTACTCTTGCGGCAATGTCCGACATAATAATAAATTTTAATTAATATTAATTTTTGAACATGCAAAGAAATATATTTGTACCATATTTTTCAAGAGTTTTGATGTTTTTTTATTTATGCTACAGTTTAATGTGTTGATAATTAGAAAAATAATCTTACTTTAAGGTATTATTTAAAAATGTTGACAATTATGCTAATTATCAAAATATGAGGAACATAGCAATTTTAGCCTCCGGTACCGGAACCAATGCCGAAAACATAATTAAATACTTTTCGAACAAAAATACTGCGAAAGTAAGTCTGGTTTTATCCAATAAGCGTCAGGCTCAGGTTTTGAAAAGGGCTGAAGCAAATAATATCAGAACTGTTTTTTTCGAACATAAAGAATTTTATGTCACCGGGAAAGTAATCCGCTATCTGTTACTTTATAAAATAGATTTTATTGTTCTGGCCGGTTTCTTATGGCTGGTGCCTGAAAATATTATTGAACAATATAATGGAAGGATAATAAATATTCACCCGGCATTGCTGCCTGCTTACGGAGGTAAGGGGATGTACGGGGAAACAGTTCATAAAGCCGTTATTGCCAATCATGATAAAGAATCAGGAATCACAATTCATTACGTAAACAAGTTGTACGATAAGGGAGATATTATTTTTCAGACCCGCTGCAAGGTTAATCCTTCCGACACTCCTGATTCACTCGCTGAAAGAGTTCATGCACTTGAATACCTGCATTATCCAAAGGTTATAGAAGGGCTCGTTGAAAAGCTGCCTGATTTTTTAATTAAAAGTCCCGAGGAGACTTAGAACTACACTTTTGATCTTCTCAAATTTCCCTTTATTCTCTTCTGATATTGGTTCTACAGGCGGAGCATCTACTTTCAACGGATCAACCGGTGAGCCATTTTTATAAAACCTGAAATCGAGATGGGGTCCAGTGGAAAGACCGCTTGTTCCGACATAACCTATGATATCGCCCTGTTTAACTAGTTTACCCGGGGCAACCCCATCCCCAAACCGGCTCAAATGCAAATAACCGGTGGCATATACGCTGTTATGCTGGATTCTGACCATTTTCCCGGCTCCACCTTCGTCACTGGCTGATGTAATCCTTCCATCACCAATTGCATGTACCGGAGTTCCGACAGGGGCTGCATAATCAACACCGTAATGAGGCCGTACGATTCTCAGGATAGGATGCATTCTTGCTGATGAAAAGTGTGAGCTGATTCGTGAAAACTGCAAAGGAGCTTTAAGAAAAGCTTTTCTGAGGCTGCTCCCCGAAACATCAAAAAATGACTCTTTCCCATCCTGAATGAATGGAATAGCCGTTATTGAGGAGCCAGTCCTGTTAAACTGTGCTCCGTAAATCTTCCCGGTGCCATACGACTTGCCATCAATGAAAAACTCCTCATAAATGACTTTAAAATTATCTCCTTTCTGCAATCCGAAGAAATCCACGGTCCAGGCAAAGATTTCTGACAGCTCATTAGTTAAAGAAGAAGGAAATCCACCATTTTTCACTGCATACCACAGTGACGTTTCAATAGACCCGGAAGCATACTTAATTTCACTTTTAATTGCTTTTCTGAATGGGGTAATATTAAGTGAATCATTAAAGCTGAATACATAACATGTTGAGGGATCATGTTCATAGACAAGGTAACGTGCTCTTGCACTGCTGTCTTTGTCGCAGAAAAGAATATAATTATTACCCGACCTGATTTTTCTTACGTCAAAAACAGATCTGGAGTTTTTTAATGCCTGATCAATCTCCTGCATGCTGACACCGTGTTTAAGCAGAATTTCAGAAAGGAAACCGTTTCGTTTTATATTACCCGTAACCAGGTTAAATGAATCGGATTGAATCCCGTACATAAAAACCGGGCTGATGACTTGTTTGCTGGCAATTGTATCTGTCGGAACCGCATTAAATTCAGATTTGGAATTCTTTGAATTGTTACAGGAAACGAAAAGGGAAACTAGAATAGCTGATAATATAATATAAAGTCTATTTAAACAGTTCATAAGCTTTTTTTGGTTATTACCCCCATCCCGACCTTCCCCCACGGGGGACGGAGACAAATTAAACCATCCCGCTTAGGCGGGACAGGAAAGGGGGTAAAAATAAATTAAAGAACTTGAATATCCTTATTTATTGTGTTTTTAATGACAATATTAACAATCCTGCAAGGAACAACAATTATATTAGATGGAATTGAATTTCCAATCCACTTCTTTGCTCTTTCATCAGCCAGGACAATTTTAATAATTTCTTCTTTAGTTAGGTTTACAGGCAGAGTTATGTTAAATCTCATTTTGCCATTGAACGAGACCGGATAATTAAAAGTGTCCTCTTTCAGATAATCCTCACTGAATAATGGCCAGGGTTCATATGCAAGAGAATTTTTATTTCCCATAAGTTGCCATAATTCTTCGGAAATGTGAGGTGCGAATGGAGAAAGAATCTTTATAAAAGTGCAGGCAGTATCTTTACTAATTTTACCTTTTTTTGTTGCAAGGTTAAGAAAGATCATCATTGCTGAAATAGCGGTGTTGAAGTGTAGATTCTCAATATCCCATTCAACTTTTTTAATGGTTTGGTGTAGTCCTTTAAGAACCTCAGCATCTTCTTCTCCGGTAAAAATATTCTCAGTATTTGAGAGGAACCTGAAAGTTCTTCCCAGAAAACCGAAAACTCCCTTTACGCCTTTTTCATCCCATGGCTTCGTAACATCGAGGGGGCCCATAAACATCTCATAAAGTCTCAGGGAGTCAGCGCCGTATTTAGATGTGACATCATCAGGATTTACAACATTCTTAAGAGATTTTGACATCTTGGCAACGATCTGTTTCAATTCGGCACCCGTTTCTTTATGAAAATATTTACTTTCACGCTCTTCGACAAGGTCTCCTGGCACTTTAGATCCGGATTCTGTTTCATAGGCAAAAGCAAGTATCATACCCTGGTTGAATAATCTCTGATATGGCTCATCCGTTGATACAATCCCAAGATCAAATAGTACTTTATGCCAGAACCGGCTGTATAAAAGGTGAAGGACGGCATGTTCAGCGCCACCTATATAAAGGTCGACTGGCATCCAGTATTCTTCTTTTTCCCTGTCGAATATCAGCTCGTCATTTTTAGGATCAATAAATCGCAGATAATACCAGCACGACCCTGCCCACTGTGGCATTGTATTCGTTTCCCTTCTTCCTTTGCGGCCATTCTTATCAGTTATATTCAACCACTCTTCAGAATTCGAAAGAGGCGATTCGCCCGACTCTCCCGGGAGGTAGTTTTCAAGATCAGGAAGTTCAAGGGGAAGCTCATCATCATTCATTACGGTTACTTTACCATCTTCCCAGTGAATTACAGGAAATGGTTCGCCCCAGTATCTCTGTCTGCTGAATAGCCAGTCGCGGATTTTATAGTTTACTTTTGACACACCCAGTTTTTCAGATTCGAGCCACTTTGTTATCCGGGCAATACCGGCCTCTTTATTCAACCCGTTTATATTAATACCTGTAATCGAATCAGCTGAATTGATGTATTTTCCGTCTTCAGTCCAGCATTCAATGCCTCCAAGTATTCTTTTCTTCTGTTCGGGCCCGGCAACGTCCGGATCCTGTATGCAGACTATAGGCAGGTTAAATTTCTGAGCAAATTCGAAGTCTCTTGTATCATGCGCAGGAACTGCCATGATAGCACCGGTCCCATAACCGGTCAGCACATAATCGGCCACCCATATGGGTATCTGCTTTTTGTTTACGGGATTAATTGCATACCTGCCTGTAAACACTCCGGTTTTTTCTTTTGCCAGATCGGTTCTGTCGAGGTCCGATTTAAGAGCTGTGGCTTTAATATAACTGTTAACGGAGTTCTTATATTCGTTTGTTGTAATTAAATCAATGAGAGGATGTTCCGGGGCGATTACCATATAAGTTGCACCAAACAGAGTGTCGGGTCGCGTAGTGAAAACTCTCAGGTTAATTTTTAGTCCCTCAATTTTAAAATCAACCTCAGCTCCGGTGGAACGACCTATCCAGTTGCGCTGCATATCTTTAATACCATCGGGCCAGTCGAGCTTTTCAATGCCTTCCAGGAGCCTTTCAGCATAGAGTGGAATCCTCAGCATCCATTGTTTTAAGTTTTTCTTTTCGACTTTGTTCCCGCATTTCTCATGAGATCCATCGTTCAGTACCTCCTCATTCGCACAAACAGTTTTACAGGTCGGGCACCACCAGACCTGTGCATTATCATAGTAAGCCAGTCTTTTAGAATTAATATATACTAATTTCTCCTTCTCATTTAAATCTGACGGAATTTCCAGTTCTGAAACAGGTCTGCCTTTCTGTAGTTTATCATCAAACCATGTGTTATACAGACGAATGAAAATCCACTGGGTCCATTTAAAGTACTTTGGATCAGTGGTATTTATCTCTTTGTCCCAATCATAACTCAGGCCGAGCTCTTTTATCTGTCTTCTGAAAGTATCGCAGTTATTCTTTGTAGTGATTGACGGATGAGTTCCGGTCTGAATGGCATACTGTTCCGCAGGGAGACCGAATGCATCCCATCCCATCGGGTGAAGAACATTGAAGCCTTTCATCCGTTTGTATCTACTGAAAATGTCAGTAGCTGTATATCCTTCAGGATGACCAACATGCAGGCCTGCGCCTGATGGATAGGGAAACATGTCGAGTATATAACACTTGCTGGGATTGGTTAAATCTTCCGAAGTTTTAAATGTTTTATTGTCCTCCCAGAATTTTTGCCACTTTTTTTCGATCTCATGGAAATTATAGTCCATCTTGCTGTTAACTTGATTGTTTATAATATTGATTGTAAGTCGGCAAAAATAGAAAATCTTTGGCAATTATCATTGGAGAAGAAAGGTTTGCGGTTAATGGATTTCATTTTAATTCTAATCAATAAGTTGTAAAACCGGGCTTTTGGTTATACTTTTGCGAAATAGTAATGGTCCCGTAGTTCAATGGATAGAATGGCAGATTCCGGTTCTGTTGGTTGGGCGTTCGAGTCGCCCCGGGATCACAAGCAGAATTTCTGCAAAAATTACTAACAAGATGAAAAAGAGGAGATTATAGCGATCTCCTCTTTCTTTTTCCGGTTAACAGAATCAAAAATAGGCGTCCGATATACCGTATAACATCCAAAGTAACATCCAAAGTTGTAGGAAATGATGTTCGAATTTTTTAAATTTGAAGAAACAAATTAAATTTTATGGCGCATTTCAACATTGATAAAAAAACCGGATACATTTACATTGTTCAATGGTTACCTCTTAATAAAAGGCTTCCAGTCAGCACCAGGGTAAAACTTAATGATCTTTCAGAGTGGGATGAAGAAAAAGAACAACCATTTGATTTAAATCAGAAAGATAAAAAGGGTGTAAAGATTGTTGATACCTTGGCTCGATACCGCAATGCAATGGCAGCAGCGGTAAAAGAATGTGAAGTTACAAGAGGTGACCTTAAGCAAACTTTTTTTACCAAACTGTCAGGCGTGGTCTTACGAGGTGGCCCGATGGCGTTGAAGCAGATTAGCTTTTTGGAATATTTCAATAATAAGCTGACTGTCTTCAAAGAAGATAAAAAAAGTAATTTTCTAAGTTACCAGGGAACTTATAGAAGACTTATAAGATTCTTTGGGAAAGTACGTCCCCCTTTTGAACACTTGAATATGCAATTCTATATGGATTTTCAAAGGTTCATGGAGAAGGAGAATTTGAGGCTGAATACCATTTCAAAACAGTGGGACAATGTAAAAGCCATTATTTCTGAAGCATATGTTTTAAAATTGCACCGGAATGATGATTTTAAATATTTCAAGGCTAAACAGGAGAAGCCGGTGAACATTTTCCTGACACTGAAAGAATTGGATAAAATTCATGATCTTAATCTTAAGAATCATCCGCGTCTGGAAAAAACTCGAGATAGTTTCATTGTAGCAGCCTCTCTGGGACTTCGTTTTGGCGATTGGGGAAGAGTAGCCTCAGATTTAATTAAGGACCGGAATCTTCGAATACAATCCCATAAAACAAATGAAGTAGCAATAATACCTTGCAATAAATACGTAATTGAAATTCTGGCGAAATACTGTGGGGTAATGCCTAAACAGTTAAGTAATCAAAAGACAAATGAAAATTTAAAACTTATTGGGAAAGCAGCTCGTCTCAATCAGGTATACGAGAAAATTTCAACAGTAGGGGGGAAGCGGAAACTGATACCGGACAAATTTAAGAAATATGAATTAATCACAACCCATACTGCAAGGCGCTCCTTGGCGACAAATGCAATAATTTCTGGCGCAAATCCTTACGAGGTAATGAAAGTAACTGGACATGCCACTCTGGCAGATTTTGACAAGTATATAAAAATGAATGAGGTTTTGGCAGGAGAGGGGCTTAAGAAATTTGCTATGTTTCAATAGTTTCCGATTTACTTCTGACATGCCTTTTGTTTTATCTATAAGTGAGTGAAACAGCAAATCCCGGATTTCTCCAGGACTTGTCTCGCTGTATGGTGGATGTGCTTTTCATAGCACCGACCGAGTTAGCTTTATTTCTATTAAATATTTTTTAATTTTCTTAAACTATCTATTTGAGTTTCTTCTTCATGTAGTCTCATTTCGAAATTTAAAGGCCAATCCCTTTTAGAACGCATCCTTATTTTTTGGAACTCTTGGTCTGTTAAATCTTTTGGTTTTCCCATTTTCAACTTTTTTATAGCTGCACTTTGACTTTCAATATAATGTAATCTCATTTCATAATCATCAGGCCATTCTATTTCGCTTTGAATTTTAGTGATCTTTTCAGCATCCGCATATTCATCAGTATCATTTATAATTTCCACTTTAGGAATATTTTCAGTATAAGTTATTATTTTTTTAAGTTTTTCAATATCTGAGATATAACCTGACGGATTTTCTGGTTCAAGACTCAATGTTTCTCCTAAATCGTGAAGAAATTGAAGCATGTCAGAAGAATCTACTGCAGATAATGCATTTATATTTTTAATTGGACCATTTAATAAAGCTGCTCCAGCTTTGTCGCAAATAAGCGGAATTAAAGGTAAATTAGCTCCCCATCTTGCACCTAATTCAAATAGAACATAAGTTGAACTAAAACTTTCTCTTGTTAAAAGTCCAATGAATGCTTTTGAGGTAAAAATTTCTTTTTTGATTTCATCATCAGTGGTTGCCCCGGCTTTTAGTTTATATCCTGGAACACTGGTACATCGAATTCTTTCACTTGGAATATTGAAAGCTTTTCTTACTATTTCAATAAGAAGTCTAGCTATTTCTGCATCCGAGCTGCTATGACTAATAAATATATCTATGTCATTATTCATTGATGTATGTTTTAGAGGCTCAACTAAATAACCATAACCGCCTTTAATAAATTCCTTTGTAACATCTTCACCTCCTTGCCTCAGTGCTTCAGGTGGAAGGAACTCAGTTCCAAAATAGGTTTTAAATAAACCGCTAGCTCTTGCGAGTCTAACGAATTCTTCAAATCTATCTGGATTTTGGAAGGTAAAAATCCTAATTTCAAACAATCGTGACATCCAATATTTTTTCCCTCCAATAAAAAAGTCTTCTTTCCCATAATTAAAAGCATCAATAACTATTTGTAAATCATCTTTTTCAATATTCAGGATATTGTAAATGTTTGAGCGTGCTTTGATAAATACATTGTAAGTCATATTAATGATGAGTTAGTTATTTATCTAAAGTTTGATTTGTACGGGACGAATTAAAGCTAACGGGAGTCTGTCTAATAACATATATCGATTTTTCATATAAACCAAATTTAACGATTTCTTTTTACTCCGACGGTTTGGTGAGTTAGTTTCCGTGTCAGGGCTATGCTTTTCATAGCATTGTCCGAGTTAGGCGTTCGTATTTTAGTCCGGATAGGAAACCAAAACTATGGATGGTGAAGTATTGGGGTAGTTCTTGTTATAGTATGTCCACCAGCTGAAACATTTGAAGTTATTGTCCTGATTGCTGATTGTCTAAATGTTATATCGATTGTATAACCTTTATCAGCATGGACATCACACAGATAACCTACTGTATTCGGAGCCCAAATAGCGCTTGTATTAGGACGCCTGCAACGAATACTAATATTATTATCTGGCATTATTGGTGCAATTAGGGATTAAACATTGTGGCATAGTATTTTAATTTAATTGGTCATGCTTTATTTTCGGAATTGAATCGTACCAACTTTGCCCAATCAATTTCCCCATTGTCTTTACAAAATTCATTGGAAAACTCTTTGGTAAACATATTTATCATTCTGGAGTAGGATTGGATAAACTCATCATTTCTTTCTTTAGCTTTGTGACCCAGAGGTTCAATTATTTTAATATATAATTCAGGATCACCGGAAATAAACTCCCAAAACCTTTGCCCGCAATATTTAAAGTATTCTCCCTTGTCGGGGTTATTGTCTCTTCCATAGCAACAGCCATTTACAGCTACAACATTTAACTGTGAATTACTGGTCCTTAAAGTTTTCTTTGCTGTTCTAAAATCCGTAAGTAGTTTACCAATTTGACTACTATTGCCCCAATTTGGCCCAGATTTAATGGTTAAAATGTATCGTATATTTTCCTTATCAAATTCAAGATCAATCCCTGGAATTCCAGATTTACGACCATCATAGACTTTACTGTTTATAAAAATTGCTAAGCCTTCAAGCCAATCGCCAAAAATCGTTTCTTCTTGAGATGAAATAAATGCATCTGTCAGGCTCTTAATAATCTCCTGTGCAGTAAGTACATATTTAGCTTTAAAGAGATAGGGATTTTTTTTACTTAGTACCCTTTTTAATTTTAGATCGTTTAATCCAGCAATTCGTTTTTGATGAAAAGTTCCAATGTTTTCTTCAACGTACAGAGACACGTCTTTGAGGTTCAGTTTTTTCATATTTTACTTTAGGTTCAATTAAATAGAGTTCAACCGGGTTAAGTTGATTTTTTACCATGTTAAAATATTCAGGGAGAATTTCAATACCGATTGAGTTTCTCTTCAAACGATTTGCAACGGTTAAGGTGGTTCCAGAACCCATAAATGGATCAAGCACACAATCATTCTCCTTTGTAAAAAGTTTTATGAACCATTCTGGTAATTCTTCTGGAAATGCAGCACTATGATTTTTATTATTGCACTCTGTTGCTAAATGTAAAACATTACTTGGATAAGCTTTGTCTCTGTCAATCCAGTTTGAAATATTTTTGCCAAAACCACTGCCAACTTTTGAATTATCACGAATCTTGTCAGTATCAGAAAGTTTCTTTAAACGAGTTTTTGCCCAATCCCCCATTGGTACCATAACTTCTTTTTGGTACATATTGAAGTGTTTATCCTTATTGAATTGCAAAAGTCTTTCCCATGAATCTCGAAACCGATTAGGCCATTTGCCTGGATAAGAGTTTTTCTTGTGCCATATAAACTCCTCTGTCCACAACCATCCTTGCTTCCTCATGGCAATTATAAGTTCCATAACATATGTACTTCGTTCACCATCAACAACTTTTTCCTTAATATTTAGTATGAAGGTACCAGTTGGTTTTAACACTCTTAATATTTGTTCGGATATAGGAAGAAACCATTCAACATATTTATCATGGGTAATACCACCATAAGTACTTTTTCGCTGGTCTGCGTATGGAGGAGACGTTACAATTAGGTCAACAGTATTATCCTTAATTTTCTTAAGTTCCTTTTTGCTGTCTCCTAAATATAAGTCAGTTGTAATTTTCATTTTTTAATTGTCGTCTAGAGTACAAATTTAGCCTTTTTAGTGTGAAATTTTAATGATGTTTATAACTAAAAAATCTCCTTGTCCAAGTTTAATATTTTGGCGTACTTCTAAGTATTGTTGCTGGTTTGGTTTTTGCAAAGTCCCGATAGGTGGACAAGCATATAGTGTCACGATGAAGTTGTCCAGGCTGATGAAGGCAATTAAGCAAAATATCCGTGTTATGGGTTGTTGTTTTCTATTTATTTATTATTCATATATTTATTAATGATATCAATTGCTTTGTCAATACCATTTTCTGTTCTCATTGATTGTCCCAACTGATTTGCAGCATTTACAATTTTGGGTTGTAGTGCAAACATAATTGCTTTGCTTAAATTTTCAGCAGACAGACTCTTTTTTGATATGGGTTTTGATCCAACGCCCAGTTCATAAACTCTCAGTCCCCATCCAGGTTGGTCCGCAATATGAGGTATTATTATTGTTGGTTTACCGGCAATGAGTCCGGCAGCTGTTGTTCCTGCACCACCATGATGAACAACCAGTTTCATTTGAGGAAATAACCAGGAGAATGGAATATTTTCTATTAAAAATATATTGTCAGGCATAGTTCCGCTAAAACTATTTTTTGTCCACCCCAAACCTATCACAGCCCGTTGTTTTGCTTTAGTTACTGCTTTTGAAATTATTTCAAATGTTTTTGTGAATGAATTAATATCTTTCATACTTCCAAAACCAATAAAAATGGGAGGTTCACCATTTCTAATAAAATCTTCGAGTTCATTAGGTGGTATAAAATTAGATTCGTTTTCAATAATCAAACTGCCAACTGTTTGTATATTATTAGCCCATTCCTGAGACGGTTGAAAGGTCAAAGGACTGTATGCGTTAATTACTGGTCCTCCGCTTTTAATCTGTTGTTGTATAGGAGATGTTTTGAAATCGACTTTAGTTTGGACATTTTCTGTCCAGAATTCTACGATTGCTGACTTTGCCAGTGCCCAAAACACTTTATAGAATATGATATGAGTTAATGAATTATAAGCTCTGCCCAATCTTGGTAAAGAATAAAAAAGTATGGATGGATAGTCTTTGGTAGCAACTACCGGAAACGGATTTAATAAAACACTTTTTTTATTGTTAACTTGTGCAATGAAATATCCGATTGGCATTCCCGGATGAAAAACAATAAGATCTGCATCCTGACAAGCATTCCATATTTCCCTCTGCGTCTTAATCATAAGGGTTTTCAGATTCTTAGATCCTTTTAAATGGCTAATTATAAATTTAAATGGATTGCTGGCTTTTGCGAATTCCTGAACATCGTTGTTCCCTTCCATTAATTCTTGAATGTTTACATCGAGTGCGTAGAAATTTAGTCCATAACTTCTTACAAAGTCTTCTTCGTTTTTAGGTGAAATAATCAAAACTTCATATCCAGCTTTTTTCAGACCAAGTCCAAGTGATATAAAAGGCTGCAAATCACCTCTTGAACCAACTGTTGTAATTGCTATTTTCATATTACTTGTTTTTTTCTTTTTCTTTTTTACAATAACCCATAACTAAATAGGGTGTGATACACAGTCTTATAACTACTTGCCATTAAAGGTAGGTATAAAACAGGATTGATTATTCTGATTGTTGAAATATCCGGCTTTATTGAACAGCCTTATCCGGGTTAAAAATTTTCATTGGTGTTTATCAGCCGGCACAAAAATGGCTGAAAGACCGGAAAGGCAGCGTACTATCCTTCGAAGATATTCAGCATTACCAAAAGATCATTGTTGCGCTTACAGAGACTGACCGATTGATGAAAGAGATTGATAAGATTGAGATTGTATAGTGAACGATGGAAGGCAATGCTTTTCATAGCATTGTCCGTATTATGTTTAGTTCAATTTTAAAATAATCTTACTTTAACGAATTTGTCTTGTTTTGTGAAATTTTCAGTTCAAAATCCAGATAGAAAAGTTGAAGTAGTCAAGTCAAACTAAATTTAATAAGCAACCTGTCCAGATAAATGAAAGGAGCTTATCGAAGTTAGATTAATCAAAAATCTTTGATATAAGGTCTTAATGCCTTTTCAAACCTAATTAACCGTTCAACTAGATCATCATGGATTATTGCCCAATTTTCCTCATTATCGAATCCACCAAACGGGCAGAGAGATTTAATATAATGCTGTTTGCGAATTTCTTTGAAATCCCAAATTAATAAATCCCCAAAGGTTTCTTCGATTTCCTTCTTCTTGGAAACTAGATATTCAAATCTTTTTCTGTTGATTTCAGGAGAAAGGGTGCAAAAGATAAAATCTATACGTGATTCTTTCTTCATACTTACAATTCCCCACAATATACCTGACTTGCCAGCTCCTGCATTAATCCAGTTTTGATATCCTACAGGTGATACACTTCTAAATAGGTTAGTCTTTTGATTACATAATGAGAGGAACTGCTCAAAGAATTTATATCTATTTTGATCATTCTTAGTAAGCCCTGTCATTAACTTTGAGACCACTGGCTGGTTTTCTGTTTCATTCTCTTCTATACTGTCACCCTCTTTAAAAGAAATTCCGGTTTGTTTACCTTTTAAGTCTTGCTCATTTGCATTTATCTCAATTCTTGGTCTAGCATTGTTACAGAAACGATGTGCCAACCGTGCATTTTCTGGAATTGTTTTACCTCCGGTCCAATACTGTTTTATATGATCAACTGCAGCATCATCAATATTTAAGATTCTATTTCCACATATTGCACAAGTGTTGTTAATCTCAAATAGCTCTTTCTTAAGTGCATATGTAAAACATCTTGGTTCTTTTATCCCAATGCCAAGAATTGCTTGTAATGCAAAACGCCATTTGTCAAATCGAATAGTTACTGCTTTTTTGCTACTTGTTGAAAGTTCTATCGAGTCTATGAATTCTTGATCAACGGTCATTAAATCAATTAAAGCTTCTCGAATTCTATCGAGGTTTTGTAAAACGATACTCTTATCCTCCTTCGCAAATGAATACATTAAAATGTCATAAAGAGAAACATTAAATTTTTGAGTTTCCCATTTACCAGCTAGATTTTTTTCATCACCTCGATAATATCTTTTGAAGGCTTTCCTATCCAATAATGACAGAATAATGTTCACAGTATTTTTAAATGCAGTTCTCAGATTTGACTCATCACCATATGTGATGTTCTGATACTTTTCCATTGTATCATTCAAGAATTTTTTAATAGGTGCATTGTAATTTAGATACGTGTTAAAATGAAATGCAGCAAAACGTAAAACAAGTTCTCTGTCCTTCATTCTTTTGTCGGGTCTTGCAATGCCTAACAAATATTTAAAATCATTATCTTGGGATAATTCCTTTAAGATATCGTTAAACCTCCCTCTAAAAACGCAATTTCTTAATTCCTGATCATTTAGTGCAACGGATCCTGTATTTAGCCTTGTAAAAATTTCAAATTGTAAATCACCATCCGATTCTTTTTTGAATTTTATAACTCTGATTTTATACGTAATGATTTTATCCTGCAACTCTTCAGAAAGTTGATTAAACTTTATTCCATTGAGTTCAGTAAAAACATTTAAGCCAGATAATTTAAATTCTGAATGGTCGGGAAATCTGCCGTCAATGAAGGAAAAGAATGCAGTCAATCTTTGTTGACCATCAATTACGTTTTCTTTACCGTCTTTGTCTTCTGATAAATACACTATTGGAATAGGAATGTCTAAAAGTGCTGATTCAATTAGGCGGCTACTTTTTACTTTATCCCAAACGAATTGTCTTTGGAAGTTCGGTTGAATATTTAGTCGACCTTTTAAGAAACGTTTGTACAATGATTCGACCTCAGGGTCACCCTGTTCTGTATAAATTTTTCGTTCTCCGGATAAATCGTCTTGCTCCTCTTGATCTTTATCATTATCAAGTTTAATTTCTTCATCAACAATGTCCTTCAGATTTTCTTGCATAAATTATGTTTTATGGGTAATATTTGTAAAAATACAAATAATTGGATTTAAGTAAGATATAGATGTCTTTTGGTTTTAATAAATCCAGTAAAAGATTCTGGGATTGTCTCATCATACGAAAACTGTCAAGGTAAAAGACCTGATAAATCAGCAGTAGTTGTCTAGGCCAAATAATTCTGTTTTATCGCGGCATTTAGTTTGTTGCGGTCCGTGTCAGGGTTGACATGCGTTTTTGCAAAGTTTTGATGGATAAGACACAAAAGCAAAAACCGTGACAAGCAACTTACCTTTAGCATTGTCCGTGTTAGCTTTAGTGCTATTCTATCCATCGATATGATTCACAGTTTCTTATAATATTTGCGAAAAGAATGTCTTGTTTCCCATATTTTAAGAATGCAATCAATAATTTATTATAAAATCCCCCGTTTTTAAGCGAGATGAATGTATGGTTATCATTGGCTATGAACAAATAATGGTTCCTGTAAATTGAGGCTAACGCTATCTGGGACCTATAGTCAGCAGTATGATCCCATCTGCCGCTTAGAATAAAAACATCGGTTTCTAGGAGATGTAAATGATCAAGGTTAATCTGAATTGGCTTGATTTGATTTTTGTTAAAAACTTCTATCAATTGTAAAGAACTGAAATATAGGTTCTCAATATCAGGTCGTAATTTGTAAGTCTCAATCTTAAAGCTCTTTAATAAGGGGAGGAGAAACTCAAATAATCTGACTTTTATTGGGATTCCATCGGGAGAATCATAAAAGGAAAGGATGTCTTTAATCTGGTATTTTGCTTTATAGTCATTTATTGAAGCAGTATCATTCATTAGTAGCAGGTTTAGCAGTTTGTTTCTTTCATAGACAAGACTGTCAGGCTTCACAAAGAAGTTTTGTCTCTGGAAAAGCATAGCTATCAAATCTCTGGAGAAGTAATTTTTATTGATGAGTTGAGAAAATCTGATTGAGAAAGTGGAATCCTGATCACAGGTCTCTTCCCAGAATTTGTCATGATTAATCCCCGATTCGCTATCAAGATAGTAATTAACAGCGGCACCAGTAAAAGCCTTGTCAACAAATTTACCATAAACACTTAAATATTGATGTACAAGTAATCCGCCTCCGGATTGTCCATAAAGATTGATTCTTCCGTTCCTTCCTAAAAGTTTTTTTCTTATAGCATCAATGTCATTTACATATTGTTGCCAGGTGAAAATATTATAAGCATTAGTCCAGTTTATATTTCCCTTGTCATCAATTACTGAATTTTTCAGGTCATCATTATTATTGCGTCCAATAATTCCGACGACATTGAAAGTGCTGTCAAAGAGTGAGTTCTGTAGTTGTTTTACAGAACCTTTTCTCACATAGAATTGTTGAGCATCAGCAATAATAAAAACTGTTGGCTTTTTTGCTGAAAAAATAGCTCCTAATTCATAATAGATTGTTGTGAGTCCCAATTTTGGATTTGAATAGTCAATTGGTACCTTCAGTACATAATCAAGTAATGAATCTGTTTGTCCAATAGTTGTTTGAGTAAGAATTAGCAAGCTTAGAAAAAGAAAATATCTCATAGTATATTATTTGGTTAAAGATAGAAAGTATTGCGATGCATTAAAGCTAACGGCAGTCTGTCTAATAACTAAGTTGAATGCTTCTTATCCTTGTGTACCTATCCGAACAATTAATCAAATAATTGATTCTGGGAGACTTAATTTTAGTTATTAGACAGTCTGACGGCCCGGCGGTTTAATGAGTTGGCATGCGTTTTTTGCAAAGTCCCGGTAAGTGGATGAGCGTTTGGTGTCACGATGAAGTATCCAGGGCTGACAAAGGCAATTAATTAAACCATCAGAGTTAGGCTTAGTGTTTTTTTGGTTCATTCTGTGATTAAGTTAAAACTATCTTTTTTAAGACACATTTTATAAATCTTAGCTCCTGGTAATTGTTCTAGGCATATTGATCTTATTTTGCTTTCGTTTTTAGATTCAGTGCTGGAACCTACGTAAACGCTACTTATTGTCTCCTTCGTAATCGGGATATAAATTTGTTTTGTGGAATCTAGAGTTAAATTAGTTAGGACTATTCTAATTTCTTTTTCATAGCTCCAACAATCTGATTTAAATCTGTACCAATTACCTATGGCTTCTTTTGGATTTCTGAAATAATCTGTTCGTATGAATTTGTTGTTATATTTTACTTTTACTAAGGCTGGATAGTAGCTCTTAATGGCTAAATACAATTTTCTAAGATTGAATCCTATGCATACTCCTTTGTGAGAGCCTGAATAATGAGACCACATTAACATGTTGTCAAATTCTTCACTGAAACAAGAAATTGCAATTTTTGAAAGCTCATTTGAAAATCCTATGTCCCGAAAAGAACTTACAACTTCATTGTCAGATGAATTTTGTACACGTTTGATTATTTCAGGACTTAGAAAAGGACGATATTTTTCTATATAGTATTGACGAAAATTGTCTGGAACAGATTCAAAGTTAATCAAGTTAGGGTAACAATCATATGGATCATTAAATAGTGAAGGATTTTTAAATGCTAAACTCGAATTTGAAACCATAGATTCAAAACTCTCCACTCGAGTATATTTATATAATATTGGAACATTTTTATCTATATAATTCAGTTCCTCTCTTTTTTCATCATCGAACATAGCAATATTTGATTTTGTGCAGGTCATTGGCTATAACTAAATAGCGTTTTATACACAGTCTTATAACAGCTTTCCCAATACTCCTTTTGTTCCTGTTTACATTCTCTTTCTTACAGCTCTACCCTGTCAGTCACAGAAGCATTTCATCCACAATCCGCTGCATCCTCAATGTTTAAAGGCTTATGACTAACTCTTCACAATCGAAATTAAAGTTAATAAATCCTGATAATCGTTGTGATTTATTTAGATCTTTCTTTAACATTATATACCAATTCCTGATATCCAATTTTGCCATCCTCAGAAATAGCTTCCACTACCACCTCCATCTCACCAGTTATATCAGCATTATAAAAAGTCGCGGAAGCTTTGCCGAAGCTATCAACTGTTACTTTAGGTTCCCAATGAATAAGTGCACGCATGTCTGGTTTATACCAATCACTGGCTGTAAGGTTCTCGTACTTTGGAGCATAAAATTCACGAGGTGCTGAAAATACCGGAACGGATGCCTGTGTTAAGCCTTTAGGTATAATAGCTCCGTATATTCCATTTCCACTATAGGTATATATAGCAATTACATCTCCATAATTACCACCATCTAAAGGACTGCCTATTGGCAAAAATTCCTTGTAAAGTTGATAGAAATTTTTTGCATTCTTAATAATTTCAAAACTACTTACTTCACTGGGAGGAATATAAGGAATGAAATCGTAGTCTAAAAAGTTAACTGGAACACCATCAACTACTACCAAAGTCTCCACCCCTCTTCTTACTTGCGCAATGAGCCTACCGTTATTAAATCTATGAATTGTAATCTCAGGGAATTTGGAATAAAGAACACTATACAATCCATAAGACCATTTTTCTTCTTTTTCTTGTATGGATTTACCGCTAATTACCAGATTTGGTTTGCCATACTCTTCCATTACTTTCTTCCTAATTGGAGTCATTCTATAAGCTTCTACAACTACTTCCCCCAGTTGAATATCCCCCGAAGACAATTTATAAGTGTCATCCAATTTTTTACGTTCAATGTCTTTTTCAATAAGTCTGTGCACAACACTATCGACCTTTCCTATTGAAAGTGTTTGATTAAAAGCAATGGCAGGAGATTCTTTTTTATCCAGTACAATGATGTAATTCTTATTTTTACCGATTTTATTAGCGCTTTGAATTAATATATTAAGATTTTGTCCATATTCATCATTTATATTGAAGTTAAATCTGCCTAAACTATCAGTTGATTGGGTTTGAACAGATTTGTAGTGACCAAATGTCATCAAAGTTAATTCTGCACTTTTCTCTTTCTGAAAAAATATTCCACCAACCGAACCTGATACAGTAAGTTTTGTCTCAGGATGAAAACGGATCTTATCTACAGGTTTTTTATAAAGGTACTTTCGCCAGCCTTGAGTTAGTAACAAGGCATCCAGATCGTTATAACTATTATTATCTTCATTAAAATAAAATCCGGGGTTTTCTATCTCGCCTTTTAAATCAGAACTTAAAAGAAAATATGATAATATATTCCCACGCATTCTCTGAATCTGCCCCATTTGTTCTTTGTTCAATACCAGTAATGATAAATTGGCGTTTACCGGTTGCCCATCACTATTTGTAGCCTTAATATTAAGTCTTGTCAATTCTCGCTGAGCGTATATATCCTTTTCAGGAGAAATAGCAATATTTATTCTGCTTTCCGGTTTTTCATTAAAATACAGCCTTTCTGCTACAGGCTGCCTCAGATTATCCATCATCGTAAAAGCAATGATACCTTCAGGAAGGCTGTCAGCACATAAAGCAGATCTCAGAACGCCTTCCTGCAGTTTGCCTTTAATTTCGTAGTAAACAAGTCCCCGGCAGGATGTCCGGATATAAATACTATCATTTATTAAATAGTTTGAAGAAGCCGTAAAGAGTATTTCATTCCCTTTCTTAACAACCGACAATATATTTCCCCTGGAAGCAACCTCCGGCAGCGGATAAATATATGCTATCTTTTCATCTGATTGTGAGTTTAATCTGGCACTATAAGTGGTATTTTTGTCCACATTGGTCAGGATAAAACTCCCCATGCCTGCCTGGTTGCTTTTAAACACCGCAACAACTTCCTCGTTTCCGTTTATTATATCTCCTTCAATAATTTTGCCTTTACCATTATAGTCTACAGCTTTAAAGCCTACCTTTCCCGGTAATCCATTAACCAATTCTCCGCTTTCAGGGAAAAATTGCAGATCAGGACGATCCTCATTCAATGCTATAGTTTTTGTATAGGTTAAAAGGTTTTTAGTCCGCATCTGCAATGTAACAAACTGACTTTTATCCGGGATGGGATAATCGATCATGTATTTATTATCATCATTTTTTCTGACGGACAGGCTGTCTTTCATATCGTTAATCGTGATGAAAAGAGTAAGCTCTTTTTTGTGAAGGCTGTCTATTGCCAAAGGGTCAAAGTATGCAATAAGCTGTCGTCCATTATTCTGTTTTTCCACCAGTTTAATATTATTTATAGGATCTGCTTTCACTTTTACAGAAGGAGCGAAAACCTGAATGTATTCTTTAAAAAAGAAATCTGTG
Organism: Bacteroidales bacterium; assembly: GCA_003157015.1. Lineage (GTDB taxonomy): Bacteria > Bacteroidota > Bacteroidia > Bacteroidales > VadinHA17 > LD21. The sequence goes on from PMIJ01000025.1 coordinate 26,573, forward strand.
CCGAAATTTTTATTCCATTCGGTATAAGCTCTGATCATATAGAGGCCCTCAGAATAACTTTGATTCAGATCAAAAAATCCCTCTCCGATACCATTCTCCAGTTTTATTAACTTCTTTTCAATCATATTCTCATCCGGACCTATCAACTCCACATACAATACTCCGCTTAATTTAGTGAGACTATGGTCGCTGGCGTTGGTAACAATTGATTTAAACCATATGGTCTTATCTGTTGTATAAACCTTACCATCCAGTTGTAGGTAAATTTTTTCAGGTTCAGGGCCATAAGCATATATATGATTGTCTTGTGACCGAGTAGGTGAGTTCAAAATTAAACATAACGATATTGTGGAGATAGAAATTCTAATAAGTTGCTTAAAGAGAGCATAATCCTCGAAAGAATAATTAAAGTATCCCATATAATATAAAATTAATCAGGTTTAACTTTAAAGCTTTGGAATTTGGTTAAGCTTTTGTTGATTTATGACCAACATCTTAATTCCGGCAAATTTTATGCCAATAAAATATAATGAATTTCTAGAAAATTATCTCTGAAAACGGCCTTATTTCAATAATCATACCACTTATTTTTACTGTCTGAGAACTAATTGTTTAAGTGAATAAATCAAAATAATAGTATTAATATTTGTCTAATATCAGGACAGTAAATGTCCATAACTTAGGCATAATATGAAATTTAAGTACATAAAATGAATGACAGAACAGGTTGCAGATATTTGGTTATTTAGAGAGTAGTTTTATCGTTTGCTGTTAATCGGAATGTATGGGTAACTTTCATCTATTTTCATTTCCAATTCATATAAATTTAAACAAAAAATAGATTGCATATCCCGGATTGCACAAAATTTAATAAAAACCCCGGCGGATTATCTATATTCTACCGGGGAGAACCTTATAAGAGCATTATCACAACATCTGATTAATATTGTCATCTTGATCGTTATCACCAAGGCTATCTAAGATGATCCAGGCAATAAGGATCAGAAAAAATATTATAAGTAAGGTTTTCATGTGACATTTTTTAAGAAGTGAAATAGAATTCAATGCATGTTAAAAAAATACTCCGGCAATCTACCGGAGTATTATAAAGTACAATTACAAGCCTGGATTAGCATCACTCAATGAATCTGAATCGTCAAATTCACAAAGCTGAATCAGACCCCAGCAGTCATCGCAAATGTTCACAGAGTTCGAATCGATGAATTCTCCACAGATCTGATCCATGGTTTCGTCATCCGGGACGAAGTCGTCGTTACAGATTCTACATTTTAGGTTCATTAAGCTTGATTTTTAATTCACGATATTTCTCAAAATTTAGTTCAAGTTTGATGCAGCCGTCCAGCTTTGCCCGGTTCTTAGCATCTCTAATAGCAGCTCTGCGACTATTGTAATAAAAAGTCAAGAGCTCAGGATCAGCAAGTAGCTCACAGCTCAGATCATCCACAGATAAGCAGAGCTGAGCTATTCTCGTGTTACAGGAATAATTCCGGTACACGCCATACCAGTATTTCACATTTCTTTTCATAATCAGGAGTGTATTTCCCAACGTATTTCTTTACTGTCATCAATGGATACGGAAAATGATGGTGCAGAACCTGAACCATATCCATCATGCGGTCCATGAAATATGATACCACCATTTCCTAACTGTTTGTCGTATTTATCTATTCTTTGAAAATAGAATGAACGTGGTGCAAAATCATTACTAATTGACGATTCAGCATCAAAGTACCAGTCATTTTGTTTTATTCTATCAATACATTTTTGTAATGTATCATTACCAATCGACTTGGCATACTCAAGTTCTTTCTCAAGTATGCCGTCCGTTAAATCTTTCATCCGTTTAAATTTTAGATGTTGTTAATTATTTCATTAAAATCTTTCTGTACTTTTCAAGACTTTCATAAAATCCTGGATTAAACTTACCCTGACCAAGCTTATGAATTGATAATTAAAATCTTATGTTGAAATTATAATAATAGAGTGCGAACCGGTTTTGCGAATAGTTTCCGGAATTCCTCAAGTAAAAGCAGGCGGTATTTTGTGAATAAAGTCAAGGATAACTCTGTTACCGGAGGCACCGTCCTTTACTTTTTCACAAAATATTATTTTATATAAAGCCTATGTTTGAGGATAATTCCGGAAACCGCAGGTTCGCAGTACTCAAGCGAGGTTGCGATTCAGTTGCATACCTTCGCTAGCAAATTCCGATATGCAGCTGAACGAGAGCAACCGAGCACCTTTTTACCAAGAATAAAAATTAACGCTTTTTTAATTCTGATTTAATCCTTATTTAATAGTCATAGCTTAAAATTACTATAGGTTGTTTCAAGGGTAAGGGTCTCAGATTAATTTAAATTCTTTGAAGTATTTATCAAAAATTTTATGGAATGAATGAAATGAAAGTTGGATGTCAATCAGATGTTTCTGAGGTACATGAAACAACCGCTGGTGAAACAGCAAATGGGGAACGTTTCTCGGGTAATCATATGTTCGTGATTTATCCAATGTTAAAAGAACAGAAGGATGGAGCTGGTTCCATGATGGAAGAGGAAAATGATAAAAATACCCGTCTGGCTGAATGGATCCATAGGGCTAAACGTGGTTTCCGTCTCCACGAGCGCTCGCTTGCAGAGGGTGCTTGGACATTATTCAGGTTAACACAGCCAGGAGTTGGCGTAGGTTTGTTATCATGGACGCGCTTGATTGTACGTACACCTGTTGAAATGGGAGTTGATCGTTACTCTGCTTCTTCCAAAGAGATGACAGACACGGTAAAGAATGCAGCAAGGCGCTACGGAGCAGGAGCCGTTGGAATTGCACCCATGAATCAAGCATATGTTAACTTGCAGGAAATGGGGAAACCAATATTTTTTGAAGATGTTGATGTACCTGAAGTCACAAATGAAAAATTCGTAATTCCCACCAAAATGAAATGGGTTGTGTCGATAGCAATACCGATGGACCTTGATTTATTGGAACAAGTTCCAAACGAGAATTCAGATGCTGCTGTGGCTCTTGGCTATATGAAAAGCGTGATAGTAGTATCTGCACTCGCTGAATTTATTCGCAGTCTTGGATATCAGGCAATCCCAAGTGTTAATGATACTGCCCAGAGTATTCCATTTGCACTTGATGCCGGCCTTGGTGAAATGGGTCGTACAAACAAGCTAATAACCCGTGATTATGGAGCCGGCGCTAGATTATGCAAAGTTTTCACTGATATGCCTATGGAATATGATCAACCAATAAAGTTTGGTGTGACTGAACATTGCAAATCCTGCCATGCATGTGCGGATGCTTGCCCCACGCACGCTTTATCATTCGATGATGAACCCAGCTATAAAACCAAAGGTCCCTGGAGTAATCCAAACCATTTGGCTTGGTTTGAGGATTCTTTCAAATGTTTTCAGCAATGGCAGAAGGTTGGGAATGGTTGTGGAATCTGTTTGGCGGTATGTCCATACACAAAAACCCGCTGGCAAGGAATGCATTCATAAGTCAGTTTATTTTCTGTGTATTGAGATAGTAATTTCCAAATATAAGTTGACAATATAAAATGCCACTCAACCAAAAATGAGTTGAGTGGCGAATCCGGCGTTCGATTTTTTTGAATCTAATACCCAGAAATTAAGGATAAACTTGTCTGATTTTAATCCTGGGGATATCAATCAAATCCAAGATCGTTCTCAGCAATATCAGCGTTCAATCAGTGCCCTTCAAACCAACGACTGATAACTTGTATCCAGGCGATCTCAAACCGGCTCTGATGACTCGCTATAGGGCTTTAATCGTGCCCGGAATTTTGGCGATTTTGCAGCACATAAAACCCTTATAAACTTCTTCGCTTTTTCTTGGATTTTTTTTGTGCTTGGAAAGTACTTATCTCAGTACTCTGAAGGCAATATTACTGTCCCATCTATTATCCAAATTTTAATAGAACTTAAGGCGAAATCTGAATATTTTATTGATTCAGAAATTAAAGGTTTCGTCCCGGTATCACTCCGGCATGAAAGGTTCCACGTCAGGTCCTTCTGGCTTTGATTTAACTCCCAGACTTGAAATTTTACGTCTCTGAGGGCTTTATGAGATTGATAAATTAATAAACTGTCCAACAGCCAAAATGCGTTCAAGGAATCTCTGACATACTTTATTCCTTCACTCATAAGCAGAGGACTCTTCCCAGGGTATAAATGTTTATAAATCATCGAAGACCCATGGAACTGTTTTAATTTTATTGTTATAGTTCTTACACTCATTATTAAATAGGTTAATGATTAATAATAAAAAAGGGCTGGATCTTTCGAACCAACCCTCGTAAGTGTTGAAATAAAGAATTAAACATTCGCTTTGTCACCGGCAGCATTTGAATATTCGTAAGTGTGCGTGATCTTCAATTTCCGGGTGCTATTAGGTACCGGGACGAGATATTCAGGACAATCTACCTTCACAATCTCTCCAGGAATGCTTGATCCAATTAATTTTTTGGCTTCATTCTGGTTAAGTGTTGTAGGAATTTCAATGGTCTTTGAACGAAGATAGAATTTGCCAGTTGCCTGCGACTTCTGAATTTCTACGTTCCCTTGAAGTACAACAATGTTGTATTCTTCTTTTGTCTTCGAGTTTACCCTCGTTTTTGCATCAATTACTTTAAGCATCTTTTTACTTTTTAAATGTTAATTTTTAAATAATTATGCATGCAGAATATCCTGTAACGTTAATTGGTCAACAGAATCTCTGAATGCTATCCAAATTCTAAAGACTAGGACGATTTCGGTTTTGAAGAAAAGAGCTTCTTTCCAAAATAAAAAAAAGGTGCACACCCCCGTGCCGTCTTGATTTCCGCAAAAATGGTCTCCCTTTTAACATCTTGGCGGGAGGGTTTTTATATTGGGCAATGAGTCATGACAGCACACCAAAAAATTTCAAAAAAAATTTTTTTCGAAATTTGTCATTTATTCGTTCTAGCTTTTCTTTAGTGTAAATGAGTAAATGAAGGATCGTCCACAATAAAAATTAGAGAAGTCAAAAGGGGAAAATACGAGTGTGTACTTAGTATTAGCTGATTTATTAAATTTGAAAATACTCCTGAAAAAGGGGTCTTAATTCTACATGCTTAGTTTTACTTATTCATAACAATCTTGAATTTATACTTGGATTAAGAGTAATTGATGTTTTCATTGAATCTTGTTATTCCCTGGTCATTAAAAAGGAAACCGCCAAAAGTGTTCCGGATTTTTAGTTAATAAGAGTATATTAACAGAAAATGAAATACAGATTTGGCGGCGTTTCATTTTAACTTACTGCAGCAATCGACTATTCAAATTTCAATTCTATCCCTTTGGATAGTTAAGGCTCGCAATCTGCATCCTTTTTTCCTTTATATAAATTCTTATATATACTAAAAACATGTACGGAAAGCGAGCTTTTTTATGATTGCCAGTATTTTTGTACAATGGTCCTGCCGAAACCCGTTTGTGCAATTACTTCTTTTTGCTTCAGAGGATATGATTTACCTGCCTGGACAAGAAATCTTTTTTCTTCAGCGCTATACTCCTTTATGGAACGTTTCATATTATTCATTATTTTCTGTGCATTATCAATTTCAGTCTTATATGTTTGATTATGAATATTGCAGAATAACTGCAGAAGTATTAGTAGATTGGATTTTCGAAGCTTTGAAATTCTATACCTGAACGCTTCGTCTTTGGTTCTACAATCTTTGATAGGCATAGGATCATACAGGAGAAAATAACATAGATTCATTGGTATGGACTTTTCAGCACTGGTTTTATAAATCTCAGCACGGTATTGATTCCGAAGCTCCCGAATCTTATCGATGCAATCATAAAGCGTTAATGTTTCATCCGATAAATTTATGTTTCCGGATTTCATCGCTTTTAATCTTTTTTCTTCCGGTGATTCCTCTAAACCATATTCTATAACTTCTCCGGCCATGTTATACATTTCTCGTGGTGCATTCTTTTTTAATTTTGGAACTGAGAGTTCCTTTTCTTTTCTGTAATAGTATTCCAGGTCATCAGATATACGATTCAGTATTGAATAGTTAACCAGGTGACCGCCTTTTGCTGTCCATACGCATCCTATCTTAAATACTCTGTTCTCGTTAAGTTGAGAGATCAGATAATTGACCAATTCATCCAAAAATGCCTGTTCAAACAATAAATCAGTCTCGGAAATATCTAAAGCCCTTATCTGGTTTTCGTTTGCAGAATGATGTTTTAGTATGTAAGAAATTGCATCAGCACGATTATTATTAATGATCTTAGATACATTTCTTTGCTTATCCGGTTCCTGGTTAAAATTCCATTCGGTAAGGCGGTTCTGATCAAGAATCAATTGTCCGATATAATCATCTTTCTCTTCTGAAAAGAGAAACTTTTCATTTTTGATCTTTAACATTGCATTATCTTCCAATTCAGTCTTTATGCCTTTTGGACCAGAAAAGAAAATATGTTTATGCTGCTGGTTTTGAAATGTTGCTTGCATCGCTCCGGGGTGTTATGCTGTCATTAAATCTGTTTATCTTTTTAATTACACCCTTTTTGACTAAACTCCTGAATGATTCAGAGCTAAAGCTATGTCCTGATTGCTCGCTTAGGATCATGCGCCCGACTTTCATGTTTTCTGCTGCCTCGCCTCCGGGTAAAAGATAAATCCAGTCTCTTTGTGTTGGTTCCTGTTTTTCCATGGTTATATGGTATAAATTTTATAGTAAATAGTTAATATTTCAATTATCGATTGAGGGGGGAAAAATAGAACTCTGCCTCATAATCATTGTAGTTGAAATTCAGGGATATACAAAACTTTATTTGAATGTTTGACTACTTATTTTGATGACTCTATGTGGTATATCAAGGGCCAAATGAAAGTTGCATATCAGAAGCCACTTTCAACTGATATTATTATAGTAAAAATAGGAGTCTGGAACAACATTTTTATCTTATGAAATGGCACAAAAAGTATACCCTAAACTACATCATAGTTGATTAAATTGGAATCTTGAAATACGCTCATTGATATTCTTAAACTCATCAAGATCTGAAATCGACATGGACGACGTCCTATGGTTTGATTATGGTTTATTTTGCTGTAAATCTATACATGTGATTGGGTATATTTGACCATCAATGTAAGTAAATCTTTTTTATTCTCTAGTATATGGGATAATCATTTTCAACATCCAATGTTACATCCAATATGTCAATAATGCCTTGTAATGTATTGTAAATCAAATAGAGAATTAGTCGCCCCGGGATCACTGAGATTGTAAATGATAAAAGTGTCAGCCGCGAGCTGACACTTTTATTTGTTACTCTGTTATAAATATTTACTTATAAGATTTAGCAATAGTTTCCTGTCTGTTGGCTTGGAGATGTACTCATTGCACCCTGCTTCTATTGATTTCTGGCGATCTCCCTCCATAGCATATGCCGTATTGGCAATTATAGGTATCTTCCTGTTTATCTTCCTTATTCGCCTCGTTGTTTCATATCCATCCATCCCGGGTAATTTGATATCCATTATTATCAGATCAGGCTGTTGATCTTCAGATAAGATTTTGAGCGCTTCACTACCATTCCCTGCTCTCAAAATAATAACCTCTGTCGATTTAAGAATTTCGTAAAGAAGCATGAAATTTGAAGTGTCATCCTCCACCAGCAGTATTCTCTTATCAATCCATTTTGGTATCATATCATCACGATCAATTTCTATAGAATTCGGGGTATGAGCAGATGAACTTTTTTTAATAGGAAGTGTGAAATAAAATCTTGATCCCTTGTTTATTTCCGATTCAACTTTTATCTCTCCTCCTAACATTTTTATAAGATTCTGAGAAAGAGATAGTCCTAATCCTGTTCCCCTGTAGAGTCGCAATTTATTTTCTTCAACTTTCCTGAATAATTCGAATATAATTTCCTTTCGGTCTTCAGATAAACCTATGCCGGTATCCTCAACAAAAAACAGTAATTTGTGCTTTTCAAGATTGCATCCCAGCGTTATATGCCCCGAATCGGTAAATTTAATCGCATTATCCAGAAGTTTGCTTAAAGCCTGTTTAAGACGCAATACATCAGTTTCAAAAGTCAGATCTTTAACTTTATCGTCCACCGAGAGACGAAAATCGATATGAGGTTTATTCCTTGACTTTATTTCCTCGGAAAATCTTTGAAACAAATCATTTAATTCCGGATAGAGATGACAATTTTTTATATTGATATTCAATTGGTTGGATTCAATTTTTGAAATATCGAGGATATCATCAATAAGTCCGAGAAGGCTGTTTGAGTTTGAAACTATCAGGTTTAAAAAATCAGTTTTTTCTTGCTGGGAATATCCTTTCTCTTTAAGCAGCTCGGATAATCCAACAATCGCATTCATCGGAGTCCTGATTTCATGCGATATATTTGTAAGAAATGAACTTTTAAGTTTATCAGATAACTCTGCCTTGTTTTTTGCTGCAATCAGTTCCTTTTCAATTTTTTTTCGCTCCTTAATGATTTCCTCTTTGACAATGATTTCCTTAGTTTTATCATCAAGCTTTTTTAACAACCTTTCCTGTAATGTCTTCATGTTTTTCTCTCTTATTCTGATATAATTATAAAGAGTGAACCCTATTAAGATGAAAACACCCAAATAAAACCAGCCTGACAGATAAACAGGTTTCTTAATCCTTATTTTAAAAGTTATCGGTTCATTTGTTGAGATCTCATCTTCATTGAAAGCTCTGAGCTTAAAAACATATTGGCCATAGCCTACTTTTTCATAGGTAACAGTTCTGCGAGTTGTCAGATCTGCCCAGTTCGGGCTATATCCTTCAAGGATTGTTTGATAATTAACAATTTCCGGATTGCTTAGATTAATACCAGTATATTCCACCTTTATTTCATAATTCCCCGGTTTAAGTGTGATAATATCAGCATATTTAATTTTAATTTTATTAATATAAACTGCTTCTATGTTGAGTATTGGGGGAATCCCCTTATTTGAATAAACCTGCGATAATAATTTTACAAGTCCTTCGGAAGTACCAAACCAAATATTATTCTGATTGTCGGCTAAGACTGCATTGGAATAAAAATCAGATGTACTTTTAATGCCTTCATTATAAATGTAATTTCTGATCTTGCCTGTTTCAGTATCAATTTGAGAAAAGCCACCCCTTACGCCGACTAGAATTTTATGACTTTTATCAAATATAAGGCTATAACAATAATTTGAGACTAATCCGGAGGCATAGGTATACTTCTGGTTTCCGTCAGTTTTGAACCTGTACACTCCGTTACCATAAGTTGCCACCCACAAAGATCCTGAATGGTCCTCTCCAAAGGAGATTACCCTATTGAGCCCAAAAGAGCCGGGTAAGTTAAGAGTGTTTACATTATCGTCGGGGCCGATATATACTATAGAGCTGCACGTGGTCCCGACTAATACCCTGCCACTTGAATCTATAAAAAGTTGGTGTATATCATTATTTGGCAGGCCATTATCTTTAGTGAACCATTTCCTTATACCTGTTCGTGCATTTAGCTTACATGCTCCTTTCTTTGTGCTGATCCATAAAGTATTCCCTTTGCCTGTTATATGATTTATTGAATTTTCAAGTGCATCCTTCGACAAATATACCTTTGCGAAATTTTCGTTGGCAGGATTGAACGCAAAAATTCCCTCTTTTTCGAAACCAAGATATATTAATCCTTCCTGTGAACAGTAAATAGAATTAACACGAGCGCCACCTAAAGCTGCAGGCAAAGAATAAGATCTTAATATTTGTCCACGCTCAGGTGAAACCTTTGCGATGAGACTATCGCTTGCAATCCATATATAACTGCTGTCTTTTGATAAAGCATAAATATGATTTGATCCTATTCTGGCAGAATATGAGAGAAATCTTATATTATCGTCAACCAGTCTCTGGAGTCCACCTCCATACAAACCAAGCCAGATATTGTCTTCAGAGTCTTCAAAAATACATTTAACCTCGTTTGATTTCAACCCCGTCTCAGTATTGATGTATCCCAAGAATATTGGTTTTCCGGATTCCTTATCAATTTGGTATTTAATGATTCCTTTCCCCATTGTATTTATCCAAAGCTCATTTCTCCTTACAATGAGACCGCCCTGAATGTTGTCGAGATCGCCATTCTGGTTATTATTGCTTTCAACAAGATTGCAGGAAAGATTTGCAAGGTCAATTGAAAGCTTATAAATGCCTTTGTTACTGGATAAAACAAAGTATTCTTCCTCCTTAAATTTTATAAGATCAACAACTTTTGATAAAGGATAGTTTTTGATTTTTATCCTCTCTCTCATTAAGCTGGAATCTTTTTGATATTCCATTATGTAGAGATTTTCCTGGGTTCCGACAAGGAAATAATTAGCGGAAATATGTTTGATATTGAAAATAAGTTCGTTACTCAGCGAAGTTGGGATCCGGACTAATTTTTTAGTATTATTATAAACCATCAGGCCTCCGTTTTGTGTCGAAAACCAGATTGTTCCTATATCAGCTTCTGTAATTGATGTAATAGGCGAGTTATCTGCAGGAGTACCTGCCACTTTATTAAACCGACTATCCTTTATATGAGTTATTCCCCCGTTCAAATGGCCCAGCCATAATCCTCCTGAATAGTCTTTATAGATAGTGGTAATAAAATTTTCTGACAGACTGCTGCTGTCAGTGAAGTGAATAAATTCAAATCCATTAAACCTGTACAAACCTTCAGCTGTTCCAATCCATAAATAACCATCGTTGCCCTGATTCAGGGAATAAATGAATGAATTTCCCAGTCCATTGGTCGGACCATACTGCCTGAAGAAAAAATCTTGTCCGGTAAGTTGTATACAAGCATTAGTGAGTAAGAATATAATACAGAGCTTAATTCTCATACCGCCTGATTTACTTTTTTATTTCTACCTGATCAAGAATCCTATATAAGCTCTTTGATGCTTCAGCCAGATTGAACCCTAAATTTGCATTTCCCATCTTAGAAAAATTACTATTAATAAATTCAATAGTTTCGACCAGCAATTTAGTCAGAATATAGGACATAAATTTACTGAACTGAATCCTTTTTCAATAACGTGATTATAGATAGGATATTAGTTAATCAGAGATATTTTGGTTTCGACTGCCTGGTTGAATTAGCCAAACGGTCCATTCGTTTAACTGACCCTGATTCTGATTCTGATCACCGTCCTGAACAAACTTCGCATTTATATGTTTGACAGAATTGAAACCGGTTATGGAAAAATAACCAGCCGATTTGTAAAAAGTTAAAAGAAGCAACCTATCTTCAGGTTGCTTTTTAATAAAATAATTTTTGACTATCAGTAATAAGATGTTAAAAACAAAATAATATTGATTTTATAATATTAATTTCCAGGTACTTCCATTTTATTTCATTAAACCCCCTTTCCCGTTTCCCCAAAAGGGAAAATGCTTTACATGGTGCTCCTTCCCCCGGGAGGGAAGGCCGTCAACTTAAGGTTTGGGGATGAATGAGATACTGCATAAAAAAGTTTCCCCTCCTTTTGAAGGAGGGGTGGTCGGGACGATTTATTATCTTATATATACAGTATTTATTTCCCGACCGGGGTGGTTGATTCATTGAATTCTTCTTACCTTTATTGGTATGAAAAACCAAAACCTCTTTAACAGGAAAAGCCTTAAATTCTTCAGATCATCACTTAGGAACAAGTCCACTTCTGCTGAGGCTGTGTTATGGAACATTTTGAAATCAAAAAAACTTAATGCAAGAAAATTCAGAAGACAACACAGTATAGGTAACTACATAGCTGACTTTTTTTGTGTTTCAGAAAAACTTGTAATTGAGCTTGATGGAAATCCGCATGGTGAATATCATAAAATAGAAAAAGATAAAAAAAGAGATCAATATCTTGAAGACCCAGGATTCTCAATCAAAAGAAAAGATCTGGAATATGAATAAACAATCAACCACCCCGGCCGGTATGAGCATTTGTATCATAATTATAAAGTGGTCCGGCCACCCCTCCTTCAAAAGGAGGGGAAATGTATCAGGCTTAATTTTAATATTTTACATTCTGTTTTGTACTAAACTCTCTCCATATTTTACTATATTCAACTCCTTAGGTTGACGGCTATGCCCCGTGGAGGAAGTCCCGATAGCTATCGGGAGGGAAGGGGGTCATAAATAATTAAGCATTTATTGTTTTATTCATGATTGCCGATACTTATATAATAATTTAATTAAATCATATGTATGAAAAAGATTATCCCCTTCATTCTCGGCTCCATTGTATTGCTAATTACTGGCTGTGTACAAAATTCTGAAAAGAAAGGTACTTCAGAAAATTCTTCCCATAACTTATATGTTACCGAACAAGGTTTTGTTGATGCAAATGGAGTTTTGATTTATTATGAAGCATTTGGCAAAGGAGAACCATTAGTGATACTGCACGGAGGACCGGGTGCCTCACATGACTATTTTTTGCCGTACCTCCTTCCGTTAGCACGAACTAACCGGCTTATATTCATTGATGAACGCGGATCGGGTCGTTCCCAAAAAGCTGAGAAACTATCTGATTATACTGTTGAGAACATGGTGGAGGATGTGGAAACAATAAGGAAGGAATTAAAGCTTGGCAAAATCAGCCTTCTTGGCCACTCCTGCGGAGGTGTTCTTGCTGAGGCATATGCATTGAAGTACCAGGAAAACCTAACTCATCTGATTTTATGCAGCACTTTTCACAGCACAAAGAAAATGAACGAGGTTCTCAGAAACATAAAGGCTAAAATGGCTCCGGAACTTCGGATACGGATTGAGAAGATGGAAAAGGAAGGATTGTATGGTCATGGAAAGGACTATGAAAAAAACCGTTATACATCAGAATACATGATTGCTGCATGGGGCGAAGGCTATTTCCCATACCTATATCAGAATCATCCTGATCCCAACTATGACCCGGTTGCTAATGGTATTATGGCGTGGGATGTGTACAGGGAGATGTGGGGATCTAATGGCGAGTATGTGATAGATGGTAATCTCACATCAGTTGAGTATGGTGACCGGCTCCCGACGGTTAAGGTACCTACTTTAATAACTGCCGGCGATAATGATGAGTGTGATCCTTCACTTTCACGTGAGATGAATGAGAAGATTGCTGGATCAAAGCTTGTCATCCTTCCAAAAAGCGGACATATGACTTTCGTGGATCAGCCTGCACTTTTTATTTCTGCTGTTGATGAATTTTTACATCCCGGGAAATAGAGCTTTACTATAATATTTTTGTACATTTATTGGTTTATATTTCTATTAAGATAAAACCACTAAATCCAGATTACAATGAAAATGACCGGAAGAAGGTTCAGCTACTCACTTTTTCTGTTTATCTTTTTACTCAGCGGATGTAAAAAAGAACAGGTAATTACTTCCCTTCCGCGCAGTATTCCGGAGGCAGAAGGAGTATCTTCACAGGGAATTATTGATTTCCTGGATGCAGCCGCTAAAAGCAGCCATGAGTTCCATAGTATGATGTTCCTGCGCCATGGGAAAGTTATTGCTGAAGGATGGTGGAATCCTTATAAACCTGAGCTCAGACATACATTGTATTCAACAAGTAAAAGCTTTACCGCAACAGCTGTAGGTTTTGCCGTCAGTGAAAAACGATTGTCTGTCAATGATAAAGTCATTTCATTTTTTCCTGATGCTTTACCTGATACGGTGAGCCCGTTCTTATCAGAGATGAAGGTCAGGGATTTACTGAGCATGTCGGCAGGACTTGATCCTGATCCGACATTCACAACAGTGGTAAATGACACCAACTGGGTTAAAGCATTCCTCAAAAAACATGTGGTGCATGAACCTGGTACAAAATTTTTATATAATACACTGGCAACATATATGTTATCGGCTATTGTACAGAAAGTTACTGGTGAGAAAGTTATTGATTTCCTTAAACCCCGGCTGTTTGAACCTCTGGCAATTGAGGGAATGGATTGGGAAGTTGATCCACGCGGTATTAATACAGGAGGCTGGGGCCTCAGACTGAAAACTGAAGACATGGCCAAATTCGGGCAACTTTTTTTGCAGAAAGGAAAGTGGAACGGTAACCAGGTGCTGCCGGCCGCATGGATTGATGAAGCCACTTCACTTAAAATTTACCAGGCGCCAGATGCTCCTCAGTCAAAGAAGGATTCCAGCGACTGGATGCAGGGATATTGTTACCAGATGTGGCGCTGCAGGCATAATTGTTTCAGAGCTGATGGCGCATACGGTCAATATATTATTGTAATGCCCGATCAGGATGCCGTAATAGCCATTACAGCCGAAACTGGTGATATGCAGGACGAATTAAATCTGATCTGGGAATATCTTCTGCCATCAATAAAAACTGGTACATTGCCTGAAAACAAGGCTCTTGCTGCAAGCCTTAAGCAAAAACTATCTTCGCTGGCGCTGCCATTGCCGGCTGCAAAGAGTAATTCGTCCCTGGCTGCCGGTATTTCCGGTAAGACATACGCCTTCGGGACAAATGGAAAGCACACAATAACTTTCCAGTTCCCTGATAATTCCTGCAAAGTTTCGATGATGATTGATACTGCCCGATATAACTTTTCTTTTGGATCGGGACAATGGATAACCGGAGAAACAACTCTTCACGGACCCAATCTATTATTGCAGGCGAAAGCCCATTTTAAAGGGCTTCCTCCTTCAAAGGTAGCCGGGAGCTATACGTGGAAAGATGAAAATACCCTGGAACTGGTTCTTCGCTTTATCGAAAGTCCGCATACTGAAACAATTAACTGTGTCTTTGAAAAAAACACGGTATCGGTTGCAATTCATTACAGCAATGAGCCGGGAAATGTTCAGCACGAGTTTAAAGGCATTCTAAAAGAGTAGAAGAACTCAACACAATTATATATTTGGATGCGAAAATAGCCTTTTTAACCACAAAGCACTCTATCTCACAGTGCTCAAAGTTGTGATATTATAAAAGGCTCTTTGTGATCTTTGTGGTTTTTGGATCTTTTTATGCCTGTGATTCAACGTATCTTCTTGCCATTTCGGAACACTTTACCCATTCGAAGCCCGAACCGAATACTTTTTGTATCCTGTCAGCTAAGGAAGTGAGCCCCTCCAGTCCCAGTTGCGTGCCCTGGGTATAGAGTGACTGCCAATGGGTTACAATTACCACCGGGAAGCCCGTATCAATCAACTGGCGGATCCTGCCTGTTTTCCCGTCGGGTGACAATAGCCGGTCTATACCATCCCTGATAAATTTCGGCCGGTCCTTTTTGTGAGGAAGATCCATCGACCAGAAAATATCTCCTGCATTTGCAGGCACGCTTACCACTACCTGACCACGCTCCTGGTTCTTATACTTCACATTGCACTGATATGGTTTCTCCTTATCAGATGCGGCATACAGGAAATACCAGGTAAGTTTACGCTTATAAATGTTCCATTGAGCATCGGCAAGTGACTGGGCATATTTATCTTCCACATCTATTCCTGAAACCCATGGTGAGGTAATACCTGTGGACTCTATTCCCACATTTTTCAGTATCTGGAACGCGAGGGTAAAATAATCAACAATCTCCTCCTTCGGTGCCTGTGTTATCCAAGTATCCTCATACAGATGACGCTTATAATTGCCGGTCTTCAGATCGTAAGAACTCAAATGGGTAAGAAATTCTGGAGTTATATCAAATCGTGGGGCAACACGTTCACGCATCAGTTTCAGAAACTCTGACAGGTGATCCTGCGGTACCCTTTTGAGCGACTGGTCAATACGTCCCAGACAACTCGGCATAGGTATGATTGTGAACTTACCGTGAAGGTCAAAACGATCGAAAGTATCTGCAACCCGTTTAGTGAATTTTGCAGGAACCAGGAACGGAGTTTCATAACCCGGAAGTTCATAAAATAACGGGTCGACAGGTGACCCGTCATCAACAATCAGCGAAAAAGGTATTTTCCCGGTGAAACCCGGAGCCCCGGATGATTTTACTTTATCAGATGGCGATGAAGCCATAACCTTACCAATGGAGTCTGATAAAACTCCTGCTGCCAGCCCGGCGCCGGCATATTTCAAAAGAGTTCTGCGGTTCATTTTATTCATAGCTGCTTTCTTTACAAGTTAACATTCGTAAAATTAACTATAATATTAAATTCTTTATTCAATATGAATAATGGTTTCTCTCTGTGTTCCTCAGTGAACCCCTCTGTGGCCCTCTGTGTAACTAAAAACCAAGAACTTACACAGAGTAACACTGAGAATCACGGAGTTACACAGAGATGAATATGTGTATTTTCCCTCCCTGGGAAGGGGGGAGGTACGAACTTAACAGTCACTGGGTTTTGTTTTCAATCCCTTAATATTTCAATCATCTCGAGAATGGCTTCTGTATCTGAGGCATTCTTTACAGGCGACAACCCCATAATAGACCTTACATTATTAAGATCCTCACCGGTAACTAAATCTTTTCCTATTATTATAAGATATATCAGGGCTGATTTAAGTGTATTGGATTTTGCCCTGAAACTATGCTGACTGCTGCGAGCAGGAAAAACATGAACGAATCTTTCAGGATTATCATGAACCTTAAGTGTCCATTCTGACCCCTCCGATAATTTTATCAGCCTGTACTCATCTCTATCTGCCCCAACCCAGACTTCATATGCCTTTAAATTTAATAAGCCTTTACCTCGAAGAAATTCCTCTGTCTCACAGCAAATATTCCTGATTGACAATGAACCTGTATAGATGTCCATTACTGATGTACCAAGATGCTTAAGATCTTTGATGACTGCTTTAAGATCTGCTCCGGTTTTATCAATATTAAAATTGATAAATTCTTTGATAAATCCTATATGGTGTTTCAATGGATTAAACAAGAATGGTTCAGGTATTTGATATTCAATATTCATGACATTAATCACAAAGATAAATCAAACATTAGAAAAAAAGGAAGAATGATTTATTATGGATATCTGGATATTCATAATTGATTATCTTTAAATCAAAATAATTCGTTTTTTAACTCTGAATCCCGAGGAAGCCAAAATATCTTTTTTATGAAGTTGAATGGGGAAATTTCATAAAATAATAATTAAGTGCCAGGATCATAAATATTTTCATAAAACCAAAAAAAATACAAAAATGAAAACAATTTCACTTAAAATTTTTCTGGGAATAATGGCTCTTGTCATTATTTGCAGTGCAAAATCAAGCAAAAGAGATCCATTGGCATTATATGCTGAACTGGATAAGAATGCACCTGTCAACACTTTGACTGCCAAGGAAAAAGCTAATGGCTGGCAATTGCTATTCGATGGTAAAAAAACTGACGGATGGCATGGATACAATATGAAAGTATTCCCTGATGATTGCTGGGAAATCGACAACGGAACTTTTACGACAACCAATTCAGGAAGTAAGGAAGGCCTCGACATAGTCACGGATAAAGTGTACCGCAGTTTCGCATTCAGCGTTGACTATAAAATGGACACAGCAACTAACAGCGGAGTCATATTCCAGATCAGGGAAGACCCCAAATACAAATTCCCATATGAAACAGGTCCTGAATTTCAGATTATTGATCATGAAAACTGGAAAAAAGATAAACTTGAAGACTGGCAGATCAATGGTGCAAATTATGCAATGTATCCTCCAATGGCAAAACCTTATAAGGCACTCCATGAATGGAATCATTTGTTTCTGGTCGTTGACGGGAACTTTGTCACTCAGATGCTGAATGATGTAGTAGTTGTGAAATATGAAAAAAACTCTGATGACTGGAAAAAACGCCGGGATAGCGGTAAATGGACAGGTTTCCCGGACTGGGGAAAATTCGATGAGGGACATATATCACTGCAGAACCATGGTACAAAAGTGTGGTTCAGAAATATTAAACTGAAACAGCTTTAACCACAATTGAAACATTTAAAGACATGTCAAATTCAGATAAGACCAGGCGAGGCTTTTTAAAAAAAGCCGGACTCGTAACTGCCGGTATGACGATTATCCCCGGCAAGGTCATGAGCGGTTTCGGACACAAAGCACCCAGTGATAAGCTTAGTATTGCAGGTGTAGGGATTGGCGGGAAAGGGCATACCAACCTTCACGGGATGGCAACAGAGAACATAGTTGCCTTGTGCGACGTAGATTGGAAGTATTCTGAGGCCTGTTTTAAGGAATTTCCGACAGCTAAAAAATATTGGGACTGGCGTAAAATGTTCGATGAGATGTCGGGTTCAATAGATGCCGTAATGGTTGCAACTGCCGATCACAGCCATGCTCTGATTGCTGCCCATGCTTTAACCCTTGGGAAACATGTGTATTGCCAGAAACCACTTACTCACTCGGTATATGAATCGCGGTTACTTACTAAACTGGCTGCAAAATATAAGGTTGCCACACAGATGGGCAACCAGGGTAATTCAGGTGACGGAGTGCGTCAGATTTGTGAATGGATATGGAACAATGAAATAGGTGAAGTAAGGGAGGTACATGCCTGGACCGACAGACCTATCTGGCCACAGGGTATACCGCGGCCTGCAACGGTAATGCCGGTACCCAAAACTCTTAACTGGGATCTTTTCATCGGGTCAGCTCCTATGCGCCCTTATAATGAAATATATACTCCATGGAACTGGAGAGGATGGTGGGATTTTGGCACAGGTGCTTTTGGCGATATGGCTTGTCATGTTATGGATCCGATTTACCGTTCGCTGAAGCTTGGCTATCCTGATAAAGTACGGGGAAGTTCAACCAGCATTAATACCGATTCAGCTCCTCAGGCAGAAACTGTTGAGTTTTCATTTCCTGCAAGAGAAAATATGCCAAAGCTTGCATTACCACCTGTAAAAGTACACTGGTACGATGGGGGACTGCTTCCAAACCTTTCTGACGTCCTTCCGGAAGGTGAAAATTTAATGGCCGATGGATTAGGAGGCTGCCTGTTTATAGGTTCCAAAGATTCCCTCATGTGCGGTTCAGGAGGTTACAATGCCCGCCTGATGTCAGGCAGGGTTCCAAATGTAAAGCCATACTTGAGAAGGATTCCCGGCGGTTCTGTTTTTTATCCCGACGGTCCTCATGAACAGGATTGGATACGGGCATGCAAGGAATCTCCTGAAAGCAGGGTCCAGGGCACTTCAAATTTTGCCTATTCCGGGCCTTTTAATGAAATGGTTCTGCTGGGTGTTCTGGCTATCCGGCTGCAGGGACTAAACAAGGCCCTGGCATGGGATGGGGAAAATATGCGATTTACCAATATTTCTCCTAAAGAGGAGCTGAAAATTGTGAAAAGCGATGATTTTAAAGTAGTTAACGGACATCCGACTTTTGACAAGAAGTATAATACTTTCAACGCCCTGGAAAGTTCAAATTCATATATTAAGCATAATTACCGCGAGGGATGGAAGTTACCAGATATGCCTGTATAAAAATTAAACTAATCTATTATGGATCGCAGAAAATTTTTACGTAACACATCACTTTCGGTGCTGGCTTTGTCATTGTCACGGCCAGGAAAGTCAGTATCTTTTATTAAGGATGCAGGCAAAAAAAAGATAATGGTCGGCGCTCATGTATGGGTTTATGCCAGTACTATGCCCGGATATGATGTTTCACCAATTCTAGGCCAGATTTTTTCCGATGTAGCCTATGCCGGATTTGATGGTGTGGAAACAATGGAACATCCTTTAAGGAGTGCAGTATATACAAAACAGATCAAAGAACTGATTGATCAGTACAAAATAAAACTGATAGGAAGTTCATACGGAGCTGATATGTGGAATAAAGACAAGAAGAACCAGATATATGAAGATGTTGATCTTATATTTACAAACATGGCTTCTGTAGGTGCAAGAACATTCGGCATATCCGTAGGTGAGCCTGCTGGCAGAAAAAAGACTGAGGATGAGTTTGATAATCAGGCAGAACTGCTTAAGAAGATTGTTGCACTTGGAGAGAAAAAAGGCATCGTGCCTAACCTGCATAACCATACTACTGAAGTTGAAAATAATATGTACGATCTCAGGGGTACACTGAAAAGAATTCCCGATATGAAACTTGGTCCTGATCTGAACTGGCTCCTCAGGGCGGGCATTAACCCTGTGGATTTTCTGAGGGAATTCAGGAAACAGATTGTATATATGCATTTGCGCGATCAGCTATCCAATGGTAAATGGCCCGAATCGATGGGAGAAGGAAATGTCAACTTTAAAGAAATCGGAGATGTCTTAAGAGAGATACATTTTGAAGGAGATGCTACTATCGAATTGGCTCATGAAAACGGTTTTGTTCGGACCAGGCCTCTTAAAGAAAGTCTTAAAATGAGCAGGGACTTTATGAGGAAAACTATGGGAATTTAGTTGACCTGATTTATATTTTTGTCTGATGAAGAAGAACTTGCTTTATTTATATTTCATTTGCCTGATTGCAACAATGGGCGGGCTTATGTTCGGATTTGACGTTGCGATAATTTCAGGCGCAGTACCATTTATACAGCCCTATTTCGGATGGAACGAGCTTCAATTGGGTTGGGGAGTAAGTTCACTTCTGTTAGGCGCTATTATTGGTGCCTTTGGTTCAGGTGTGCTTTCTGATATATATGGCCGTAAAAAGGTTCTTATAGTGGTAGCTTTGTTCTTTGCTATTTCCTGTACATTCACAGCTCTTGCAACATCTTCAATTGTTTTTATATCAGCACGGGTTTTTGGAGGACTGGCAGTCGGTGCTGCTTCAGTTCTCTCTCCGATGTATGTCGCTGAAGTTGCTCCTCCCAAAAACCGCGGAATGCTTGTGTCAGTTTACCAGCTTGCAATTGTACTGGGAATATTATGTTCATACACTATAAACTACGGCTTGCATAATATAGACAATAACTGGAGATGGATGTTTGCGACCGGTATAATTCCCTCAGTGCTGTTTTTCGCGGGATTATTTTTTATTCCTGAAAGCCCCCGCTGGTTGTATAAAGCAGGTAAAAAGGATGAATCTCTTAAAGTTCTTACCGGAATTGGTGGCGAGTCGCTTGCAAAAGTGGAGATTCTTGAGATTGCAGAATCTCTGAAAGGGAATTCATCATCTGTATCAGTGGGAGAGTTGTTCAAACCCTCTGTGCGTAAAGTTATGCTTGTTGGTTTCCTTTTGGCTATATTTGTTCAGATCAGCGGTATTAATACCATAGTTGATTATGCGCCAAAAATACTGCTTGCTGCAGGAGTGGAAATCAATAATGCACTCCTTCAGACTTCAATGGTAGGTTTGATTAACTTTATTTTCACTTTTGTTGCTATATTTTTTATCGACAGGATAGGCAGAAGATCCCTTTATCTGATTGGCTCGATGGGAATGGTCATTACTCTAATAATGTTAGCAATATCATTTTATTTAAAAATGGAAGGTGTCTTTACATTAATCTGCATTCTGTTGTTCATAGCATTCTTTGCTTCCTGTATTGGCCCGGTATTCTGGACATTGGTCTCGGAAATATTTCCAAACAGAATTCGCGGAAAAGCAGTCGCTTTTGCCTCTTTCACGCAATGGATTTTCAATTTTCTTGTTGTTTTGCTTTTTCCACACTTTCTGGCATCCCTCGGTGGTGCAAAAACGTTCCTGTTCCTGGCATTAATGTCGTTCCTGCAATTGTTGTTCACTTATTTGTATGTTCCTGAAACCAAAGGAAAATCGCTGGAAGAAATAGAACAATTCTGGAGCAGGTAACCCTGACGTTTAAAAGCTCAGTCTTTACTTTTACAAAGTTAATTGCTATAAAAAATTGTAATTATGAATTCAGATTCCCGGCAGAATTTTCTTAAGACAATTAATCATAAACAGCCCGATAAGGTTGTAGTGGATTTTGGTTCTACAGGCGTGACAGGCATTCATGTGCTTATTGTTGAAAAACTTCGTGATTATTATGGACTGGAGAAAAAGCCGGTCAGGGTAGTTGAACCTTACCAGATGCTTGGAGAGATAGATTCTGAATTGATTAAGGCGATGGATATTGATGTTATAGGATTGTTTTCTGCAAAGAATATGTTCGGTGTCCCCAATGAGAACTGGAAAGTCCATAAAACGCTATGGGGTCAGGAGGTTCTTTTTCCCGGAAGCTTCAATTATACGTATAACAGTAACGGAGATATTCTTATGTATCCTGAAGGAGATACGTCAGTACCTCCGAGTGGCATGATGCCAAAGACGGGTTTCTTTTTTGATGCCCTCGACAGGCAAAAGCCAATTGATGACTCAACACTTAAGGTGGAAGATAATCTTGAGGAATTTAGTCATATCACTGAACCTGAACTAGCATACTGGAAAGATAAAGTTAATGGACTAAAAGATAATTCCAAAGCGGTAGTTGCATCACTTGGCGGCACTGCTCTTGGGGATATTGCCCTCGTTCCGGCAATTAATTTGAAAGATCCAAAAGGCATCCGCGGTGTTGAGGAATGGTATATTTCAACTCTCATCAGAGAAGATTTCATAAAAGAAATTTATGACCGGCAAACAGATATAGCAATACAAAATCTCAGTTTATTGTCTGAAGTCATAGGCAATAAAATAGATGTGGTTTTCACCTGCGGAACAGATTTTGGCACACAGAATTCAACATTCTGTTCAACTGAGACCTACGACAGGGTTTGGCTTCCATATTATAAAAAGGTAAACGACTGGATTCATCAGAATACAACCTGGAAAACATTCAAGCATTCATGCGGAGCGGTCGAACTCCTTATGAGTCATTTCATTGAATCAGGTTTTGATATTATTAACCCTGTTCAGATCAATGCATCGGGTATGGATCCCCGGAAGCTGAAGGAAAAATATGGCGACAAACTCGTTTTCTGGGGAGGCGGTGTTGATACCCAGGGCGCATTTGCCTTTGGAACACCTGCTCAGGTCAGGGAACAGGTTAAATCACAGTGCGATATATTTAATAACAATGGTGGTTTTGTATTTAATACAGTTCATAATATCCAGGCCAATGTTCCATTTGAGAATGTGGTAGCAATGCTGGAGGCATTAAAAAACGTCTGAAATGTATTATGTATTATAGGTGACAGACTATTTAGTAAAGATTGGGAGAAGAGGAGAGTGGGAGAAGGGGAGAATTAAGCAGTGTAACTCTGCGAATAACTCAGTGTATAACTCCGTGGTTAAGAATGGGTAACAAAAAAAATCAGGATTTTTATGAGTGATACGAAATATAACTGGACATACCTCATTAGCATTTCCCTCATATCAGCAATGGGAGGACTTTTATTCGGGTATGATTATGTTGTAATCGGAGGCGCCAAACCTTTTTATGAGCCTTATTTTGGGATTACCGGTCATGCTTTTTTACAGGGGTGGGCGATGAGTTGTGCTCTTATGGGATGCCTCGGCGGAGCGGTAATCTCCGGTTGGCTCAGCGACAGGCTTGGACGTAAAAAGTTATTGATCCTGGCAGCAGGTTTATTTGTAGCAGCATCGATCGGAACTGGAAGCGCAGGATCATTCGGGTTATTTGTCACTTTCAGAATATTAGGGGGTATTGGAATTGGTCTTGCCTCCAATCTTTCACCAATGTACATAGCGGAGATTACTCCGGGAAATGTAAGGGGGCGTTTTGTCTCTATTAATCAGCTTACAATAGTTATAGGAATTCTTGCGGCCCAACTTATCAACTGGAGGATTGCAAAACCGGTGCAGGCAGGCGCAACAACTGCTGATATACTTGCATCGTGGAACGGACAAACAGGTTGGAGATGGATGTTTTATGCATGCTCTGTTCCATCTGTTTTATTTTTTATTCTTATGTGGTTTGTTCCGGAAAGCCCAAGATGGCTGGCTAAGAATTTGTTATATCGCCCGAAAGCTCACAAAATACTTGCCAGGATCGGAGGGAATGATTATGCATTTGCAGAATTGGCTTCCATTGAACAGACTCTCAGTGAGTCAGGCGAAAAAGCAAATCTCAGGTTACTGAAACAACCGGGCATCTCAAAACTGCTTTTGCTTGGAATAGTACTGGCAATCTTCCAGCAGTGGTGCGGAATAAATGTAATCTTTAATTATGCCCAGGAGATTTTTTCAAATGCAGGTTACAGCGTTTCAGATATCCTCTTCAATATAGTAATAACAGGATGTGTAAACCTGGCATTTACCTTTATCGGAATGTTCACTGTGGATAAACTGGGGCGAAAAGCCCTGATGCTCCTGGGTGCAGGCGGTCTGGCAGGTATCTATGCTGTCGTCGGAACATTGTATTTTCTTCATATACAAGGACTTCCTTTACTGATTATGGTTGTAACTGCTATTGCATGTTATGCAATGTCTCTTGCCCCTGTAACGTGGGTTGTACTTTCCGAGATTTTTCCGAACAGGATGCGGGGAACCCTTATGTCGGTTGCGACATTTTCCTTATGGGCCGCATGTTTCATCCTGACCTATACGTTTCCGCTTTTAAACCAGTTGCTTAAAGCATCAGGTACTTTCTGGCTTTATGGCTGTATTTGTATTCTAGGGTTTATATTTATACTCAGAAGATTACCTGAAACTAAAGGAAAGTCACTGGAGGAAATTGAACGTGAATTTACCAATCACTAAATAATAGCTGCAAGATGATACAGTTAAAAAGTACTGCAAGGTACCTTCTCCTCATTACTTTAATTTTGTTTTCTTTCTTTAATGCAAACGCACAAAATGTATTAAGTATTGATGCTTCAAATGTTGCAAAGGAAATCAAACCGGGCAATTATAAAATGGGTAATCCCGGTCAGCCTGGCCGTGAAATCCTAATTAATAACCAGTTCATGACAATCGGAGGGAAGCCGGTTATTCCTGTAATGGGTGAAATGCACTTTTCAAGGGTCCCTAAGGAACAATGGGAAGATGTAATTTTAAAAATGAAAGCCAGCGGGATCAATATTATCGCGTTTTATGTGATCTGGATTCACCACGAGGAAATTGAAGGACAATTCGACTGGTCAGGAAATAAGGATATCCGGAGTTTCATCAAGTTATGCCAGGATCATGGAATGCTTGTATATCCCAGGATAGGCCCATGGGCTCATGGAGAAGTCAGAAACGGTGGCACTCCCGACTGGATCCTCAAGAAAGAATTTCTTATTGACAGATCTAATGATCCTGTATATCAGTCATATGTAGAGGAGTACATTAAACAACTTGCAGGACAGATGCATGGTCTGATGTATAAAGATGGTGGCCCCGTTATAGGTATACAGCTTGAAAATGAGTACAGCAGGGGTAAGGAACATATTCTGTGGTTAAAGAATACTGCCAGGAAATATGGAATTGATGTGCCTCTTTATACAGTAACAGGATGGGATAACGCATCAGTTCCTGAAAATGAAGTAATCCCGCTCTGGGGAGCATATCCCGGGGCTCCATGGAACTCAGATATTGAAAAAATAACACAGAACCCATCATTTGAATTTGATACGGACCGGAAATATGGAGATATGTATCCTTTTTTTACATGCGAGCTGGGTGTCGGAAACCAGATCACTCAACACCGGCGACCGGTTTTCAGCAGATTTGACGGAGCAACTATTGCCACCGCAAAAATTGGTTCGGGCAGCAATCTTACAGGTTATTATGTTTTTGCAGGAGGCTCGAATCCGGTTGGAATACTTACAAGCATGGAGGAAAACCGTGAAGAAACAGGATACTGGAATACTTATCCAAAAATATCCTACGACTTTCAGGCTGCTATCAAAGAAACAGGAGAACTGGCACCTTCATATTACCAGGTTAAAAAACTGCATTATTTTCTGAACGAATTTGGTGATCTGCTTGCCCCTATGGTTCCTGTTGTGGCTAAAGTAAAAGATCCGGCAAATGACTTGCAATTTTCCGTAAGAGTAAAAGATAATTCAGGTTTCCTTTTTGGAATCAATTATTACCGCGGAACAAGAAAGCCGGTACAGAAAAACATTCAGTTTAAAATTAAACTTAAGAGCGAAACTATACAGTTCCCTTCCAGCCCGGTTGATATTCCGGACAGCACTACTTTTATATGGCCGTTTAATTTCAGGATGAACAATGTTATTTTAAAATATGCCACGGCTCAGCCCTTATGCTATATTGAACAGAAAGATCGTACAGACTGGTTTTTTATCCAGAACTTTGGTATACAGCCTGAATTCTGCTTCGAAGCCGGTTCAATCAGGTCAATTGAATCAACTAGTGGGAAAATAATTAAAACCAATAACCAGTATACTATTACTGGTTTTATTCCCGGAATAAAAAGCTATGTTAAAATTATAAATTTTGACGGCAAGGAGCAGCGAATCGTCGTTCTTTCATTCGAAGAATCGGACAAAGTCTGGCTTCTTAATTCAAATGGCAGACAGCAATTGTTTATCAGTAATGCCAATATTTATCAGAATCAAAATCAGTTGCATCTGTATGGCCCTGAAAATGTTATGAATGTAATTGTATTGAGCGATAATTGCCAGCTAAAGATGTCTGAGCCTGCTCCTAAGGGTATTGGTGATTACAGGCAGTATGAATATACCGTAACTTCAAAAAGCTTCATCCCTGAAATTACTCCGCTGAATTTTCTTTCTGGTTCTGAAAGACTCAGTGCCTCGGTAAAGAGTGTAGATGTTTCTAATCAACTGTTTAACAAAATATTCATTAAAGAATTTAATCTGGAAAATCCTTCTGCAATAAGATCAGCAAAATTAATTATAGATCCTGATATTTCATGTAAGGTTGAAATAAATAAACTATGGCTGAATCAGGATATCATACCCGGAGAATTGAATCAACTTGATATTACGGGCTACCTGCAAAAGGGCAATAACCAGATTATGATTGATTTTCCATTCACCGGAGGTGAAAAATCTTTTGCAGCAAAAATAAAGGTGGAATATATGAATTCGGATGAAGTGACTATAGTCAGCGATCAGTCGTGGCTGACGATAGAGCAATATATAATTCCTTCTTATCTGACAGAGTTAAAGGGTCTGGTAAAGCCTGAAATAGTGACGGATAAAACCCGAAATGATAAAGATATAAGCCAGCAGCCTACCGAATATTTGCTTAAAATTCCGGATGGTTATCTGAAAGGTCTTAATCAACTTTATTTACACGTAAATTACAATGGAGATAAAGGTGAATTAAGATTCGGACATAAACTTATATCTGATAATTTTAATAATTTTACTCCCTGGCAGATAGCTCTCAAACAGTTCGGGAACCAGATTGAAGGACAGCAATTGAAATTTAAGCTCTTTCCCTTCAAACCGGATTTCAAAATTTACTTTGACAGGCAATTGAGTAAGGATGAGAAAGAAAAAACATATATCAGAAATATAGAGTTTGTTCCTGAATACAGGTTAGATCTGTTGCTGGGTAATTAATATAACGAACATTTAAATGATCCGGGTTTTTAAATTTAGCTGGCTGATAATTTTACTAGCAGGCTGCAGGGTAAGTCCGAATGAAATCAGGGAAAAGCTTTCACTCGCAGGTGAATGGAGATTCAAAATCGATTCTCTTGATAAAGGAATTGAAAACAAGTGGTATAACGATCTGGCGATTGAAACAGTGAGACTTCCAGGATCGATGGCGGAGAACGGTAAAGGCGATGAGGTTACCATTAAAACGGACTGGACCGGCGAAATAGTCGATAAGTCTTATTTTACCGATAAAAAATATGAAAAGTATCGCCAGCCCGGGAATATTAAAATCCCATTCTGGCTGAAACCAGTTAAATATTATAAAGGAGTTGCCTGGTATCAGAAAGAAGTGGAAATCCCTTCAGGCTGGAATAAGAAAGATGTTATTTTATTTCTTGAAAGACCTCATTGGGAGTCAACAGTATATGTCAACGGGAAAAAAGCAGGCATTGAGAACAGCCTTGCTGTTGCCCATCAGTTCGATATAACCGATCTTCTTATCCCGGGCAAAAACCTGATCAGTATAAGGATTGATAACAGGGTAGTAATACCTGTTGGTATAAATTCTCATAGTATAACGGATCACACGCAGACTAACTGGAATGGCATAATCGGCGATATCAGTCTGATTGCAACATCAAAAGTGTTGATAAGGAATGTGAGGGTTTATCCCGATCTTAAAGGAGGAAAGGCAAAGATTATTGTTGCATTAAGCAACAAATCAGGAACTTCCTTCAATGGTGAAATTGATCTGCAGGCCAGCAGCATTAATTCCGGTGTTTCTCAGAAACTGGGAAAATCAACTCTCGTTACCAAGACTGATTCAAATGACATTCAGCTTATTATAGACTTTCCCATGGGAAAAGAAGTTCAGGAGTGGAGTGAGTTCAGACCTGTATTATATAAACTTTCTGTTAAACTGAGGGGCGCTAAAGGGGAGACCCTTGATACTCAGACGGTGGACTTTGGAATGCGTAACATTAAAGCAAATGGAACACGTTTTGAGATGAATGACCGGCAAATCTTCTTAAGAGGAACTCTTGAGTGCTGTATTTTCCCTCTTACAGGTTATCCCCCCACCGATGTCAAATCGTGGTTAAAAGTGCTGCAGACCTTTAAAGATTATGGATTGAACACTGTAAGGTTTCATTCATGGTGTCCTCCGGAAGCTGCATTTATCGCAGGTGACCAGCTTGGTATGTATTTTCAGATCGAATGTTCCTCCTGGGCTAATTCCGGGACGACAATAGGCGATGGTAGAGCGGTCGATAAATTTATTTATGAGGAGGGCGACAAGATCATCAGTGCATATGGAAACCACCCTTCATTTTGTATGCTGACATATGGGAATGAACCTGCCGGTGCAAATCAGAATGCATACCTGGGGAAGCTTCTGACCTACTGGAAATCTGAAGATAACAGAAGGGTTTACACTTCAGGATCCGGCTGGCCGGCAATTCCTGAAAACGATTACAACCTTACTGCTGAACCACGCATACAACGTTGGGGTGAAGGATTGAAAAGTTTAATAAACAGTGAAGCGCCACAAACAATGTTCAACTATCACGATATTATTTCAAAATATACCATACCTACGGTAAGTCACGAGATAGGACAATGGTGTGCTTACCCTGATTTTAAGGAAATAGAAAAGTATACCGGTGTACTGAAACCAACAAATTTTGAAATATTCAGGGAATCACTTACTGAAAATAATATGGGAGATCAGGCGGAGGACTTTCTTATGTCATCAGGAAAGCTCCAGGCATTATGTTATAAGGCTGATATTGAGGCTGCTCTTCGCACACCAGGATTCGCCGGTTTTCATTTGCTTCAGTTGCATGATTTTCCCGGACAGGGGACAGCTCTGGTAGGCGTGCTTAATTCATTTTTTGAATCAAAGGGTTATATCTCGCCCGAAGAATTCAGGATGTTCTGCAATCAGACAGTTCCTCTGGCAAAAATGCCAAAAATGGTTTATACCAATAATGAGTCTTTTAAAGCCGATATTGAGATAGCCCATTTTGGCGAAAAACCAATCGAAAAAGCTGAGATTATTTGCCAGGTAACTGATGAGGATGGGAATATAATCCGCAAAGAGATCTTTACCAAAGACAGAATAGAAGTGGGCAATTGTTTTGAAATCGGGGTATTCCAGATGGATCTTATGGATCTGATCAAAGCACAGAAGCTTACTTTGGAAGTGCTTCTGTCAGGCACTCCATACAGGAACAAATGGGATTTCTGGGTTTACCCTGATAAACAGGAGATAAATAGTAAAAATGTTTTAGTTACAGATAAACTTGATAAAAATGCTGAAGCAGCTCTTAAAAACGGAGGCTCAGTATTATTGCTGAACTATGGCAAAATCGGGAAAGACAAAGGAGCGAAGGTTGCAATCGGATTTTCAACTGTTTTCTGGAATACAGCCTGGACAAATAATCAACCTCCACATACTCTTGGAATTCTTTGTGATCCAAAGCATCCTCTTTTCAGAGATTTTCCGACAGAGTATCACAGCAACTGGCAATGGTGGGATCCGGTTTCTCATTCGCAGGCGATGATAATCGATAATTTTCCTCCCAAATTTAAACCATTAATTCAACCAATTGATACATGGTTTGAAAACCGACGGCTAGCCCTTGCTTTCGAAGCTGAGGTAAACGGGGGCAAATTAATGGTCTGCAGCATAGATCTGAAAAATATTTCAGAAGACAGACTTGCATCAAAACAGCTGTACATTTCAATTTTAAATTACATGAACAGTGTTGAATTCAACCCTCAGACAGAGGTTGATATACGTAAAGTGAAGGAGTTGATGATTGGTAAAGAGTGAAATCAAACGGATTGAGTCATTTGATCCTGATTATAATAGATAGCTTTGTTACTAGATAGTTAACCCTTAGTTAGCGGGATCGAAAATCTGAATTCACTTCCTTTTGTCTCGATGCATTCAACCCAGATCCTGCCCCCGAGTTTCTCTACAAATTCTTTGCTGAGCTTAAGTCCGAGACCTGTTCCCTGTTCATTTTCAGTTCCGGGATTTGAATTTCTGGCGTCGATTTTGAATAACTGTTCAATCTTTTCCATTGGGATTCCTATCCCTGAATCTTTTACGGAAACTATTACTTCATCATTAGCCGTAGTTGTGCTAATCGCCACTTTACCAGATTTGTAAGTAAATTTCACTGCATTGCTGAGGAGATTTCTCAGAATTGTATTGATCATGTTTTTATCCGAATATACAAAAACATCTTCTTCTGATTTATAATACATTTTTATCTCTTTATTTGCAGCTGCTAACTGCTGAGCAGAGATATTTTCATTTATCAGATCTCTGAGGTTAACACTCTCGGGATTTATTTTCAACAACCCTGTCTGTGATCTTGACCAGTCAAGTAAATTTTGAAGTATTGCGTACCCTGATTTTGCGGAATCATTCAAAATAAGTGCAAGCTCTCTTATGTTTTCAGTTCCCAGGTTATCAATATTTTCATATAATAATTCAGAAGATCCCAGCAGGCTGGTAAATGGATTTTTCAGATCATGCGCAACGATATTGAAGAACTTATCTTTTGTGGCATTAAGGTCCGTTAACTGGCTCTCTCTTTCTTGCAAGGCTTCTTCAGATGCTTGTCGCTGGATGTCTATTTTATTGACCGACCGGGCCGTCATCCATACAAGCACAAGGAAGCAGACAGTGTATACGATTGCCAGCAGAATGACATCTTCTTCAGATTTAAATAAACTGGCCTTATCACCTTCTTTATGCAGCCATCCAATAACAAGGGGCAAAATAATAAGAGCAGGAATAAGTTTCCGTGCAAAAATTCCACCTGTCTTTTGGGAGGTAAAGGTCTCTAAAAGCCATGTCTGAGGCCTCATAAGCAAAACAGCAGCACAGACTGAACAAAAGGCAATGTCGGTATTAAGGGGGATCGAAATATTACTCAATCCGACAACTGAATTGACATCAAGAATATATTTTACGATAGTATAGTAACTTATAAAAAATATAGGAATAATTAAGAAATGTGCAATTTCGGAAGCATTTTCTTTCTTTGTCACTAAGAGTAAAATAATGATGCCGATAAGCAAAAAATCGCATGACGTAAGAAGAGTCACTCTTTTTTCAGGAGATAGGAAAAAGCTAAAACCAGATAACGAGGTTAAGGATGATTCACGACCTGTTTCAATATAATATGTACATGCGTAAACAGAGACCAGGCTTATAAAACAGATGACAACTGCAAGAAATACTGACAAAGATTTTATCCTGGTTGAAGGAAAGTCAAGCAGAATTATCAAAAGTGCTGAAGATGTAAGAATAAAACAAATTGCAGTAATCAGATTCATGGTTCCCAGCTGAGGCGTCAGGCTTCTTAAGACGGCAATATTGAATATCCATCCGGCAAGATCGAGTAAGCTTAAGAGAAGCGCCAAACAAACTGAGACCCATATAAAAAACTGCCTCGCACCTGAATTATCCGATGAAAACAATGTTGTTTTTGGCATGCCAGAAAGATTAACTTACGCAGGATATTGTGAATACCTCAAAAATAGCAATAATTTCAAAAATTAAAACAGATTTTGTTTACCTTGCAATATTATAACTGAAAGAAAATGAAAATATTGTTGGTCGAAGATGATCCCAAAATATCATCATTTGTTAAAATAGGTCTGGAGAGCAATGATTGTATTGTAGATATTGCATATGACAGTACAATAGGCGAAAAGCTGGCATTCTCAAGGAAGTATGATGCCATTATACTCGATGTAGTGATTCCAGGCATTTCAGGATTTGATTTATGCAAAAAGATCAGAAACAACAATAATCTTACTCCGGTAATAATGCTGACATCCCTTGATTCCATTGATGATAAGCTTACAGGTTTTGATTGCGGAGCCGATGATTACCTGGTAAAGCCATTCAGCTTCCAGGAGCTTTTTGCCCGGATCAAAGCGCTCGTTCGCAGAAACAGGGAGGTCATGGTGAATCCTGTTTTAAAAGTACTTGATCTTGAAGTGGATTCAATTTCAAAAAAGGTCAGCCGCAACGCGAAAGAGATTAGCCTTACACCTACCGAATTTAAAATATTGGAATTGTTACTGAGCAATAAGGGAAAAGTATTTGACCGAATGTATATTGCAGAGAAAATCTGGGGTTTCTCATTTAATTCAGGAACAAATGTAATCGATGTTCATATTAATTCGCTGAGGAATAAAATCGATAAAGGATTTACCAAAAAACTGATCCATACAAAAAAAGGGTTTGGATATGTTCTGAGCGAGGAACCTCAGATATAATAATCAGGAAGGAAGAGATTAAGGATCTTTCATGCTTCCCTGGCTTCAATTTTTTTCAATCTTAATGAATTCTTAATCTAATATTAATGCGGGCTTAATTATTCCCATTTCTCGTGAATGTAGCTTTGAGTATTAGTGGTTTATAAATTAACCGGCAATCAATTGGTTGTATTACAGATCCTAAAGCTATTCAAAATGAAATACGAGTTATATGAGTTACCTTATGAATTAAATGCACTTGAACCGTATATTTCTGAAAGGACACTCAAACTTCATCATAACAAACATAATAAGGCTTATATAACTAGTCTTAACGCTGAAATTGGAGACACAAAATATAAAAACCTGGATCTCGATACGATTGTAAAGGTAGCTGATGGTCCGGTTTTTAATTATGCTGCCCAGGTATGGAATCATAAATTTTATTTTGAAGGCCTGAAACCAGAGACCCATAATGCTCTCAAAGGGCCCCTGGCAGATTTGATAAAGAGAAATTTTGGCTCTGTCACATTCTTTAAAAATTCCTTTATAAAGGCTTCCCTGTCATTATTCGGAGCTGGTTGGGCATGGCTTGTTCTGAATCCTGAGGGAACAATGGAAATAATCCTTAAGAGCAATGCGGGAAACCCATTACGCATCGGATTATTTCCATTAATGAACTGCGATTTGTGGGAACATGCATATTACCTCGATTATCAAAACAGGAAGAAGGATTATTTAGAGGCATTCTGGAAACTGATTAATTGGGAAATAATTGAGAAACGTTATAATGAATTCTCTAAAACCGAAGCTTCGGTTCTTAATAGTTAAATCTATGTTAAAGTGTTGCTCTGACAGAATGGTTTGAGACATTCATCTGTCAAATATGAAACACGAAGCTATGAATCCCGGGTAACCGGATGGAATAAGTTTGGTAAAGGATAGATTAACTCACTTTAAAACTAATCAATCATGAAAATTTTTATTAAAAATATGGTGTGTAACGGAACCAGGTCTTTTGTAATAAAAGAATTGGAAGGGCTAGGTATTACATATAATACATTTAAATCAGGGGTGATCGACCTTGTAGAAGATTTATCAAGGGCTGACAGAAAAAAATTGGACCTGTCAATGAAACAGTATGGACTCGAATTGAAGTTCAGCGAAAGTGACGTACTATCCAGAATCAGGCGTGCATTCCTGAACAGGTAAAAATATTTGGTTCACGGAACATACATTTCAATACATCGGGAAGCTAAACGGTGTTATTTCCAACCATTTAAATCAGAATTATGAAAACTATAATAGTTCCTATCGATTTTTCTGATGAGTCACTCGATGGCTTGAATATGGCAATGATGCTGGCTAAAAAAACCGGGGCAAATATTCAGATGGCTCACGTTATCGGAAAGAATATATATAATAATGAGCTTCCTGAAAAGGATAATCAGGTCGCAAAAAGGAAATTTGAAGATATCCTGCAAAAATGCAAATCTGGAGGAAATATTAATTGCGCATTGAATTATATAATTAAGGAAGGTAAAATATTCAGTGAAGTAACAGCCCTGGCAGATAAGTTCGAAGATTCTATAATCGTACTTTCAACTCATGGAGAATCAGGCTTTGAAGAATTGTTCATTGGAGGCAATGCCTACAAAATTGCATCGCACTCAAAGAACCCTGTGATCACTGTCAGAAAATGCAAAATACCGCCAAATATAGGTAAGATAGTCCTGCCTCTTGATATTACCCTGCAGACACGCGAAAAAGTTCCTTATACAGTAAAGCTTGCAAAGCTGTTTGGTTCAGAAATTCACCTGATCACAGTAAGAGGTTCACATTTAAAAAGTATTGAAAAGAAACTATATAAATATACTGAACAGGTGTGCTCTTATTTTTGGGATCACGACATCCCGTATAAAGTTGAGCATCTAAAGGGTGGAAATCTGACCGATTTAATCCTCAATTATTCAGCATCGGTAGATGCAGACCTTATTTCAATAATGACCGAACAGGAGAGGAGCGTTTCCAATTTACTTTTGGGCACTTATGCCCATCAGATGATAAACAAAGCCAGTGTCCCAGTTTTATCCTTTCCAACATATCATCTGGGAAACTACGCAGAGGATCTTTAATCTTAAAAACTATTTAACAGATAATAAGGTGATGAAAAAACTAAACTTCCGGCCCTCTTTTCTGCAGATCTTATATCTTATAATCTTTATCATCCTGTTTGCTTTTATAATTTATACTCCGACTTTAATCAAGGGTCCGGTAAGCCTGACCCCGAAATTTATACTCGAAGAGGAAACTTTTGAAGGATCCCTGATTTGTATTTTATTTATAATAAGTATTTTAATACTCAATTTATACAAGCGTGAAGTTAACAGGCATAAAGAACTGATCACAAAGATTAACGGTGAGAAGAAAAAAGTTGAGGAGAGACTTACTGATTCAGAACAGTATATTGCTGTTCTGAATGTACAGATACAGGAGATTAAATCAATTTTTAACACTATTGATAAATATCCTGAAACAAAAGACGGTTTAAAAAAAGCTTTTAATTTTTTTGGAGACCGTGTAATTGGAATAGTAAATTCAGAATGGGTATTATTCAGAATAATTGACAGCAAAAATCAGAGAACTGTTTGTGAACATTTTGGATCCAGGAAAGGATTAAAACACAGTTATCCTCATGTGAGCAATAAAATGATTATTGAAAAAGAAACTGTTTTACCCTATAGCTACATAATTTCCAATCCCAAAAATTTAAATATCCTGGTAGCATGCATAATGCCAGTTGATAAAATCACGAATGATCAGCATGTGTTTATTCAGGCAATAATCAATGAAGTCACCAAGCTTTTTGTTATATTAAATTCATTGTATTATAAAAAAGAAAGTAACCTCGTTTTTGAAGATTATGCTGTCCGAAAATAGGAACAATTAAACTTCTTTAGCCTGCTGCAGAGTCCACAAAGATTAGGTGGCTTTCTTAATTTTTATCTTTGTTATGAGTTATTTCATACTCTAATTCCGGATCAATATTTTGCTGTTCTACTTTCCGAGCTTTCTCTATCAATTCTTCATGATGCTCCAGAAGATAGGCGAGTTTCCTTTTTCCGTACGAGAAACGGGTAATAATTACAAATAGCACCGGAACAATTAAGATGGCAAGTGTGGAGGCTGCAATCATACCTCCAAGAACAGTAAAACCTATTGTATTCCGTGCTACGGCACCAGCCCCTGTAGCAAAAGCAAGAGGCAGGACACCCAGGATAAATGCCATTGAAGTCATAAGGATGGGGCGAAATCGCAGTCTGACAGCTTCCAGTGTGGATTTGATGAGTTCTTCTCCGTTGTCAACACGCACTTTAGCAAATTCCACGATAAGAATTGCATTCTTTGCTGATAGCCCAATCAAAGTTATAAGGCCTATCTGTGCATATACATTATTGGTCAGGCGAGGTATAAACATTAGCATCAGAATTGCTCCAAAGGCGCTTATCGGCACAGCAAGCATTACTGAAAAAGGTACTGACCAGCTTTCATAGAGAGCCGCCAGGAACAGAAATACGAATAAGATAGAAAAAATAAATATATAAATAGTGGTCGATCCGGATCTTATTTCTTCCAGGCTCAGTCCTGAAAACTCATATATATAACCCTGTGGCAAAACCTTTTCGGCAGTTGCTTTCAATGCTTCGATTCCCTGACCAGTACTGAAACCCAGAGGAGTTGAACCATCTATTTCAGCAGAGCGGAAAATATTGTAATGTTTAATTAAAGGAGGAGCTACCGTTGCCTTATAACTTATAATAGTACTGAGAGGCAGCATTTGCCCAGCCTGATTGCGTACATAGTATTTATTCATATCTGATATCAGCGCACGGAATGTTGTATCTGCCTGAACAGCCACATGGAAAGTTCGATTATAAAGTGTCAGGTTATTAACGAACAAACTTCCCATATATGCCTGCATTGTTGTAAAAACATCTGAGATATTTACTCCCATCTTTTCACATTTTTCCCGATCAAGAGTAAGATCATAGCTTGGAGTATGAGCACCGTAGTAACTGAATGCAGTGGCAATTGCAGGATTTTTATGAGCTTCGGCTACAAACTTCTTTACAACATTTTCGAATGCATACACATCATCATTTGTATTGCCCTGTTCTATTTGCATACTGAATCCTGCAGCCTGTCCTATACCACGAATAGGAGGAGGAGGAATTACAACAATACTTGCATTCTTTATACCGGCTGCTGCAATACGTTTTTTTATCACATCCATGATGCCGGGTACCTGCTCTTCCGGTTTAGTGCGCTTTTCCCAAGGTGCAAGCATGCAAAAAATAGTACCGCAGTTGGATGTGGCACCCGAGTTAACAATGTTCAGCCCCGATATGGCAGAATAGTGATCAACACCTGGAGTGGCACCAATTACATTCATAAGTTTGGTGATGACTTCAACAGATTGTGTTGTGGAGGATGCCTCAGGCAACTGATAGGTAAGAAACAGACGGCCGCCATCTTCTGACGGAATGAAACCGGAAGGTTTTTTCTTGAATAAAATGACAGCGGTACCGCATATAATCACAAGTAAAATTACAATATATCTTGAAGCTGTTATCCCGCGTTTTACTGCGCTGGTGTATTTATCAGTCATCTTTTCAAACCAGTTATTAAAATAATGGAAAAATCTGCCTATCCAGTTTGCAGGTTTATCAGTGCGCGATGGTCTTAATAGAAGGGAACAGAGTGCGGGAGTCAAAGATAAAGCTATGAAAGCTGAAAGAACTACCGAAATGGCTATGGTAATGGCAAATTGCTGGTACAACCGTCCAACTATTCCAGGTATAAAGCCAACCGGAACAAAGACAGCTGCCAGTATGAGAGCTATAGCCACAACCGGAGCCGAAATATCCTTCATTGCCCGGTAAGTAGCCTCTTTGGCAGACATATGGTTGTTATCAATATAATGCTGCACAGCCTCAACCACAATAATTGCATCATCAACTACAATACCTATCGCAAGCACAAAACCGAACATGGTTAGTGTGTTAACTGTAAAACCTAATGGTATGAAAAAGCAGAATGTACCCAGAATAGAAACAGGTATCGCAAGAATAGGTATAATGGTTGATCGGAAGTTCTGCAGGAATAGTAAAACCACGAGACCAACAAGAGCCAGTGCCTTCAGCAAAGTTCCCACTACTTCAACCATGGAAACTTTTATGATGGTAATTGACTCAAAGGGCACCTTATAATCAACATCGGCCGGGAAAGACTTTTTCATTTTTGCCAATGCTGCGTAAACATTATTTGCCGTTTGCAGTGCATTGCTTCCCGGCGATTGAAATATCATTAAAATTGAAGCTCTCTTACCATCAACGAATGAATTGCTGGAATAGGTAAATTTCCCCAGTTCCACTCTTGCCACATCCTCCAGATAAATCATTTCACCTGTAGCTGGAACAGTTTTAACAATAACTTTTTCAAAATCGGAAACATTTTTTAATTGTCCGTTTACCAGAATTCCCAATTCAAAAGTTTGTGTACCATCCTGAGGAGGGGCTCCTGCCGAACCAGCTGCTACCTGTACATTTTGCGCATTAAGAGCATTAATGATATCCTGGGGAATTAAACCGTGCGAGGCCATTTTTTCAGGATCCATCCAGATACGAATACTAAACTGATCGGTCCTTGCACTTATATCTCCTACGCCTGGCACCCGAAGCAATGCATCCTCAATATATATACTTGTGTAATTATCGAGAAAAGTTATGTTATGAGTTCCATTTGGAGAATAAATGGCTACCTGCATAAGCTGATCAGGGTTTCGGGCACGGACAGTGAGACCCAGACGGCTGACCACCGAAGGTAGCAGAGGTGCTGCAATGCCTACACGGTTTTGCACATTTAAAGCTGCAATATGAACATTTGTTCCGACTTTGAATGTCACACCAATGTTTACGGCTCCGCTGTTGGTGCTGGTGCTTTGCAGGTTATCCATCCCCGGTGTGCCGTTTACCTGTTCCTCGATGGGTGTAGCAACAGTCTGTTCGACAGTCTGCGCATCAGCTCCGGTATACTGTCCTGATACCGATACTCCGGGCGGTGATATGTTTGGATACTGATCAACAGGCAGGTTATAAATACAAATTATACCAGATATAATTAAAATGACTGATATAACGATAGCAGTAACCGGCCGTTTGATAAATGTATTAGCGATCATTCCTGGGCAAGGTTATGGATTTCGCGGGATCTGTGCAAATCGTACTCTAATTCCGGGTCAATATTTTGTTGTTCAACTTTTTTCGCTTTTTCCATCAATTCTTCATGATGAGCGTGGAGATATTCAAGCTTTTCCCGGCCATATGACAAACGTGTGATAATTACGAAGAGTACCGGGACGATGAAAATAGCAAGAGTAGTGGCCGCCAGCATGCCGCCAAGAACTGTAAACCCTATTGTCCTGCGGGCAACAGCTCCGGCTCCGGTTGAAAATGCAAGTGGCAGAACACCCAGAAGAAATGCCATGGATGTCATAACAATAGGCCGTAAACGCAGCTTGACTGCTTCCAGAGTGGATTTTATCAGCTCTTCTCCCCGGTCAACCCTCACTTTGGCAAATTCAACAATCAGAATTGCATTTTTGGCAGCAAGCCCGATGAGGGTAATGAGCCCTATCTGTGCATACACATTGTTTGTAAGGCCCGGAAGAAATATGAGAGTAAGTATTGCACCAAAAGCGCCTATAGGGACTGCCAGCAATACAGAAAAAGGCACTGACCAGCTTTCGTATAATGCCGCGAGAAACAGAAATACAAAGCAGATAGAGAAGAGGAAAATATAAAATGTTGAAGAGCCTTCCTCTATCTCCTCATAGCTTAATCCTGAATACTCAAAAGCATAACCTTGAGGCAAAACTTTAGCAGCTATTTTTTCCAGAGCTTTAAGTGTTTGGGAACTGCTGTATCCTGCCGGAGATGCCCCATCAATTTCGGCGGAGCGGAAAATATTAAAATGAGATATCAGAGGGGCGGCTTCTGTTGGCTTATAACTGACCAGGGTGCCTAATGGCACCATATTCCCTGATTGATTACGAACATAATACTTATCAACATTGGATACAAGCTGCCGAAAAGATGTATCAGCTTGAATTACTACATGGAAGGTCCTGTTGTAAGTGGTGAAATCATTGATATACATACTGCCCATATAAGCCTGGATAGTTGTAAATACATCTGCAACATTTACTCCCAGTTTTTCGCATTTCTCACGGTCAACCGTAAGACTGAAATTGGGTGTGTGGGCCGAGTAATAACTGAATGCCCCAGATATTGAAGGATCCCTGTTTGCTTCGGTTATAAATGTGTTTACCACCTTCTCAAATGCATGTACATCATCATTTGTATTCCGCTGTTCAATCTGGAAACTGAAGCCGACAGTTGAACCAACTCCGGGAATGGGAGAAGGCTGAATAACCTGTACATTGGCATTTTTTATTCCTGCTTCAGAAATACGTTTCTGCAATACACTTATTATTCCGGGTACCTGTTCACTCGAAACGGATCGCTCATCCCAGGGTTTAAGCTGGCAATAGATGGTTCCGCAGTTTGAATTCGTTGCATTGGTAACAACATTCAACCCTGACAATGCGGCATAATGACCTACACCCGGTGTGGATGTGATGACTGCCATAAGCTGAGTCATTACTGCAACAGATTGCACAGTTGAAAATGCAGGAGGCAATTGATATGTCACATAAAGATTCCCATCATCCTCGGACGGAATAAAACTGGTTGACTTTCTTTGAAAAAGAAAGAAGGTACAAACGCAAATACATATAAGTAAAATGACCACATACCTCGATGCCTTTATGCTGCGTTTTACACCGAGGGAATAATTGGCTGTCAGCTTCTCAAACCAGTTGTTGAAACGATAGAAAAACTGTCCCGGCCACCCGGAATTTGAATCATAGGCATGGGATGGTTTTAAGAGGAGGGAACAAAGCGCTGGAGTCAGCGATAAGGCAATAAAAGCTGACAGTATTACTGAAATGGCAATAGTAATAGCGAACTGTTGGTACAAATGGCCAACTATACCGGGGATGAAACCAACAGGAACAAATACAGCTGCCAGAATGAGAGCAATAGCCACAACAGGAGCTGAGATATCCTTCATTGCCTGGTAGGTAGCCTCTTTAGCCGACATATGGTTGTTGTCAATATAGTGCTGCACAGCCTCTACCACAATAATAGCATCATCAACCACTATACCAATAGCCAGCACAAATCCAAACATGGTCAGAGTATTAATAGTAAACCCTAGAGGAATGAAAAAAATGAAAGTTCCTAAAATTGAAACGGGAATGGCAAGTACAGGGATCAACGTAGAGCGAGGACTCTGAAGAAACAGAAAAACAACCAATGCAACCAGTCCAAGAGCTTTAAGCAAAGTTACTACAACATCGTTCATTGAAACCTTTACAACAGTCACAGATTCAAAGGGAATATTGTAATCAACATCAGAAGGAAACGATTTTTTAAGTTGTGCCAAAACCTTGTAAATACCATTTGCTGTTTCCAGGGCATTACTTCCGGGAGCCTGGTAAATAAGCAGGCAGGAAGCCCGTTTTCCATCGACAAAAGAATTGCTGGAAAAGGTAAATTTACCCAGTTCCACCCTTGCCACATCTTTAAGGTAAACCAATTCCCCGGTAGCCGGGACAGTTTTTACAATAACATTTTCAAAATCAGAAACTTTACTTAACCGGCCATTTACCAGAATGCCTAGTTCGAAGGTCTGTGTTTTTAGCTGAGGAGGAACACCGGCAGAGCCTGCAGCTACCTGGACATTCTGAGCATTTAAAGCAGAAATAACATCCTGGGGAGTCAGGTTATAGCCGGCCATCTTTTCCGGATTCATCCAGATCCTCATGCTGAAATCATCGGTGTACCTGTTAATACTGCTGACTCCCGGAACACGAAGCAATGCATCCTGAATGAAAATATTTGAAAAGTTATCAAGGTAAGTTATGTCGTGAGTTCCTTTTGGTGCAAAGATCGCTACCATCATAAGCATCCTGGGGTTAAGAGCCCGCACCGTAAGTCCCAGACGGCTTACTGCTGCCGGTATCAATGGCGTGGCTATACTTACACGGTTCTGAACATCAAGCGTGGCTATATCAATATTAGTTCCAATCTTGAAGGTTACGTTCATTGACATTAACCCGTTATTGGTGTTATTGCTTTGCATGTATTCCATTCCCGGAGTACCGTTAACCTGCTGCTCAATAGGAGTAGCCACCGTTTGCTCAACTGTTAGCGCATCAGCCCCGGTAAACTGACCGTTAACCTGTACAACAGGAGGAGTAATATTAGGATACTGTTCTATCGATGAATTTAAAATGCTGATAATACCGGTAATCACCAATACGACAGATATGACTATAGCAGTCACGGGCCTCTTAATAAAGGTATTAGCGATCATATATTATTCCTCATTTAATTGGCGGTTGGATTCCTGTTTTACCTGAAGGCCGTTGGTCAGAAGAAGCTATTTGAGAGCCGTTGTGCAATGATTGTACTCCGTCAACTACTATTTTGTCGCCCTCTATTATTCCTTTTTTTATTATCACATTTGATCCTATTGTGACTCCTGTCTGCACTCTCTTCTGGAATGCGAACAAACCATGATTCCCTTTTACTGCATGACCTGACCGGGCTGTATCAGCCGGACCCCCCATCACACTATCTTTTGCCAGATAGACGGAATATTCACCCATTTCTTCTATAAGTGATTTGTTTGGGATTAACAACTGAGGACTGGAATCCTGATTACGTACTCTCACCACACAGCTCATTCCCGATCTTAAGCTTCCTTTCGGATTGGGAAAGATAAGCCTGATTCTGAGAGTTCCTGTCTGGGAATTGACGGCACGGTCAATTACTGAGATTTTTCCTGTAAGAGAATAGAAAGAATTGTCGGGCAATATAAGTGTAAAC
The DNA here is from genome assembly GCA_003157015.1 of Bacteroidales bacterium. Lineage (GTDB taxonomy): Bacteria > Bacteroidota > Bacteroidia > Bacteroidales > VadinHA17 > LD21. Next base: position 69,327 of record PMIJ01000025.1, read on the forward strand.
AACGAATCAGAAGGTTGGTCCTTATTTTTTTGAAGATTTTCAAAATAGAGCAACTGCTTTTCATTTATTAAGAAATCAACCCCGATAGGATCGTCGCTTGAGATGGTGTTTAGTATTGTCTGTCCGGGTGTTGTATAATCTCCGGGTTTTACCTGACTAAAACCGATTGTACCATCAAACGGAGCAGTAATAATTGAATAATTCAGGTTAGTTTTGGAGTTATTGAACGCTTCAGCCGCCGATTTATATGAATTCTTTGCATTTTCCAGAGTTATAATTGCATGATCATAAACCTGTTTTGCGACTGCCTGATTATTATTAAGGTACTCATAACGGTCAGCGTCCTGCTGAGCCTGTTTCAGATTTCCCTCCTCAACTTTTAAATTGTCAGCGGCTGCATTATAGTTGCTTTCATAGATCCGTCTGTCAATCTCATATAATTTATCTCCCTTTTTAACATGACTTCCTTCCTTGAAAAATATTCCGGTTATGAAACCCTGTACCTGGGAAAGAAGATTAACCTGATAGAGAGCAACCGTAGTTGAGGTGTACCTGTCGTAATATACAACGGGCCGTGCTTTTACTGTAAACAAATTAACCGGTATGGGCTTTGGTGGAAGTGCCTGTTTTTCTTTACATGAAGAAAGAAGCAGGCAACAAATAAATGCAAGGGTCAGGCGCGATCTAAACATATGCGGGATTATTTTTAATGAACTATTTATTATAAGGAATTATGCCGATTGCTTTTTCCAGATCAATTTTACTTGACAAAAGCTGGAATAAAGCGTTTATGTATCCTGTCTCGGCTGTTATAAGGTTCGATTCAGCCACAATAATATTCAGGTATGCCACTATGCCCTGCTTGTACTGAAGCGATAAAATCCGGTATACATCTTTTGCCCTGGTTTCATTATCTCTCAGTATTTGCAGATTATACAGGTTGCCTTTATAACCGGCCATAGCTGAGGTATACTCAGTATATATCTGTGATTTCAGCTTACTGACGTCCCAGTCCGCAAGCTGTTCCTGCAACTTCGATTTGTGAACGCTTTCTATACGCGAAAACCCTGTGAACAGCGGAAAATTAAATGTTAACCCGATGTAGGAATACGGATAAGCGGAATTAAAAAGGGCGGGGAATGAATTATTTTCATATTCATAATAGTAATCATATATGGCAGATACAGACGGAAGAAATGAAAGCTTATTATAATTTGTCTGCTGATGCAGCAATTTTTTCAAGGTCTGAAGTTGCTGATATTCGATACGTTTTTCATATTGTAACAGCTGTGTGGTATCGAAAGTAATTTCCTGCATCATTTGAACGGTATCAAAAGCTATATTAAACTGTTGCCCGGGAGGACAGCCCATTGTTTGCTTCAAAACAGCATAAGCCGGAACAATGCTTTCAGTTTGTTGCCTCAGTTGTGCTTTTGAATTATTTAGCGTGATAATAGCCTGTTCATAATCAGTCACATCTGCAATGCCTCCAACATATTGATGGTAAGCGTCCAAAACGCTCCTGCCCAGTCGTGTGGTATCTTCCTCCAAAACATTTATTTGCTTAAGAGTAAACAGAAGATTATAAAATGATTTGCTCACACTTGACACAATATTTATTTTGGCACTGTCAGTCACTTGTTCTGCCTGCTGTATATATAATGGCGCTTTTCTGGCTGAGTACACAAGTTGGGGGTTGAATATTGTCTGGGAAGCAGATAACAGGGGAACAAAAGTGTTGCTCACGCCGTTATGCGTTAAAACTGGTGGTCCGCCAGGAACCGTTTGATTAGGAACAAATGATGTTGGCAATTGATTGTAATGTAATAAGTTGCCGGAAAGATTTACCTGTGGCAACCAGCCTGACAGGTTGATTCTATTAGTGATTCTGGCAATATTCAGATTAATTAACGACTGATTAAGGGCAGGCTGGTGCTGAAAGGCAAAATCAATGCATTGTGCAAGCGTAAAAGTCTGCAGTGTGTCTGATTTATTGTTTTTTTGCGAATAGGCACAGAATGAAATATTAATAAGGACGGAAATGGAAAAGATCAACAGTTTTGTCCTGTACATGGCAGTCATTAAAATAAAGATAAAACAATAAAGACTTTGTTAAGTTCGAATCAAGATTACAAGTTGGTATGCAATGAATGTAAATTTCTCTTTTTACATAATCTCTCACGATTATTACTCTTCAATTAAAGATAATCATTTTATTTAATCGCTAGTAAAGAACGGCTTTAACTTCATAAATATTTTTCGAATACTGATTTAAACTTAAACAAATACATATTTATTTTGTTTAATTATAAACAGACAAATAATTGACAATTATGAAAACAATTAAAAAATCCGGGATTACTCTTATGAGTGTGATCTTTTTCACCGCTTTGACCAGCGTTTATTCTACTTCACTGCAAGCTCAGGTGAGACAATATACAAATCCAGGCTGGGCACCTGCCTATTATTCAGGAGTGCGATATTATTATATTCCTGATATCGAAACATTCTATGATTTAGTGAACCAGGATTTTGTCTACCTCGATGACGGACAATGGCAATTCTCAGATGGATTACCTCCGATGTATAGTGGATTTGATCTGTATAATGCATATGTTGTGGCACTGGATCTGAATGTTTTCCAACCCTGGATGCATTTTCACCTTTATGTTTCAAATTATCCGAGATACTATTACCGAAACCTTTATAACAAGACTGATATAGCAAATATCAGAGGATTCAACGAAAATCAACGGAAGCCATTCTACTGGACACCGGAAGCCAGAAACAAGATAACAGAAGTACGTAAGACAAACACTACTGTACAAAAAACCCGTACAACAAGACCTCCTCAAAATATAAACTACTATGGAAAAAACATCGGACAACCTGTAAAAGTCAGGTCACAAATGAAAGAAAATACACGGGCAGGGCATGTGGGAGAAAATACACAGGGAGGACATGAAAAACGTTAGTTAATACTTTGAAGGTTAAAATATAATAAAATGAAAATGCCTTATCCGGAATTTCTGATAAGGCATTTTCTTTCTATATTAATTCAGAGCTAGTGGTTTTTATTCCTTTTATTCATATCTCAGTGCATCAATAGGGTCGAGGCTTGCTGCTTTTCTTGCAGGGTACCAGCCAAAGAATATTCCGATAACTGTACATACTACAAATGACAGGATTTCCGAGCTTGGCAGTACAACCACAGGCCATGACATAGCGGATCCTATTATCTTTGATGCTGCAATACCCAGGAGAATACCTATTATACCTCCTGTTATACTTAGTAAGATTGATTCGGTAAGGAATTGCAATAAAATATCGAATCCTTTACCACCGATTGCCATACGGAGGCCAATTTCCCTGGTACGCTCTGTAACAGATACATACATTATGTTCATGATCCCAATACCTCCCACCAGGAGTGAAATTCCGGCTATGGCGCCCAGTAAAATGGTAAGAATATTACTTACTGAACTAAAAGTGGACAATAGCTCAGTCTGGTTCCTGATCGTAAAGTCATTCTGATCAGAGGCTTTAATTTTATGTGTCCTTCGCAAAGTTTCTTCTATCTGCGTTGCTGCATCAGCAGTTGATTTGGAATCAACCGCCGAAGTATAGATACTCTGTACCCAGGTAATAGCTTGTACTCTTTTCTGAACTGTAGTATAGGGAGCAAGTAATAAATCATCCTGGTCCTGTCCGAAAGTATTCAATCCTTTTGCATCAAGCACTCCGATTACAAGGAATGGTATTTTTTTGAATCTTATAACCTGCCCGACCGGATCTGCACCTTCACCAAATAAATTTTTTACTACTGTTTGTCCCATTAGACAAACTTTTGCGGCGCTGCTAAGCTCTCTTTCAGTAAACATCCTGCCGTTTGTGACTGACCGTTCCCTTATCTGCAAGTAGCTCTCATTTTCTCCATAAAGAGATGTCGGCCAGTTTAATGCTCCAAACACGGCTTGTCCGTTGCCACGCACTTCAGGTGAAGCTAAAAGTACGGCAGGACAATCTGAGAGTATGGCACTTACATCTGTTTCTTTCAGACTCTGCATTGTAGAGGCTCCGTACTGAACTCCTCCTCTCTGCTGTGACCCTGGTACCACTGTAACAAGATTCAATCCCATTCCTGCTATCTGTTGCTGAATGCTGAGCTTAGATCCCTGGCCTATTCCAAGCATGGCAATAACTGAAGCAACACCTATAATTATACCGAGCATTGTAAGAAAGGCCCTGAGCTTGTTTCTTAACAACGCATTCATTGCAATTTTTAAAAGGTTTTTAATACTCATTGTTCTTGTGTTATCTAATCTGCTTCGAGTGGAATACTGGCAAGCATTTCGAGTGCATTAATTCTGTCTTTTACTTCACTCTCTCTCAATATTATGCCATCCTTAAAAATTATATTTCGGGTTGCACATCTGGCAATGTCCGGTTCATGAGTTACAAAGACAATTGTTTTGCCTTTGTTATTCAGCTCCTGAAAAAGAGCCATGATTTCATAGGATGTCCGGGTATCAAGGTTTCCTGTAGCTTCATCAGCAAGAATTACTACAGGATCATTAACAAGCGACCGGGCAATTGCAACCCTCTGTTGCTGCCCTCCTGATAGTTGATTCGGTTTATGATGCATCCTGTCAGTGAGCCCAACTGATTCAAGGGCTGCTTTGGCTCTATCAATTCTCTCCCTTGTTTTTACTGTTTTATTGTAAAGGAGAGGTAATTCGACATTGTCAAGTGCATTTGTTCGCGGCAGAAGATTGTAAGTCTGAAAGACAAAACCGAGTTTCTGGTTTCTTAGACCAGATAGTTCGTTTTTACTTAATGAAGAAATGCTGATTCCGTCAAGAATATAATCTCCTTCAGTAGGCTTGTCAAGACATCCTATTATGTTCAGCATTGTTGATTTTCCCGATCCGCTGGCTCCCATGATAGCCACAAATTCGCCTTCATTTACTACCATATCAACACCCCTGAGGGCATGTACGGTAACTTCTCCCACATAATAATCTTTTTTCAGCTTTATTATTTCAATCAGCTTTTTCATAAATACGATATAAGTATTATCGTCCTCTTCCGCCTGGACGTGTTGGCATAAATGGGCTTGTTGTTTGTTGTGGTGCAGCGGCGGCAGTAGTAGTACTTGATTTTCCTCCGAGAGTCATTGAAAGAATAACCTCATCACCTTCTTTGAGTCCAAATTTTATTTCAGCATTACTACCATCTATAGCTCCTGTTGCAACACGTACGCGACTAACTTTGTCTGCTTCTTTTACCCAGACAATGACCGGTTTTTTACCTGCCTGACCACCTGCCCCTCCCGGGTTAGGCTGACCTGCTGCTGTTCCCGGTGCTCCTCCGGTTCCTGCTGCTGCTCCTCCGGTTCCTGCTGCTGCTGCTCCTGTTCCTGCCGCTGCTCCTCCGGTTCCTGCTGGTCTGCCTGCTCCACCTGTTCCTTGTCTCTGTCCCATTGGATTGTTCTTCATGTACTCAGCTAAGAAAGCTGCATCAGGAGTAAATCTTAAAGCTTTTCCCGGTACTATTAATACGCTGTCTACCTTCTGAACAAGAACGGTTATGTTTGCGGTCATCCCTGGCATAAGTTTCTTGTCAGGATTGGGAGCGTTCACTATTACCGTATATGTGACGACATTTGATGTTACAAGCGGCTGTAATCTGATCTGCCTTACATCTCCCTTAAATATTTCCGTAGGAAAAGCATCGACAGTAAAATCAACAGGTTGTCCCTGTTTGACCTGACCAATATCTGCCTCGTCCACAGCAGCCTCAACGTGCATCTGCGTAAGGTCATTCGCTACCGTGAAAAGGTTGGGTGTACTGAAACTGGATGCAACTGTCTGACCCTGATCCACGGCCCGGTTCAGTACAACACCAAGAATTGGTGAAGTAATATAAGCATAGTTGAGGTTAACAACAGCTTTGTCATATCCTGCCTGTGCTGTCTTAATATTAGCACGAGCAGTTGAATAATTGTATTTCACCTGGTCATAATCAGCCTGGGCAATAAGCTTTTTATCAAGCAGTGCCTGGTATCTTTCAAAAGTTGCACGTTGATATTCTACTTCACCCTTTGATTGGTCAAGTGCAGCCTGTGACTGTCGAACCTGTGTTTGCAGGGGTGTTGTGTCGAGTACTGCAAGAAGTTGATGCTTCTTAACGACTGAGTTGAAATCGACAAATATTTTATTTATCACTCCTGATACCTGGGTGCCTATTAAAACAGTAGTATCAGCTTCCAGAGTTCCGGTTGCGGTTATGGTATTAATAATAGTACCCTTTTTAACCACAGCTGTCTCATAAGAGTACTCTTTTGATCCTTTCTTGCAAGAACCGGCTAAGAGGACATCCAGTGCAATTATTGCGACAATAAATGTCTTTGTAAAATTTGTTCTGCTCTTCATTATAATTCTGATTATTTAATTTTTTATTTATTCTTATTATTGAATGATAAAGGCTGACCTGCATAAAAATCAAGTATTTTGTAACTGAATATCAATGCATATTTTGACTGAAGAAATGTGCTTTGAGATGTAATATAGGTCGTTTTCTGAATCAGAAAATCAACAGAGCTCATCAACCCCCTGTCATACTTTTCACTGGCTACATCGTAAGATTCTTTTACAGCCTGATACGCTTCAGAGCTCGCCTCATACTCAATCTGGTTTGATACTACATTCTGACATGCCTGTTCAATGGCCCTCCTGAGCAGATCCTTGGTATTCAGTTCATTCAGTTCTGCA